>DATDBK010000176.1:0-9227 GCA_036524935.1 Lysobacter sp. | reverse complement strand
CTGCAGCTTCCCAAGCTGCTAGCGTGGGTTCGATTCCCATCACCCGCTCCACACATCTCCAGCGGCGGCCTGACTTACAGTGGCCGCCGCTTTTGCCTTTCAGCGGCTCGCCCTGGAGGCTTCGATGGCAACGAAAATCGTTTTGGGCTGGCGTGAGTGGGCTTCGTTACCGGAGCTTGGCATCGCGCGCCTGCGCGCCAAGGTCGACAGTGGCGCGCGCAGCTCGGCGCTCCACGTGGATTCGCAATGGCGCTTTTCCGATGGCGGTGTGCCGTGGGTCGGCTTCAGGATCAGTCCGGGGCAACGCGGCGGGATCATCGAGGCGGCGGCCCCGGTGTTCGACGAGCGCGAGGTCACCGATTCCGGCGGCCACTGCACGCGCCGGGTGTTCGTCCGCACCACGTTGTCGCTGGCCGGGGTCGATCGGGCCGTTGAAATCAATCTGTCGGATCGGCGCGGCATGCTGTTTCCGATGCTGCTGGGCCGTACCGCGCTGGCGAGGGTGTTCACCGTCGATCCCGCGCGCTCTTTCCTGCACGGCCGGCTGCCCATCTCGGCGACGATCGTGCCTATCGTGAAATCGATGCAATGAAACTGGCGATCCTGTCGCGCAACAGCAAGCTCTACTCGACCCGGCGCCTGGTCGAGGCCGCGCGCGAGCAAAACCACAGCGTCCGCGTGCTCGACCCGCTGCGCTGCTACATGCGCATCGCCAGCGACGGATTCAGCATGCACTACAAGGGGCGGCCGATCTCCGGTTACCAGGCGGTGATCCCCCGGATCGGCTTGTCGGTGACGCGTTACGGCTCGGCGGTGCTGCGCCAGTTCGAGCTGATGAACTCGGTCACACCCAACTCCTCCGACGCGATCCTGCGGGCGCGCGACAAGCTGCGCTGCCACCAGCTGCTGGCGGCCGAGCACATCGGCCTGCCGACCACCGTTTTCGGCGACAACCCCGACGACACCGGCGACCTGCTGTCGATGCTGGGCCCCCCGCCGCACGTCATCAAGCTCAACGAGGGCACCCAGGGTGCTGGCGTGATGCTGACCGAGAAGCTGTCGGCCTCACGCGGTGTCATCGAGGCGCTGCGCGGCCTCTACGCCAATTTCCTGGTCCAGGAGTTCATCGAGGAGGCGCGTGGTGCCGATGTGCGCTGCTTCGTGGTCGGTGGGCGCGTGGTCGCGGCGATGCGGCGGCAGGCACCCAAGGGCGACTTCCGCTCCAACCTCCATCGCGGCGGTTCGGCCAAGGGTGTTCGTGCCAGTGCGGCCGAACAGGATGTCGCGATCCGGGCCGCGCGCGTGCTCGGTCTCGGTGTCGCAGGTGTCGATCTGATTCGCAGTGCGCGTGGACCGCTGGTGCTCGAGGTGAACTCCTCGCCAGGCCTGGAGGGAATCGAGGACGCGTCCGGGGTGGACGTGGCCGGCGAGATCATCACCTACGTCGCCGACCGCCTGAAGCGACGGATCGCGAAAAAGGCGGCCTCGCGCTGAGTTCAGACGTTCGCGGCAGAAGACGTCATGTTGCGCGATCATGCGCGAAACTGGCGACAGCAAACAGAAGTGGCGTGATTTCTTAACCAGAATTTAACGCGACTTTTTAACAGCGATTTAATCGATTTCGGCGTAGCCTGTCCCTACCGCAGCACTGCCGCTCTACCAAGTCAGTACCTGGTCGATGCAGGTTACGGTAATCGGGGCAATACCCTTTTGGCCCAGGCGCGGTGGCCCCGCGCTTGGGCCTTTGTTTGTCTGCGCTTCGTGCATCGGCGCGTGTGCAGCAGGTGACTGGCGCTCACGACGGCTCTGGCAGAATCGAATCGTTAAGATCGTTAAGATCGTTAAGTCAGACACCGACGCGTCGACGAGCGTCCCACCTCGGCCGCTGCAACTTGAACGACGTTCGACGGTCGAAAGCCCCACTACCCAGGAAGGTCCCCAGTCATGCGCATCCTCGTCATCGAAGACAACCAGGACATCGCCGCCAATCTCGGCGACTTTCTCGAGGACCGCGGTCACACCGTGGATTTCGCCGCTGATGGCGTCACCGGCCTGCACCTGGCCGTGGTCCACGACTTTGACGCGATCGTGCTCGACCTGAACCTGCCGGGCCTCGATGGCCTGGAGGTCTGCCGCAAGCTGCGCAACGAAGCGCGCAAGCAGACGCCGGTGCTGATGTTGACCGCACGCGACAGCCTCGAGAACAAACTCGCCGGCTTCGATTCCGGCGCCGACGACTACCTGATCAAGCCGTTCGCGCTGCAGGAGGTCGAGGTGCGACTCAATGCGCTGTCGCGCCGCGGCCGCGGCGTGCAGACGCGCGTGCTCAACACCGCCGACCTCGAATACAACCTCGACACCCTCGAAGTCCGCCGCCAGGGCAAGCTGCTGCAGCTCAACCCGACCGCGCTGAAGATCCTGCAGGCGCTGATGGAAGCCTCACCGGCGGTGGTGACCAGGCAGGAACTGGAAACCCGGGTCTGGGGCGAAGAGCTTCCCGATTCGGACAGCCTGCGCGTGCACATCCACGGCCTGCGTGCCGTGGTCGACAAGCCGTTCGACGTGCCGCTGATCCAGACCCGCCATGGCATCGGTTACCGCATCGCCGCCCCAGACAACGGCTGAACACATGGCGGTCGCAGACGAAGCCCAGCGTCCGCCGCGCAGGACCCGGTTCCGGCGGCAGCTGCGCAGCCGCATCATCCTGGCCTTCGTGCTGCTCGGCTTCGGCCTGACGGCAATGTTCGCCTGGGCGACGAACTGGACACGCAACCGCGTCGAAAACCAGATCATCGAAGACGTGATGAACCGCAACATCGACGTCGCGGCACGCCAGTTCGAGCAGAACCCGGAAAACCCGCAGTTCGCGGTCGACCAGATCCGCGCCTACGTCTACACCTCGGACAAGTTCGACTCGGTGCGGGTCAACTGGCCGGAGTGGTACGAGCTGGCCGACGGCATCTACGGCATGACCGGCGTCGACCCCGACGGCAATCCGTTCTCCTACAAACTGGCCGTGCGCAAGACGCCGAAGGCGTGGTTCTTCCTCGCCTACGACATGTCGCAGGCGACGCGCGGCGAGACGCAATTCCAGCGGGCGATCTGGGCCTCGGTGTTCCTGTTCACGGTGCTGTCGCTGCTGGTCGGCTGGTGGTCGGCGTCACGCGTGATGAGCCCGGTGTCGGAACTGGCCAATCGCCTGAAGTTGTCAGGCCGGAGTTCGGAGCCGGAGAACCTGGCCTCGCACTTCCCCGACGACGAGGTCGGCCAGCTCGCCGAGGCGCTCGACGACTACGCCGAACGACTGACCGAAGTGGTCCAGCGCGACCGCGAGTTCAACGCCGACGTCAGCCATGAGCTGCGCACGCCGCTGGCAGTGGTGAAGGGCGCGGTCGAACTGTTGCTGTCGCGCCCCGGCGTCGACGACAAGACCCGCAACCGCCTGCTCCGCATCCAGCGCGCGGAGCAGCAATGCACCGACCTGATCAGCGCCTTGCTGCTGCTGTCGCGCAACGAGCGCGGCCACGGTGCCACCGACGTGGCCAAAGTCGCCGAACAGTTGCTCGACGCCCACCGCGCGCAACTCGGTGGCAAGCCGCTGGAGCTGCGCGTCGAAGGCGAACAGGGCCTGGTGGTGGATGCGCCGGAAGCAGCGGTCTCGGTCGCGCTGGGCAACCTGATCGGCAACGCGGTCAAGTACAGCAACGAAGGCGAAGTGGTGGTGCGGCTGGGTACGAAGTCGGTGGCGGTGATCGATTCCGGCCCGGGCCTGAGCGCCGAGGACGCCGCCAAACTCTTCCAGCGCGGCTATCGCGGCACCCATGCCGCGCATTCGCAGGGCGGCGGCATCGGCCTCTCGATCGTGCGCCGCCTGTGTGCGCTGTACGAATGGGAAGTGCAGGTGCGCCCGGGCGAAGAGCGTGGCGTGATTGCCACGCTGGCGTTCGCCGACGACGTGTTTCCGCGCGTCTAGTTGTTGCGCAGGAGCCGGCTGGCTCCTGCGCGAGCGCTTCGCCTCAGACCGGCTCGAGCCAGCCGTACTTGTCCGCGGTCTTGCCGTCGAACAGGCCGAAGAACAGCTCCTGGATGCGACGCGTCACCGCGCCCGGCTTGCCGCTGCCGACCTGGCGACCATCGACCGAACGGATCGGGGTGATCTCGGCGGCAGTGCCGCACATGAACAGTTCGTCGCACAGGTACAGGTACTCGCGCGGCAGGTCGCGTTCGATCACTTCCAGGCCGGCGTCGCGGGCGAGGGTGATGATCGTGTTGCGGGTGATGCCATTGAGCAGCGCGGCGCTGACCGGCGTGGTGTGCAGCGCGCCGTCGAACACCAGGAACAGGTTTTCGCCCGCGCCTTCCGACAGCAGGCCGGTCGACGCCAGCGCGATGCCTTCACCGAAGCCCAGCCGGCGTGCCTCGCGCGCGACTAGCTGGCCGGAGAGGTAGTTGCCGCCGGCCTTGGCGCCGGCCGGGAGCGTGTTCGGTGCGAACCGCTGCCAGCTCGACACGCAGGCATCGATGCCCTGCTCGAGCACGCTCGCGCCCAGGTACTGGCCCATCTTCCAGGTCGCCACGGCGACGTCGGTCGGCGTGTCGGCCGACAGGCCGAAACCGCCAAGTCCGCGGTATGCGACCGGGCGCAGGTAGTCGGTGGTGTTGTCGTTGGCTTTGAGCACGTCGCGGCAGGCGGCGTTGATCTGCTCCAGCGAATACGGAATGGCCATGTCGTAGATCTTGGCCGATGCGTACAGGCGCCGGTTGTGGTCGGTGAGTCGGAAGATCACCGGCCCGGAAGGCGTCTGGTAACTACGGATGCCCTCGAAGACCGACGAACCGTAATGCACCACGTGCGCCATGACATGGGTGGTGGCTTCGGCCCAGCGCTTGATCTCGCCGTTTTGCCAGATCCATTCGGGGTATTGCATCGCCGGTCGTCCGTCAGGGGGAAGCGGCTATTGTGCCCTGCGCCGCGGTCCCGGCCCAAGTCGCGACTTTGGCGCGTCCGGGCCTCAGCCCTTGATCCACCAGCAGCCGAAGTGTTTCTGCAGGCCGAACACCGTTTGTGCCGGCGTGATGCCGTTGGCCTGGGTCTGTTCGACCCGCAGCGCCACCGGTGCCCGCCGGGGCCGTGGCACCGGCGGGGACGGTTCGTTGCCATCCGGGGAAACGGACACCGTGTCCTCTGCGGTCAGCGGCGCGTCGGGGGGCTCGGCCGGCATTACCGGCACGATGCCGACCAGGGGCAACTGCACGATGGCATCGAGCCGCGCGAGCACGTTGTAGGCGGTGCTGCCCGACATTCCTGCCCAGTGGTAGACGCCCGCCAGGCGATTGGCGTCACGTGCATCGAAAGCACCGTTGAGTTCCTGCACGAGATCGCGAAGGCTGCGCGCGCAGCCACCACTGCGGGCCTTCGCGCCTGAAGTCGGTGGTGCTTGTGGCGGTTGTTCGACGGCGCCCACGTCGGGGCAGGCGCGGTCGGTGAAGATGTCCATTCCCTCGGGCGTCGTGCAGCGATGCACCTGCGCGGAGACCGGCTGCGAACCCGCCGCTGCGAGCAGCGCAGCGAGCAGCACAAGCGGGCATTTCGACATCGACATCGGCGCAGACTAGCTTCGGCAGAGGGTTCGCGACGATACGCCCATCGCAGTCCGATCAACACGCCGGCCGCTGGCCAGGCCCGCACGGCGCGGCCGCCGCTCAGAAGCGGACGAAGTAGCAGCCCGAATAGCGCTCCACGCCCAACTCAAGCACCTGCTGCGGTTCGGAGAAGACCAGCTGCATGGCGCCGCCACCGACGCTGGCGGTCGCGGTTGCCAGTCCCGGCCAATAGCTCGCGTCGACCAGCGACTGGCGCGACAGGCGCTGTAGCCGCGTCATCACCTGTTGCGCCTGTTCGTGCCGCAGGCCGGGCCAGTGGAAGCTTTCGGCGATGCGGTTGACATCGCCCATGGCGAAGGCGCCGAGCAGGTCCAGGGACAGTTGCCCGACGTTGCGCGCGCAGCCGCTCGCGGCAGGACGGCGGACCGGTATCGCGCCCGACATGTGACCGCTGTCGAGCAGGCCAAGGCTGGCCGAGGCGGAGGCGTCGAAGGTCAGCCGGTTGACCAGTTCGGCCGACATCGGTGCGGGTGCGGCGCCAAGCGCGACGCACGCGGTATCGGTATAGACGGCCTGGCCGTCGTGGGCCTGGCAGCGATGGAGGCTGCCGACGGCGTGGGCCGGGGCCGCCAGCAGCAGCGCCCAGAAGCAAACCCATGCCGCCACCCGACGTGGCTGCGTATTCATGTTCGACCCGCGGGGGAACGGGGAGGTTCATCCTCCGCCCGCGGGCGTCAATGGCGCGTAATAGCGGCTCAGCCCAGCCGCGAGATCACCGACAGCGTCGGCTTCGACAGGTTCAGCGTGTAGAAGTGCAGGCCCGGTGCGCCGCCTTCGACCAGGCGCTGGCACATCGATGCGACCAGGTCGGCGGCGAATTCGCGGATCGACTCCGCGTCGTCGCCGTAGGCATGCATGCGCTTGCTGATCCAGCGCGGGATCTCGGCGCCGCAGGCGTCGGAGAAACGGCGCAGCTGGCTGAAGTTCGAGATCGGCATGATCCCCGGCACGATCGGCACGTCGACGCCGAGCTGGCGCACATCGTCGACGAAACGGAAGTACGCATCGGCGTTGTAGAAGTACTGCGTGATCGCGCCGTTGGCGCCGGCGTCGATCTTGGCCTTGAAGTGGCGCAGGTCGGCGTGCGCGTCGTCGGCCTGCGGGTGGCACTCGGGGTAACAGCCGACTTCGATGTGGAAGTAGCCGTCGTGCTCGCGGCGGATGAATTCGACCAGCTCGGTGGCGTAGCGGAAGTCGCCGGTATGGCCCATGCCCGACGGCAGGTCGCCGCGCAGGGCAACGATGCGGTGGCAGCCCATCGCCTTGTAGCGCTCGAGCAGCTCGCCGAGTTCGGCGCGCGTGCCGCCGACGCAGGACAAGTGCGGGGCAGCATCGAGGCCGTGGGTCTGGTGCAGGCGTTCGACGGTCTCGGGGGTATAGCTCAGCGTCGAGCCACCGGCGCCGAACGTGCACGAAACGTATTCGGGGTTGTGCGACTTCAGCCGGGCCGCGGTCTTGTCGAGCTGTGCCCGCTGCTCGTCGGTCTTGGGCGGGTAGAACTCGAAGCTGATCGGGGTCATGCGCGGCCGCCAGTGCGTGGGTGGGGCATAGTCTATCTCTCTATCGCGATGGAGTGAAACGGCATGGGGCCCCGGGTGCGGCCTGCGGCCTTACCCGGGCTACGAGGCCGTCGGCCCGGACGAGTAGCCCGGGTAAGCGCAGCGCACCCGGGAAACGACGCAGGTAGCCCGGGTAAGCGCAGCGCACCCGGGAACCGATGCCCCGGAAAAGAAAACGGGCGCCGAAGCGCCCGTTCCCCTTTTGCATCGCGATGCCGCAGCGATCAGTAGCGGTAATGCTCCGGCTTGTACGGACCGTCCGCCGACACGCCCAGGTAAGCGGCCTGGTCGTCGGTGAGGCGGGTCAGCTTCACGCCGATCTTCTCCAGGTGAAGGCGCGCGACTTCCTCGTCGAGCTTCTTCGGCAGGATGTAGACCTTCGGCTCGTAGCTGTCCTTGTTGGCCCACAGGTCGATCTGCGCCAAGGTCTGGTTCGAGAACGAGTTGGACATGACGAAGCTCGGATGGCCGGTGGCGCAGCCCAGGTTCACCAGGCGGCCTTCGGCCAGCAGGAAGATCGAGTTGCCCGGCTTTCCATCAGCATGCTTGAAGGTGTACTTGTCGACCTGCGGCTTGATGTTCAGCCGCACCGCGCCGGAGGTGTTGAGTTTGTCGACCTGGATTTCGTTGTCGAAGTGGCCGATGTTGCAGACGATCGCCTGGTCCTTCATCTGCGACATATGCTCGAGCGTCAGCACGTCCTTGTTGCCGGTGGTGGTGACGTAGATGTCGCCGCGGCCCAGCGTGCTCTCGACGGTGTTGACCTCGAAGCCTTCCATCGCCGCCTGCAGGGCGTTGATCGGATCGATCTCGGTGACCACCACGCGCGCGCCGTAGGCACGCAGCGAGTGTGCCGAGCCCTTGCCGACGTCGCCGTAACCGCAGACCACGGCAACCTTGCCGGCCAGCATCACGTCCATCGCGCGCTTGAGGCCATCGGCCAGCGACTCGCGGCAGCCGTAGAGGTTGTCGAACTTCGACTTGGTGACCGAGTCGTTGACGTTGATCGCCGGCACCAGCAGGGAGCCGGCTTCGGCCAGCTGGTACAGGCGGTGCACGCCGGTGGTGGTCTCTTCCGAGACGCCCTTCCAGTCGCGCACGACGGTGTGCCAGAAACCCGGACGCTCGGCGTGGACGCGCTTGAGCAGGTCCTTGATCACCTGCTCCTCGTGGTTGCCCGAGGCGGTGTTGACCCAGTCGCTGCCGTTCTCGAGCTCATAACCCTTGTGGATCAGCAGGGTCACGTCGCCGCCGTCGTCGACGACGAGCTGCGGGCCGAGGTACTTGTCGGTTCCGTTGCCCGGGAAGCTCAGTGCTTCGAGCGTGCAGTCCCAGTATTCCTCCAGCGACTCGCCCTTCCAGGCGAACACCGGCGTGCCGCTGGCGGCGATCGCGGCGGCGGCGTGGTCCTGGGTCGAGAAGATGTTGCACGAGGCCCAGCGCACGTCGGCGCCGAGGTCACGCAGCGTCTCGATCAGCACTGCGGTCTGGATGGTCATGTGCAGCGAGCCGGTCACGCGCACGCCCTTGAGGGTTGCGGTGGCGGCGTACTTCTTGCGGATGGACATCAGGCCCGGCATCTCGTGCTCGGCGATGTCGATCTCCTTGCGGCCCCAGTCGGCCAGGGAGATGTCGGCGACCTTGTAATCGCCTTCGGTGGAGAAGGTTTTTGCTACGGCATTCATTGTGAAGCTCCGGTTTGGGGTGAGGGCAGGCATGAAACCTGCCAAACCGGGCGCCGTTGTGCGTGTTGCGTCCCGCCGAGCCTGATTCCGGATTGCCCGGACTTGCAGCGCCCCTCGGCGAGGCGCGCCATTTTAGCCGGTTGGCGCCGCCAATGGATGAACCCGTTGCAGCGCATGTCTGCGGCGTGATGCGTTGGCGCGTGATGCGTGGGGTGATGCCTTAGGAGGGGCGTCGTCCGCCGGGTCGGGGATTGCTCCGCCCCTTAGTCGGACATCCTGTCCGATGCGGGGCGCGGGACATCCATGTCCCGCTGCGGAG
>DATDBK010000175.1:0-3341 GCA_036524935.1 Lysobacter sp. | reverse complement strand
ACAAGGCACGTCGCGCCAGCCAGTTCTCCAAGCGCTAATTTCTGCGCTAAAATTGATTGCATAGCCCCGTCGCCAAGCGGTAAGGCACCTGACTCTGACTCAGGCATTCGGTGGTTCGAATCCATCCGGGGCTGCCATATCGAACAAACAACCCGCCGCAAGGCGGGTTTTTTGTTGGGTGCGCGGTGCACGTGTCTGGTCCGGCGTCCCGGTTACGTACTGGTGCGTAATGGGGACAGGCTGACCCGCGGGAGCTCGCTCCTACAATGCGGCTGACCATCGCCTTGCGGTTTGCGAGGCGGTTACAATTGAAACTAATGCGCCCTCGCGCTCGTATCTGGAGTTTCGATGAAGCTTGGTTCCCTGAAGGAAGGTGGCCGTGACGGCACGCTGGTCGTCGTTTCGCGTGACCTGTCGCGCGCCGTGCGCGCCACCGGCATCGCCGGGACGATGCAGCGCGCGCTCGAGGACTGGTCCAACAGCGCCCCGCGCCTGAACGCCCTGTACGACGCGCTCAATGCCGGCAGTGCCGAAGGCGCGTTCGACCTCGACGTCGCCACGCTGGCCGCGCCGCTGCCGCGCGCCTACGAGTTCGTCGATGGCTCGGCTTACCTGCCGCACGTCGAGCGCGTCCGCCGCGCCCGCGGTGCCGAAGTGCCCGAGAGCTTCTACGTCGATCCGCTGATGTACCAGGCGGTCAGTGCCGGCTTCTACGGCCCGCGCGATCCGGTGCGCGTGCCGAGCGAGGAGTACGGCATCGACCTGGAGGCCGAAGTGGTGGTGGTGACCGACGACGTGCCGATGGCGGCAACGCCGGCGCAGGCCGCCGCCCACATCCAGCTGATCGGTCTCGTCAACGACGTCTCGCTGCGCAACCTGATCCCGAACGAGCTGGCCAAGGGTTTCGGCTTCCTGCAGTCGAAGCCGCGCTCGGCACTGAGCCCGGTGTTCGTCACGCCCGATGAGCTCGGTGATGCCTGGCAGGACAGCAAGGTGCATCTCGCGCTGACCACGCACATCAACGGCGAATGGTTCGGCGCACCGGAAGCGGGCGTCGACATGCAGTTCAACTTCGCCCAGCTGGTCGCGCATGCCGCCAAGACCCGCCCGCTGTCGGCCGGCACGATCGTCGGTTCCGGTACGGTCGCCAACGAGGACACCTCGCTGGGCGCGTCGTGCTTTGCCGAAAAGCGCACCGTCGAGACCCTCGAGCACGGCAAGCCGTCGACGCCGTTCATGAGCTTCGGCGATACGGTCCGCATCGAAATGCTCTCGCGCGCTGGCGAAAGCGTGTTCGGTGCGATCGAGCAGCGCATGGAACGCGCGGACTGATGGATTGCTGCAAGCGCAGCGGGGTTTCCCGCTGCGTGAATGCCGACAGGCACCGTACGGCACTGTCGCGAGGTAATGGCGCGGTAACGGCGTGTCAGGGCGTGGTCAGGGCGAGGAGAGGGACGTGGCAGAGCATTTAAGGCTGTACTCGTACTGGCGTTCCAGCGCGGCCTACCGCGTGCGGATCGGCCTGAACCTGAAAGGCCTCGCCTACGACACCGTGCCCGTGCACCTGCTGCGCGAGGGCGGTGAACAGCACACGCCCGCGTTCCGCGAGGCCAACCCGCAGGGGCTGGTGCCGGTGCTGCAGCATGGCGATCGCCTGATGCGGCAGTCGGCGGCGATCCTGGAATACCTCGACGAGACCTGGCCGCAGCCGCCGCTGCTGCCGGCCGCAGCGCGCGACCGCCAGCGGGTGCGCGCGCTGGCCCAGGTCGTCGCCTGCGATATCCACCCGCTCAACAACCTGCGTGTGCTGCGCTATTTCGACCGCAACTGGCACGTGCCGCAGCCCGAGCGCGACAACTGGGTGCTGCACTGGATCGAGGAAGGGTTCACCGCACTGGAGGCGATGCTGGCCGACCATCCGTCGACCGGGCGCTTCTGCGAGGGCGACCTGCCGACGCTGGCCGACTGTTGCCTGGTGCCGCAGGTCTACAACGCGCGGCGCTTCGGGGTGGACCTGGCGAAGTACCCGACGATCGTGCGGATCGAGCAAGCCTGCCTGGCGCTGCCAGCATTCGATGCGGCGCGTCCGGAGAAGCAGCCGGACGCACCCGAAGAAGTAGCGGTCTGATCTACCGGCTACGCGGTGACCAGGTCACTGCGTAACCGCGTCATAGACCTCGGCGTACGGGTCGTGCTCACCTGTGGAGCCTTCGGAGAGGCGGAACTTCAGCGACAGGCCCTCGCGCGAGTCGGCGGCCTTGAGCGCTTCCTCCATGTCAATCCGGCCTTCCTTGTGGAGGCGGAACAGGCACTGGTCGAACGACTCCATGCCTTCTTCCAGCGAAGCTTCCATCGCCTGCTTGAGCTCGTGCACCTGGCCACGGCGCATCAGGTCGCGCACGTGCGGGGTGTTGATCAGCACTTCGGCGGCCGGCAGGCGGCGGCCGTCGCTGCCGACGACCAGGCGCTGGCTGACCACCGCGCGCAGGTTCAGCGCGAGGTTCATCAGCACGTTCTTGTGGGCGGCTTCCGGGAAGAAGTTGAGGATGCGCTCGAGCGTCTGGTCGGCGTTGTTGGAGTGCAGCGTCGCCAGGCACAGGTGGCCGGTTTCGGCGAAGGCGATCGCCGCTTCCATGGTCGTGGCGTCGAGGATTTCGCCGATCAGGATCACGTCCGGCGCTTCGCGCATCGCGTTCTTGAGCGCGTTGTGGAAGGCGTGCGTGTCGAGGCCGACTTCGCGCTGGTTGACGATCGACTTCTTGTGCTTGTGCAGGTACTCGATCGGATCCTCGATGGTGAGGATGTGCCCCGAGATATTGCTGTTGCGGTAGTCGATCATCGACGCCAGCGTGGTCGACTTGCCCGAGCCGGTGGAGCCGACGATCAGCACCAGGCCACGCGGGGCCATGATGATGTCCTTGAGCACCTGCGGCAGCTGCAGCTCTTCAATCGACGGGATCACGCTGCGGATCGCACGGATCACCATGCCGACTTCGCCGCGCTGCTTGAACACGTTGATGCGGAAACGCCCTGCCTCGGGCAGGGCCAGCGCCATGTTGAGCTCGAGATCCCGCTCGAACAGGGGCACCTGGCCCTCGTCCATCAGTGAGTACGCGATCTTCTTGACCATGCCCGGCGGCAAGCCGGTATTGCCCAGCGGGTACAGGCGGCCTTCGACCTTGATGTACACCGGTGCGCCAGTCGTCAGGAACATGTCCGACGCGTTCTTTTCCGTCATCAGCTTCAAGAAATAGCCGATGTCCATGCTGCAACCCCTTTTGTGACCCATGGCACGCCGTGATGGCGTACCGTTGCAACCGCGGCAGCGGCTTCCGACAATG
>DATDBK010000174.1:0-11986 GCA_036524935.1 Lysobacter sp. | reverse complement strand
CGAGCTGATGCCACGGCCGTCGACTTCCATGCGGAAGTGGTCGAGCTGCGATTCGCTGATGCGGCCTTCCAGGAACGAACGGGCGTAGATGCCCGGCGAGCTGTGGCCCTGGACGCCGATCACGTCGCCCGGGTGGTCGGCGCTGGGTGCGCGCCAGAAATGGTTGAAGCCGACGTCGTAGAGCGTGGCCGCGGAGGCGAAGCTGGCGATGTGGCCGCCGAGGTCGCCCGGCTTGCGGTTCGCGCGCACGACCATCGCCAGTGCGTTCCAGCGGATGATCGAACGGATGCGCCATTCCATCGCGTGGTCACCGGGGCTCTTGACCTCCATGTGCGCGGGGATGGTGTTGATGTATTCGGTGGTCGGCGAGAACGGCAGGTGCGCGCCGGCGCGACGGGTGACCTCGACCATGCCTTCGAGCAGCTGGTGGGCGCGCTCGGCGCCATCGCGCTCGTTGACGGCCTGTACCGATTCGATCCACTCGCGGGTCTCGGTCGGGTCCGGGTCGTTCTGCAGGATGTCGGTGATCGCGGCGTGGAGAGAAGTCATGCGTATCGCGGCCCCTATTGGCCGCGCCTCGTGTGGGGCGGGGGTTTAGAGTCCGGATTCTAACAGGGCGACACCGGTGGCCAACCCAGCAGGCATGGGCTGCAGCGTTGCGACGAAAGGGGGATTGAAAGTCGCCCGGCCCTACGGGTGCGGATGGCGCGCCCCGTCATCCCGGCGAAAGCCGGGATCCATTTACAGGGGGGAAGATGGATTGCCGGAGTTACCGGCGCGGCGGCGCGATCGGCACGCCCAGGACTTCCCGCTGGAAGTTGAGCATTTCCTCGCGGGTCACGCGCTCGTCGTGGTTGGCATCCATGTGTTCGAACAGGGAGCGGGCGCCGGCGGCGTGCTCCATGGCGGTGACGACGCCATCGCCGTCCAGGTCCATCGGCATCGGGTCGCTCGGCGGCGGCGGCGGCGCGGGCACCGCGACCGGGGGCGGCGCGGGTGCCTGCATCGGCGGCGGGCTCGACTGCGCCCAGAGCCAGGCGGGGACGGCGACAATGGTCAGAATCAGCAAAATTCGGACTGCGGCTTTCATGATTCGATTCCCCTGGGACGGCAGCTGGGCACACGGTATCGGGGCGCCTGTATGCGGCTTGTCACGCTGCGGCGTGCGGCAGGCGGCCATTGCCGTGGCCGTGGCCTTGTCCCTGGCCCTGCCCCCGGCCTGGGCGCAGCAGCCCCCCCAGTCCGCCACCACCCTCGACACGGTCGAGGTGCTCGGCGCGCGGCATCCGCTGTCCGACTTCCCCGGTTCGATCACCGTCATTGATGGCGACACCCTGCGCGGCGGCCAGCGCCAGGTGTCGCTGTCGGAGGCGCTGGTGCGGGCGACGGGCATCACGGTGCTCGACCGCCAGAACTACGCGCAGGACCTGCAGGTGCAGTCACGCGGGTTCGGCGCGCGGTCCACGTTCGGCATCCGCGGGATCAAGCTGATCGTCGACGGCATACCGTCGTCGGCGCTCGATGGCCAGGGCCAGGCGGCGAGTTTCCCGTTGAGCGCGCTCGACCGCATCCAGGTGTTGCGCGGGCCGCTCGCGTTGCAGTACGGCAACGCCGCCGGCGGTGCGATCGTCGGCGAGACCGCGCTCGATGGCGGACGCAGCGTCGACGTCGATGCCTGGGCGGGTTCGGACACGAGCGGCCGCCTCGCCACCGGCATCGAAGGCGCCAGTGACGACGATGCCTGGCGATGGCGCGCGCTCGGCAGCTACTTCACGACTGACGGCGATCGCCCGCACAGTGCCGCCGAGCGCACCCAGCTCGATGCGGTCGCGCAGTGGGTTCCGGGCGAAGGCCAGCGGCTGCGGCTGGTGGCCGGCGGCCTCCATCAGCCGTTCACCGACGATCCGCTCGGCCTCACGCGCGAACAGTGGCGACGCGATCCGCACGGGACCGACCCGGTCGCGGAACTGTTCGACACGCGCAAGCGCATCGACAACGCCCAGGCCGGTGCGCGCTGGGAGGATGCGTATGCATCGGGCCGCGAGTACTGGCTCGATGGCTATGGCGTGGCGCGCGACGTGGTGCAGTGCCTCGCGATTCCGATCGCGGCGCAGCGCGCGCCGACCAGTGCCGGTGGCGTGATCGACCTGGGCCGGCAATCGTCGGGCGTGGAAGCCGGGCACCGCTGGGACGGCGAGCATGGCGGCCTGACCATCGGCGCCGAAGCCGGCTGGCTGCACGAGCAGCGCCGCGGTTACGAGAACTTCGTCGGCACGCAGTTGGGAGTACGGGGCCGCCTGCGTCGCGACGAGGACAACCGCATCCGCAACAACGAGGCGTACGTGATTGGCGACCTGCGACCGGCCGACGACTGGACGCTGCTGGGCGCGGTGCGCCATGCACGGCTGCATTTCACGTCCGAGGATCACTACATCGCGCCCGGCAACGGTGACGACAGCGGCAGCCTCGATTACAGCGAGACGGCATCCTCGCTGGGCGTGGCGCGCGCGTTCGCGCACGGTGAGGTGTTCGCCAGCATCGGCCGCGGTTTCGAGACGCCGACGGTGACCGAACTTGCCTACCGCCCCGACGGCGGCGCCGGATTCAACCTCGATCTGCAGCCGGCGCATTTCGACAGCGCCGAAGTCGGCGCGCGCTGGCACTTCGATGCCGGCGACGCCAGCATTGCCGCCTACCGCATAGACGGCGAGGACGAGATCGTGCCGGCCGACAACCGCGGCGGCCGCGCCAGCTTCGCCAATGCCGGGCTCACGCGCCGCGAGGGCGTCGAGGCCGGCATCGAGGCGCGACTGCACCCGCGCTGGTCGTACGCGCTGACGGTGAACTGGCTGCGCGCACGTTTCACCGAACCTTTCAGCTATCGCGTCGTGACGGGCGGCGTCGAGCAGTTGCAGCGGGTCGAGGCGGGCAACCGGATCCCGGGCATCCCGCGGGCCGACGGCTATGCCGAGCTCGCCTGGAACGACGCCACTGGCCGGATCATCGCCTCGCTTGAAGCGCGCGCCAGCGATCGCATCGCCACCGATGACCGTAACAGCGACCACGCGCCCGGCTACGCGCAGTTCGCGCTGCGGTTGCAATGGAACGCGACGGCATCGGGCTGGCGCGGGTTCATGCGCGTGGACAACCTTCTTGATCGCGAGTTCGCCGGCTCGGTGATCGTCAACGAAGGCAACGCCCGCTACTTCGAACCAGGCGCCGGCCGAGGCTTCACGGTCGGAATCGGCTGGAACGACGGCGGCTGACTGCCCCGCCCCGTCCCCGCGGCAACGACCACCGCCGCCCGACGACCCCGGGTGCGCTGCGCTTACCCGGGACCCCAACGCCCGGTCTCCGCCCGATCCAGCGTTAGCACCGGCATCACACCCCGGCGCTATCCTGCCGGCACGGGGCCCCTTCCGGTGCAGACATGACCCAGCTCATCGCCGAGTTGCCTGCGGTCGGCCAGGCGGTGCCCTGGTACCGGAGCCTGCGCACGCGGCTGGTGCTGTGGACCTGTGTCGGCTGCGTGGCGGTGCTGCTGGGCGCGACCTTCCTCGTCCAGGCGCGCTCGGCCCAGTTGCTGGCCGCGCAGAGCGACCGCGAGATCCGCACCCTCGCCGAACAGACCGCACTCGCCTTGCACGCCACACTCGAATCGGTCGAGGTCGGTGCCACCACGCTCGGCGAGGCCGTCCGTGGCGTCGGCCGAGCACCGCACACGCTCGACGCCCTGCTGCGCGCCACCGTCGCCGGTGACGATGACATCGAAGGGGCCATGCTGATCCTCGAGCACGGCGCACTCGACAGTAGTGACGCCGCTTACAGCTGGTACGTGCGACGCGAAGGCAAGGGTTTCTACACGCAGCCGATGCGCTCGCGTGGCTACGACTACCACGACCAGCCGTGGTGGAAGCGCACGATCAGCGAAGGCCGCGGCTGGTGGTCGGAGCCGTATCGCAATGCCGCCACCGGCGGGCAGATGTTCGTCACCTACAACCGTCCGATCCGGCGTGACCCGGACGACCCGGCGTCGGTGCCGGTCGGCCTGGTCAGCCTCGACGTACCGGTCAGCCGCCTGCGCACGCTGATCGGCAAGCAGTCGATCGACTCGCCGGTGCTGCGGATCGTGCTGAGCCCGGAGCACCTGTACGTTGTGCATCCGTCGCCGGAGCTGGAACTGAAGGTGCGCCTGGACGAACGGGTGAGACAGGTCGATGGCCAGGTGCTGCAACCGCTGCTTGATGCCGTACGGCAACGCCGCAGTGCCGACGTCACCTACCTCGACCCCGTCACCCACATCCGCCGCATCGGCCTGGTGCAGCCGGTGCCCGACAGCGCCTGGACGGTCGCGGTATCGGTCTCGGAGCAGTACGCGCAGGACGCGCTGCGACGCACGACGCGGACGGTGATCGCCGGCGGCCTGGTCGCGGTGCTGGTGCTGGTACTGCTGTTGTGGCTGATCGCGCGCCCGATCACGCGACCGCTGCTGGCGCTGACGTCTTCCGCCGGCCACTTCGCCGCGGGCGAGTTCGACTGGCCGTTGCCGCATACCACCCGCCGTGACGAAGTCGGCCTGCTCGCTCGCGCCTTTGACCGCGCCCGCGGCTCGATCAAGTCGCAACTGGCCGAAATCGAACGCATGGCGCGAAGCCGGCAGAAGCTAGAGAGCGAGCTGTCGATCGCGCGCGACATCCAGCTGGCGATGCTGCCGGCGGCGCCGACGCTGCACGCCGACGGCCACTGCCTGCAGGCGCACGCATTGCTGGAGCCGGCGAAGGCGGTCGGCGGCGACTTCTATACCTTCTTCGTCCGCGACGAGCGCGTGCTCTGGTTTGTCATCGGCGACGTGTCCGACAAGGGCGTGCCCGCGGCCTTGTTCATGGCACGGGCGATGACCGTGCTCGAGCTTGCGACCGGTCTCGGCGGCACGCCCGACAAGGCACTGCGCGTGGCCGCCGCGCGCCTGGTCGAAGGCAACGACACCTGCATGTTCGCCACCGTGCTGTGCGGGGCGATCGATGCCGGCAGCGGAGAGATGGTGCTCGCCAGCGCCGGCCACGAGGCACCGGTGCTGCTGCATGCCGACGGCCGCCGCGAGTTCATCGAGGTCCCGACCGGCCCTCCGCTGGGCGTCGACATCGCCGACCACTACCCGCACTGGCGTGGCACCCTGCGCCCAGGCGACGCGCTGGTGGCGTATACCGACGGCATCAGCGAGGCGCTCGATCCCGCCCTAGAGGCGTTCGGCGCCGAGCGATTGCTGGCCACACTGCCGACGGGTGGCGATGCGCGCGACGCCTGCGACGCGCTTCTGGCGGCGACGCGCACGTTCGCTGCCGGCGCCGGGCAGTCCGACGACATCACTGTTTTGACGCTGAGCTTCGATCCACCGGCAAGGGGGAATGCCTGATGCGATTGCGCCTGCAAATACCGTGTGAACGCACCCAGCTTGGGCTGCTGCTCGATTCCATCGAGCAGTCACTGCTCGAGCATGGCATCGCCCGCGAGCTGCGCGACGACATGCGACTGATCGCCGAGGAAGTCGTCGGCAACGCGATCGAGCATGGCGACGACGCGTCCGGGCAGCGGCGGATAGCGATCGACATCGCCCGCGACGACGACGGCCTGCATGTCGAGTTCCGCGACAACGGGCCGCCATTCGACCCGCTGGACCAGGAACCGCCCGAGCTCGACGCCGACATCCTCGACCGCCCGGTCGGTGGCCTCGGCGTGCACCTGGTGCGCGAGTTCGCGCACAGCATCCGCTACGTCCGTGAAGAGCCGTACAACGTTTTGCACGTGGTCCTGCGCACCCGCTGACCGCGAACGTCCAAGTCCCCCGCCATCGAGGTTCGCCCATGGAACTGCAGATCGATATCGATCCTCCCAGCAACGGTACCCAGCGAGTTGCATTGGGCGGCCGCCTCGACACCAACAGCTACGCCGAACTCGACCGCCGGCTCGAGCCGCTGCTGGCGGCGACGCAATCGCTGCTGCTGGACCTGAGCGCGCTGGTGTACATCAGCTCGGCCGGCATCCGCTCGATCTTCCGTGCGCGCAAGGCGCTGGCGGCGCACTCGGGCAAGGTGCTGGTGCTCAATCCGCAACCGCAGATCCAGAAGGTCTTCGACGTGGTCAAGGCGGTGCCGCTGAACGAGATCTTCTCGTCAGCGGCGGAGGCAGATGCCTATCTAGATGCGATGCAGAAGAAGGTCCTGCGCGGTGACGACGAGGACGACCTTTAGGCGCCGCCCTGCCCCAGCGAAGCCCGGATCTGCGCATCGACCGCTGCGATCGCGGTCATATTGACGACGCGACGCGGTGTCGAGGCCGGGGTCAGGATGTGCGCCGGCTTGTCCAGGCCCATCAGGATCGGGCCGATCGCCACGCCCTCGGTCATCACCCGGATCATGTTGTAGGTGATGTTGGCGGCGTCGAGGTTGGGCATCACGAACAGGTTGGCGCGGCCCTTGAGCTGCGTGTTCGGGAAGATGCGGTGGCGCAGCTCCTCGTCCCACGCGGTGTCGGCCTGCATCTCGCCGTCCATCTCCAGCTTCGGCACGCGCTGCCTGATCAGCTGGTAGACCTTGCGCATCTTCGCCGCGGAGGCGTTGTCGTGGCTGCCGAAGTTGGAGTGCGACAGCAGCGCCACCTTCGGCTCGATGCCGAACAGCTTCAGGCGGAAGCTCGCCTGCAGCGTCGCCTCGGCGATCTGCTCGGCGGTCGGGTCGCACTGCACGTGCGTGTCGAGGAAGAACCACACGCCCTGGTCGTTGATCACGCCGGTCATCGCAGCGGTGCCGGTTACGCCCGGGTCGAAGTCGAAGATGCTGCGCATGTAGCCCAGCTTCTTGTGGAAGCGACCGACCAGGCCGCAGATCATCGCGTCGGCTTCGCCGCGCTCGACCATCAGCGCCGCGATCAGGGTCGGGCGTGAGCGCAACAGGTTCTTCGCCGCTGCCGGGGTCACGCCACGACGCTCGGTCAGGGCGTGGTAGGTCTGCCAGTAATCGTTGAAGCGCGGGTCGTCGTTGATGTTGGTCAGTTCAAAATCGACGCCGGCGCGCATGCGCAGGCCCAGGCGCTGGATGCGCGTGTCGATCACGTCCGGACGGCCGATCAGGATCGGGTAGGCCAGGCCATCGTCGATCACCGTCTGCACCGCGCGCAGCACGGTCTCTTCCTCGCCCTCGGCGTAGACCACGCGCTTGCGGTCGCTGCGGGCGCGGTCGTAGACCGGCTTCATCACCAGGCCGGTGCGGTAGATGAAGGTGCCGAGCTTTTCCTCGTAGGCGCGCATGTCCTCGATCGGACGGTTGGCGATGCCCGACTCCATTGCCGCCCTGGCCACGGCCGGGGCCAGCACTACCAGCAGGCGCGGGTCGAACGGGCGCGGAATGAGGTATTCGGCACCGAAGGTCGGCACTTCGCCGCCGTAGGCACTGCCCAGGTCGGACGATTCCATCCGCGCCAGCTTGGCGATCGCGCGCACGCAGGCGAGCTTCATCGCCTCGTTGATGCCGGTCGCGCCGACGTCGAGCGCACCGCGGAAAATGTAGGGGAAGCACAGCGCGTTGTTGACCTGGTTCGGGTAGTCCGAACGGCCGGTGGCGATGATGCAGTCCGGGCGGACCTTTTTGGCGTCCTCCGGCAGGATCTCCGGATAGGGGTTGGCCAGCGCCAGGATGATGGGACGGGGCGCCATAGTGGCGACCATCTCCGGCTTGAGGATGCCGCCGGCGGACAGGCCCAGGAAGATGTCGGCGCCATCGACGATCTCGGCCAGCGTGCGCTGCGGGGTGTCGCGCGCGTAGCGCGCCTTGTCCGGGTCGAGGTGGTCGCGGCCGGTGTAGATCACGCCCTCGCGGTCGAAGGCGGTGATATTTTCCTTCTTCACGCCCAGCGCGACCAGCATGTCGAGGCAGGCGATGCCGGCGGCACCGGCGCCGGTGGTGGCGATGCGGATGCTGCCGATGTCCTTGCCGACCACTTCCAGCGCATTGATCACGGCGGCGCCGACGATGATCGCGGTGCCGTGCTGGTCGTCGTGGAAGACCGGGATCTTCATCCGCTCGCGCAGCTTGCGCTCGACGATGAAGCACTCCGGTGCCTTGATGTCCTCGAGGTTGATGCCGCCGAAGGTCGGCTCGAGGCTGGCAATGATGTCGACCAGCTTGTCCGGGTCGCGCTCGTCGATCTCGATGTCGAACACGTCGATGCCGGCGAACTTCTGGAACAGCACGCCCTTGCCTTCCATCACCGGCTTGCCGGCCAGCGGGCCGATGTCACCCAGGCCGAGCACGGCGGTGCCGTTGCTGATCACCGCGACCAGGTTGCCGCGCGCGGTGAGCTCGCTGGCCGCGTTGGGGTCCTCGACGATCGCCTCGCAGGCGAAGGCCACGCCCGGCGAGTACGCTAGGGCGAGGTCGCGCTGAGTCACCATCGGCTTGGTCGCACTGACCTTGATCTTGCCGGGCGGGCTCAGGCGGTGGTAGTCGAGCGCGGCTTGCTTGAGGTCGTTGGCGGGCGAGGTGTCGGACATCAGAGGGAAACCACTGGCGGGCCGCTGATTCTATCCGCTTAAAGCGAACGACGAGGACGGCACGGTATGGCGCGTTTGCCGGGCGTTACGCACAATGCGGGCCTACGGGGGGGCAATGAACGGAATTGGCAACCGGAATGGGCCGCAATGGCGACTGTGGCTGGCTGTCCTGGCGGCGGTGCTGCTGGTTCAGGCCCCCCTGATCTTCAATCCCGGCTACTTCAGCCATGACGAACTGCAGTGGGCGGCGTTTGCCGGCCACGACGCCAGCAGGATCCCGCGCATCCTGCTCTGGACCGACCTGAGCAGCTTCCAGTACCGACCGCTTACCTTCAGCCTTTGGCTGTGTTTGTCGCAGCATCTGTTCGCCCACCCATACGTATTCCACGGCTTGGTGGTCGCCTGGGGTGGCCTGAACTGTGTGCTGCTGGCCGTGCTGCTGCGACGCTTCGGGGTTTCGGCACCGGCGGCATTCTCCGGGGCCCTGGTGTTCGCTCTGACGCCCTTTGCGATGCAAACCCATGGCTGGGTAGGCACCGTCGCCGACCTGATATGGCTGGGCTGCGCGCTGCTGATCGGCCTGCTGGCACAGCGCCCACGCTCACCATTGCTTCTGGTTACCGGCAGCGCAGCGCTTACGGCCATTGGGCTCCTTTCCAAAGAGTCGGCCGTCGTCATTCCAGCCTTGTGTGCGGTCGCCTGGTTGCTGTTGTCACGCCCGCGAACCTGGCCGTACGTCACACTCGGTGCAACGGTGCCGGTCGCGCTATATCTGTCGCTGCGTCTGGAAGCAATTCTGTTTTCGCCTCGGCAAGCAGTCAATTATGGATGGGACTTGAGCTTCATCCCGCTGCGCTGGCTGGAGTACCAGCTGTTCCCGCCCATGGCCACCCGCTTGGAAGTCAGCGGGATGCTGCCGAAGAATTTCACCGAGCCGCGACTGTGGCTGGCGGCCGTCATCTGGCTGGCGCTGGCCTGGACGTTTTGGCGCGCCGGCCCGCGCTGGCTTCTCGCTTTCCTGCTGCTGGGCGTGGCGGCCCTGGGGCCGGTGATGGTGCTGGCCGAATCAGCCAACCAGTACGGCTACGGCTATGCCGCCGCGATCGCCGGCCTCGGCGCCGCAGCGTGGTCGACGACGGGCCGCGGTGGTCGCGTGGTGCTGGTGCTGGCGGCGCTGCTGAGCAGCTGGCACGGGGTCAACGTGATGCGCCGCATGCACCAGATCGGGGAACTGCAGGCGGTCTTCTCGCCGTCGCTTGCGCGTGCGGTGGCCGCGTCAGGTAATGAGGTCGTGCGGATTCGTGCAAATGATCCGGGCCAGCACTGGATATACCTCCGCCTCAGCCACGAGATTCCGAGTTACGCCGGCGTGTCGATCGGCGATCGCGTGGTGCTGGTCGCGAGCGCCGCGCCAGCCGACTACGTGATCGGCAAGGACGGTGCGCTGTCGCCGCTGCCCTGATTCAGGCGATTCAACCGGACAGTTCGGCCCGGTAGCCGACACCGCGCACGGTGACGATGCGCAGACGGCGAGCATGCCGTTCACCTTCTTCATGTCCAACGACGCGTTCTACTTCGGCGTGCTCCCGGTCCTGTCGGAAGCCGCCGGCCAGTACGGCATCACCCCGGTCGAGATGGCGCGTGCATCGCTGGTCGGCCAGCCGGTGCACCTGCTCAGTCCGCTGGTGCCGTCGACCTACCTGCTGGTCGGCATGGCGCAGGTGGATTTCGCCGACCACCAGCGCTTCACGATGAAGTGGGCGGTGCTGGTGTCGCTGTTGCTGATGGCCGCCGCACTCGCCTGCGGGCTGTTTCCGCTGGCCGGCGGCTGACGCCGCTCAAAGGTCAGGCGCGCGCCCATCGACCACGATCTTGTCGAGGCGGATGCGGTTGGCGAACAACGAGAACGCCAGCATCCCCGCCAGGCCATTGGCGCGTGCCACCCACTGCGGCAGCCAGCGCGCGGGCTTGATCACGCCATCTGCAAACAGAGGCTCGAAGCGCTGCACGTCGGCCAGTGTCATCTTGCCTGCGAACAGCCAGCGGCACAGCTGCAGCTTTCCATCGCGCAATGCCCAGCGGAAGAACGTGTGCACGCCGACCAGGCCACGCAGGTACACGGTGTCCTTGGTGAAGGCGTGGCCACCGGTGGTCGGCACGCCGCGGAACACGCGCTGGGCCGAAGCGAAGCTGTCCTCGGGCGACTGCCCGGCATCGAGGAAATAGCGGAACACCTCGATGAAGTCGGCGCCGGCCAGTGCCATCGCCACCGCCTCGATGCGTAGGCTGATGCGCTTCATCCGGCCGATGTCGATGCTTCCGGTGATCTGCTCGGCGAAGGTCGCCAGACCTTCCTGGGTGGCGGTGACGCGCGGTGACGACAGCGCTAGGCTCGGCAACACGGGTTGCTCGCGGCCGTTGAGGGCGGTCAGCGAATGCACGAAGGCTTCGTGCTGCAGTAGCTGGTGGCGGTCATAGTCGCTGAAGGCGGCGCCGTGGCGCAGGCGGATGCGGGTGGCGCCGGCGGCGGCCTTGGCGATCAGGTTGGGGTCGAGTTCAACCGTGATGACGCGGCCGTCGAAGTAGTCGTCGAGTTCGCGCTGCAGCTGCAACTGCAGCGCAGTCGCGGAGATGGTGACGTGCTCGGCCGGCGACATCAGCTCGCGGTCGAGCTCGTCGGCGATCGAAATGAAGTGCTGCGCTGCCTCGCGGGTGGTCGGGCCGTCGCCCGGCAGGGCTTCGTCGGGGCGGCCGAAGAGCTTCACCGAGTGCTCGCAGACGGCCGCCGTTCCCAGCGATTCGCACAAGGCCGCGGCCTGCGACCAGCTGCGCGCCGATTCCATCAGGTACTGGCCGAGCGGATGGTGCGGATCGGCGGCGCTGGCGATCGCTTCGAGTTCGGTACGGGTCTCGGTGAAATCGAGGCTGGGGTATTCGATGTGCGGGAGGTTGATCACGCCGCGTGCGTAGTCGGCCAGGAACGCCGCTTCGTAGCCCGCCGGCCAGCTGACCAGCGCCAACAACCGCACGTCCTTCACCGCCGCGACCATGCGCGCATCGAGCGCGGCGTGGTGGGCGATTTCGGGCGCGTGGTCGCTCATGCGTGGCTTGTCGTAGCCCGGGTAAGGCCACCGGCTGCACCCGGGGTCGGAGGCGCATCAAACCCGGGTGCGGCCGTTGGCCTTACCCGGGCTACCTGAAGCAGCTCAGTGCTTCCCATACTTCTCATCAAGCCGCTTGTTGAGCGACTTGCCGGCCACTTTTTCGTCCGCCTTCTGCGCTTGCCGGGTGGCCAGGCGGTTGGCAGCGCCGGCGACTTCGTCGCTGAGCTTGAGGTAGTTGGCGAACCGTTGCGGGTCGAGCTTGCCGGCTTCGATCGCTTCGCGCACCGCGCAGCCGGGTTCGCGCGCGTGCTTGCAGTCGCGGAACCGGCACTTCTCC
>DATDBK010000173.1:0-21207 GCA_036524935.1 Lysobacter sp. | reverse complement strand
GCCGGTGATGGTCGCGGCGATCCTGCTCGCGGTCGCGGTGATGCTGCTGGCGTCCAAGCCGCTGGGCAACTTCATCGACCACAACCCGACGATCAAGATGCTGGCGCTGGCCTTCATCGTGCTGGTCGGCGTGTACCTGATTGCCGACGGTTTCGAAGTGCACATCCCGAAGGGCTACATCTACGGTGCGATGGGCTTCTCGGCGCTGGTCGAGTGCCTGAACCTGTGGTCGAAGCGGCGCGCGCAGCGCCGCCTGCAGCCGGAGTAACACCCGCGGCGCTGAGACAATGTCTTCGTCGTAGCCCGGGTAAGCGAAGCGCACCCGGGTTTGCGCACGCGATTCCCGGGTGCGCTTCGCTTACCCGGGCTACGTGACTGGTTACGCATTCGTTACGCGGTGCCTGGTTTGCATGGCGCCGCCGTAGATGCTGCAATGCCGGCCAACGTCACGGAAGGAGTCGCAGGTCATGACCCGGTTTGTCCAAACGCTCGTACTGGTCCTCATGGCCGCGATGCTCAGCGGCTGCGGCTACAACACCATCCAGCAGAAGGACGAGGCCGTTAAGGCCGCCTGGTCGCAGGTGCTCAACGTCTACAAGCGCCGCGCCGATCTGGTGCCCAACCTGGTGGCGACGGTGCGCGGCTACGCCAGCCACGAGCAGCAGGTGCTGACCCAGGTCACCGAGGCGCGCTCGAAGGTCGGCAGCATCAACGTCAACGCCAATGATCCGGCCTCGCTGGCGCAGTTCCAGCAGGCGCAGGGCGAACTGCAGAGCGCGATCAGCCGCCTGCTGGTGGTCACCGAGAACTATCCGCAGCTCAAGGCCGACCAGAACTTCCTGCAGCTGCAGGCGCAGCTGGAAGGCACCGAAAACCGGATCACGGTCGAGCGCCAGCGCTACATCGGCACGGTGCAGGACTACAACACCTACATCCGCCAGTTCCCGACCAACCTCACCGCGATGATGTTCGGCTACAAGCCCAAACCGAACTTCTCGGTGGAGAACGAGGCGCAGATCCAGGAAGCGCCGAAGGTCGATTTCGGCCAGCCGGCGCAGCAACCGCCGCAGCAGCCGGCACCGGCCAACGGCTGAGTCCGGGCCTTGAGTCCGGATGTGAGCCGTAGCGGGCCTTTGCCATGAACTGGCGACGCATGCGGTTGTCGATCGCCCTCGTGGCGATGTGGCTGGCGCTTGCGTGCGCGTCAGTGCATGCGCAGGAGCTGGCGGCGATTCCGGCGATGACCTCGCCGGTGGTCGACAGCACCGGCACGATCGATGCCGCCACCCGCCAGCAGCTCGAGGCCCAGGCGCTCGCGCTGCAGAAGCGCAAGGGCAGCCAGCTGCAGGTGCTGGTGGTGCCGACCACGATGCCGGAAGACATCGCCCAGTACGCAACGCGTGCCTACGACCAGTGGAAGGTCGGTCGCAAGGACGTCAACGACGGCGTGCTGCTGCTGGTCGCCAAGGATGACCGGCGCGTGCGCATCGAGGTCGGTTACGGACTCGAAGGTGCGATTCCAGATGCCACCTCCGCTCGCGTGATCCAGGAGTACCTGGTGCCGAAGTTCCGAGCAGGCGATTACGCCGGTGGCATCACAGACGCCAGTGGTGCGCTGATCAAGCTGATCGACGGCGAACCACTTCCCGCGCCGATGGCCGACCATCGCGGCGCGCGCCGGCAAGGCGGCGGCAGCGGCTGGCTGTTCGCGCTCGTCGCTGCCTTCATCGTCGCCCAGGTCGCGCGTGGCATTTTCGGCCGGGCGCCGTCGCTGCTGCGCGGCGTGCTCGGCGCCGGCGCCGCCGGCGGCATCGCCTGGCTGATCTCCTCGATGTTCGTGGTCGGCGGGATCGGCGCGGCAATCGGATTCTTCATGGGCCTGGCCAGCCTGCCGTCGGGGCGCTTCGCCCGTGACGGCGGCTACGGCGGCTTCGGCGGCTGGGGCGGGGGAGGCGGGTTTGGCGGCGGCGGTGGGGGCTTCGGCGGCGGTGGCGGCTGGGGCGGTGGTGGTGGCATGAGCGGAGGCGGTGGCGCCTCCGGGAGCTGGTGACATGCGGCTGTTCAAGCATTTGTTTCCGCCTTCCGCCAAGCGCCTGTTTCCCGGCGAGAGCCTGCAGCGCATCGCCAGGGCAATCGCCGACAGCGAGCTGGTCCACACCGGAGAAATCTGCTTCGCGGTCGACCCGAGCCTGCACCCGCGCCAGGTGCTGTCGGGCGTGGAAGCGCGCGAACAGGCCAGCGAGGTCTTCGCACGACTGCGGGTATGGGACACGCACGCCAACAACGGCGTCCTGCTGTACCTGCTGCTGGCCGACCATCGCATCGAGATCGTCGCCGATCGCGGGTTCGAAGGTCTGGTCAGCGCCGAACAATGGCGTGGCGTGTGCCAGCTGATCGAAGAGCGGCTGCGCGCCGGTGAAGCCGAGGCCGGGGTGCTGGCCGGGATCGAGGCGCTGTCGGCCTTGCTGGTCGCGCATTTCCCGCGCACCGAAGGGCAGCACGACAGCAACGAGTTGCCGGACCTTCCGTACATCCTCTAGGGCACAATAGGCGCCACGCTGTCACGCCCTCTCGAAGTCAGGAGCCGAACCGCCGCATGATCGTCCTGCACCAGATCGACCCGATCGCTTTCCATCTCGGCCCGCTGCAGGTGCACTGGTACGGAATCATGTACCTGCTGGGCTTCGGCACCGCCTGGTGGCTGGGTCGGCTGCGCATCCGCGCCGGGCGCCTTCCCGGTGCCAACGAACAGGCCTACGGCGACCTGCTGTTCTACGGGATGCTGGGTGTCGTGCTGGGTGGCCGCCTGGGCTACGTCTTCTTCTACTCATTCCCCGAGCTGCTGCGCGATCCGTTGATGCTGCTGCGGATCTGGGAAGGCGGCATGAGCTTCCACGGCGGACTGCTCGGCGTGGTCGCGGCCGCCTGGTGGTGGTCGCGCCGCCATCGCCTGCACCTGTTCGACACCATCGACTTCATCGCCCCGCTGGTGCCGCCGGGCCTGGGCTTCGGCCGCCTTGGCAACTACATCGGCGGCGAGTTGTGGGGCAAGGCCACCGATGCCGGCTGGGGCGTGGTGTTCCCGCGCGCGCCGGAATTCGCCGGCACCAGCCTGGAACAGATCCAGGCCCAGTTCGCCAGCGGCGCGCTGGATCGCTACGCGCGTCATCCCTCACAGCTCTACCAGGCGCTGCTCGAAGGGCTGGTGATGTTCCTGGCACTGTGGTGGTTCTCGAGCAAGCCGCGGCCGCGCTACGCGGTGTCGGGCATGTTCGCGCTGCTGTATGGCTGCTTCCGCTTCCTGGTCGAGTTCGTGCGCGTGCCTGACCAGCAGATCGGTTACCTCGCCTTCGGCTGGCTGACGATGGGACAGGTGCTGAGCCTGCCGCTGATCGCGCTCGGCCTGTTCTGGCTGTGGTGGTCGCGTCGCCAGCCGACGCTGCAGCCGCAACCGCTTGCCGTGCCGCCCAATGCGGGCTGAGCCCCGTACTGACGCCATGAAACTGATGCCATGAAGCAATACCTCGAGCTGCTGCGCCACGTCCTCGAACACGGCAGCGACAAGGCCGACCGCACCGGCACCGGCACGCGCAGCGTGTTCGGCTGGCAGATGCGCTTCGACCTGGCCGAAGGCTTTCCGCTGGTCACCACCAAGAAGCTGCACCTGCGTTCGATCGTGCACGAGCTGCTGTGGTTCCTGCAGGGCGAGACCAACACCGCCTACCTGAAGGACAACAAGGTCAGCATCTGGGACGAATGGGCCGATGCCGAGGGCGAGCTCGGCCCGGTCTACGGCAAGCAATGGCGGCGATGGGCCGGCGCCGATGGCATCGAGATCGACCAGATCCGCTGGGTCGTCGACGAGATCAAGCGCAATCCCGACTCGCGTCGCCTGATCGTGTCGGCCTGGAACGTCGCCGACCTGCCGCGCATGGCGCTGATGCCTTGCCACACGATGTTCCAGTTCTACGTCGCCAACGGCAAGCTCAGCTGCCAGCTGTACCAGCGCAGTGGTGACATCTTCCTCGGCGTGCCGTTCAACATCGCCAGCTATGCGCTGCTGACGCACATGGTCGCGCAGGTGTGTGGCCTGGGCGTGGGCGACTTCGTGCACACACTCGGCGACGCGCACCTGTACTCGAACCATTTCGACCAGGCCCACGAACAGCTGGCGCGCACGCCGCGGGCGCTGCCGACATTGCGGCTCAATCCCGACGTCCGCGACATCTTCGGCTTCACGTACGACGACATCGCGATCGAAAACTACGACCCGCTGCCGGCGATCAAGGCGCCGGTCGCGGTCTGAGCGCCGGGCCTGCCCTGATGGATCTGGTGCTGATCGCCGCGCACGACCGCCAGCGCGCCATCGGTCGCGACAACGACCTGCCGTGGCGCTTGCCCGATGACCTCAAGCGTTTCAAGGTGCTGACGCTGGGCAAGCCGGTGCTGATGGGACGCAAGACCGCGCAGTCGCTTGGTCGCGCGCTGCCCGGTCGACTCAACCTGGTGCTGACGCGCTCGGATCAGGTGCCGTTCGAGGGCATGCAGGCGGTGGCATCGGTGGACGAGGCCATGCGCATCGCTGCGGCCGCGGACGCCCCGGCGTTGTGCGTGATCGGCGGCGGCGAGGTCTACGCGCAGTGCCTGCCGCTCGCGACGCAGTTGCACCTGACCCACGTCGACACACGGGTCGACGGTGCCGATGCGTTCTTTCCGGCAATCGACGAGACGCAGTGGCGTGTCGTCACGCGCGAAAGGCATGAGGCGGATGCGAAGCATGCCTTCGCTTTCGAGTTCGTGGACTACGTGCGCGCCTGATTCGACGGCGTAGCAGCCAGCTAGTCCTGGTCGGTCTCGACCGGCGCTGGCGGGGCAGGGCTTTCACCTCGACGCTGTGCGCCTTGCCCGTTGTTGTCCTGGCCGCGCTGCTGCCCCTGGCGCGGCTGTCCGCCCTGCGGCGGGCGCTGCTGGCGCTGGCGGTTGCGATCGTCGGCGTGATACGGCGGGCGCGGACGCGGCGGTGTCGCCGGTACGTCGCGGCCGGCGACCTGGACGATGCGCAGTTCGTCGGTATCGAGCTGCAACGCGGTGAGCTTGCCGCCCCAGACCGCGCCGCTGTCGATCGCATGGACGCCATGACCGATGAACAGTCCCAGCGTCGACCAGTGCCCGCAGACGATCTTGAGGTCGCGTTCGACCCGGCCCGGCACTTCGTACCACGGGTAAAGGCCGGCCGGCTGCGTGCCCGGGCTGCCCTTGTCCTCGAACGAGATGCGGCCGCGTGGCGTGCAGTAACGCAGCCGCGTGAACACGTTGATGATGGCGCGGTGGCGTTCGACGCCGGCCAGCTTGGGGTGCCAGGCGGGCTTGTCGCCATACATGTTCTTGAGCAGCCGGCGGAACTGGTCGCCGTGCAGGCGCTCCTCGATCTCGCGGGCGAAGCGCTCGGCCATCTGCGTGGACCACTGCGGCGCCACCGCGGCATGGACCATCATCCAGCCCAGCTTGCGGTCGGCGTGGACGAGCTTCTGCATCCGCAGCCAGGTCAGCAGTTCGTCGCGGTCCTCGGCCAGCACGATGCGCTGCAGGTCCTGGTTGACCTTGCGCTGCTCGTCCTCGCGGCGCTCGCCGATCGCCAGCAGCGACAGGTCGTGATTGCCCAGGACGACCACGCTGTTGGCACGCAGCGAATGAACCAGGCGCAGCGTTTCCAGCGACTGGCCGCCGCGGTTGACGAGGTCGCCGCAGAACCACAGCTGGTCGCGCGCCGGATCGAAGGCGATCCGTTCCAGCAGCCGCTGGGTCGCGTCGTAACAGCCTTGCAGATCGCCGATGGCCCAGGTGGTCATGTCGTCGTCGGCCCGGTCAGTGCAACGTTCGCGGCACGGACAGGCTGAAGGCCGGAATCGGCGCATCGAACTGCGTGCCATCGTCGGCGAGCATGTGGTAGCTGCCTTCCATCATGCCGTGGCTGGTCTCAAGCACGGCACCGGAGGTGTATTCGAAGTCGTCGCCGGGCCGCAGGTAGGGCTGCTCGCCGACCACGCCCTCACCCTCGACCTCCTGGACCTTGCCGTTGCTGTCGGTGATCAGCCAGCGCCGGCCGAGCAGGCGTGCCGGCACGCTGCCGCTGTTGCGGATGCTGATCGTGTAGGCGAAGACATAGCGGTCCTGCCCGGGCTCGGACTGGTCATCGAGGTATCGGGTGGCGACGGAGACGTCGACGGCGTAATCGGTACTGCGTTCCATGACGACAGTGTAGGGCGAGGCGTAGAAAATTGGTCAACGTTGTGTGCACGCGCCGTCCGCCATGCCCGTCATCAAGCGCCTTTCGCTCCGAGCGCCTTCTCCGGCGGGCGGAGCAGGCACGCGTCGTCGTGCTTTCAGTCCCGCTTCAGCGAATTGGCCAGGCGTACGAAATCGGCCACTTCGATCTGTTCGGCGCGTGCATCCGGACGCACGCCCGCGGCCTCGATCGCGGCTGCGTCGCACAGCTTCGACAGTGCATTGCGCAGGGTCTTGCGGCGCTGCCCGAAGGCGTCGCGCACGACCGACGTGAACATCACCGGATCGGCGACGCCAATCGTCTCGGGCGCGCGCGGCACGAGGCGGACCACGGCCGAGTCGACCTTCGGCGGTGGCTTGAACGCCGCCGGCGGAACGTCGAACAGCGGCGTCACGTGGCAGTACGCCTGCAGCATCACGCCCAGCCGCCCATAGACCTTGCTGCCCGGGCCGGCCGCCATGCGGTCGACCACTTCCTTCTGCAGCATGAAGACCATGTCGCGGATCGCCGCGGCGTGGTCGAGCGCATGGAACAGGATCGGCGAGGACAGGTTGTAGGGCAGGTTGCCGACCAGCCGGATCTGGCCTTCGCCTGCGATCGCACTGAAATCGACGGTGAGCACGTCCCGGTGGATCACTTCCAGCGTGCCGTGCGCGCGTGCGGCTTCGGTCAGCGGGAAGATCAGGTCGCGATCGAACTCGATGACGGTCAGCTCACCATGGCGGTCGAGCAAGGGGAAGGTGATGGCACCCTGGCCTGGCCCGATCTCGACCAGGCGGTCGCCGGGCTTCGGATCGACTGCCTGCACGATCATGTCGATGATCCTGCGGTCGTGCAGGAAGTGCTGGCCGAGGTGCTTCTTGGCCGGCTCGGTGAAGTTGCGCGTGCTCATTCAAGGGTGCTCATAAGGACGTGCTCATTCAAATGTGCTCTTGCAGACGCGCTCATGCAGGAGTGCTCATGACGGACCTGCTCCGGCGGATGCGGGCGATGCGGGCGCACGTGTCCGCCGCGGCGAACAGGCTGGAGGGATTGGCCACGCCCTGGCCGGCCAGTTCCAGCGCCGTGCCATGGTCGACCGCGACGCGCGGGTAGGGCAGGCCGAGGGTGAGGTTGACGGCCTGTTCGAAGCCGCTGTACTTCAGCACGGGCAGGCCCTGGTCGTGGTACATCGCCACGACGGCATCGAAGCCGTGCAGCTTGGCGGGCAGGAAAGCGGTGTCGGCGGGCAACGGGCCGACCAGGCGCAGGCCCTGGCCACGCAAGGCTGCCATCACCGGTTCGATGATCTCCAGTTCCTCGCGGCCCAGGTGGCCGCCTTCACCCGCGTGCGGGTTCAGGCCAAGCACCGCGATCACCGGTTCGGCAATGCCGAAGTCGCCGCGCAATGCCGCGTGGGTGGTGAGCAGCGCGTGTGTCAGCGCCGGCGCGTTGATGGCATCGGCGACCGCGCGCAGGGGCAGGTGGGTGGTGACCAGTGCGACGCGGACGATGTCGTTGGCCAGCATCATCACCACCTCGCGCCCGGCGTGCTGCGCAAGCAGCTCGGTGGTGCCGGTGTAGGCGATGCCGCCCTCGTTGACCACCGCCTTGTGCACCGGGCCGGTGACCACGCCGTCGAAGCGTCCGTCTAGGCAGCCTTCGGCGGCCTGCAGCAGGGCGGAGATCACGGCCTGCGCGTTGCGCGGGTCGGGAGTGCCGAAGGCGGGCAGGACGGAATTGGGAATATCGACCAGAGCCAGTTCGCCGGGCTCGAGGGCCGGCTGTCCGGGCGGCAGCAATTGCAGCGGCAGCCCGAGCGCCGTGGCGGCCGCCTGCAGGCTGCGCGCGTCAGTGAAGGCAGTCAGCGAATAGTCGCGCGGGCGCTGTGCGAGGCGTACGCACAGCTCGGGGCCTACACCCGCCGGTTCGCCCGGCACCAGCGCGAGCCGGACATGCATGTCCCCGGGGGTCATCCCGGGGTTCACTCAGCTGCCGCTGGCGGGGGCTGCGGCCGGAGTGGCGGGCTCGGCGGCCTTGCCGACGCGGACGTCGACGAAGGCTTCGCCGCGCAGCTCGCGCAGGTAGCGGTTCCACTCGTCCTCGAGCTTGCGACGGCCGATGGTTTCCTGGATCTGGGCGCGGCGGTTGCGGTCGCCGACGTCGGACTGGCGGGTGCCTTCGAGCTTGATCACGTGCCAGCCGGCCTGGGTGCGGACCGGGGCCGATACCTGGCCCGGTTGCAGCGCGCCTACGGCGGCGCCGAAGTCCGGACCGAATTCGTCACGGGTGAACCAGCCCAACTCGCCGCCCTTGGCACGCGAGCTCGGGTCCTCGGAGCTTTCCTGGGCCAGCACCGCGAAATCGGCGCCGCCTGCCAGACGGGCCTGCAGGGTCGTGGCCTTGGCTTTGGCCTTGGCGTCGTCGGTGGTGTCGTCGACGCGGATCAGGATGTGTCGGGCCTGGTACTGGGTGACCATCGCCGGTGCGGCTTCCGAGGCATCGCGGGTCTCGACCAGCTTGACCAGCTGGAAGCCGCTGGGGCCGCGGATCGGGGCGGTGACGTCGCCGACCTTCATGTTGCGCATCAGCGTCGCGAAGGCCTGCGGAATCTCGTCGACACTGCGCCAGCCCAGGTCGCCGCCTTCCAGCGCGTTGGGGCTGTCGGAGTAGCGCACTGCAGCTGCGGAGAAGTCCATCTCGCCCTTCTCGATCAGGGCCTTGACGCCTTCGATCTTCTTCTGCGCGATCGCGATCTGCTCGGCGGTGGCGCCTTCGGGCAACTGCACGAGGATGTGGGCCAGGTGGAACTGGCTGCCGCTGCTGGCCTGGGCGGCCACGGCGGCGTCGATCTCGGAGTCGCTGACCGTGACCCGGCTCTGCGCGAAACGCTGGCGCAGGCGCTGGATCAGCAGTTCATCGCGGATCGAGCTGCGAAAATCGGCGTACGCGGTGCCTTCGCGGGCCAGCTGCTGGCGCAGCTGCTCGGGGCTGACGCGGTTCTGCTGGGCGATGCCGGCGATGGCCTGATCGACTTCCTGGTCGGTGACCCGGACGCCGGTGCTGGCTGCGCGGGCGACCTGCAGCTTGACCAGGACCAGGCGCTCGAGCACCTGGCGCTCAAGCACGTCGCGCGGCGGCAGCTGGGCCTCGCGGCCGGCGTACTGACCGAGGATGTTGTTGACGGCGCGGTCGAGCTCGGTCTTGAGGACCACGTCCTCGTCGACCACCGCGGCGATGCCGTCGATGGGCTGGACCGTGGACGGCTCCTGGGCAAGTGCGCTCGCCATCGGCAGGGCGCCGGAGAGCAGCGCGACGGCAAGGGCGGACGCGAGTAGTTTCTTCATAGGGTCGGGTCGGGAGTGGGTTCGACTTGGCCGCCGCCGTTGTTCAGGCGCTCCGCGGAGCTGGGCGGCACGAGATAGAGGTCATCGCGGTTGTACCCGAGAATACCACGGCGCAGGGAGCGCTCTACGTTCTGGCCGGCCGAGCCCAGGCCCTTGAGTTCAAACTCGAACATGATGCGGGTATCCAGTTCGCCGTCGCGGTTGCGGAGGTAGCGGCGGCCGACCAGGCGTGCGGCCAGGCAGCAGCTTTCCCATTGGACACCGGCAATGGTCTCCAGTTCCTTCTTGTCGAGGATGGAGTAGTAGTAGCGGCCGACCACGCTCCAGGTACGGTTGATCGGGTACAGGAACGAGAAGTCGGCCTGTTCCAGCAGGTCCCTGCTTTCCGGCGGGTCGATGCCCGGACGGAAGCTGGCGTTGCGCCGGTAGCGATAGCCGAAGTTGACCACGCCGTTGTTGTCGAAGATGTAGCGCGCGCGGAAGCTGGTCATGTCCTCGGCGCGGTACTTCGGGTTCCACATGTAGGTGCCGGCAATCGTCCAGCGGTCACTGGGGCTGACGCTGGCGTCGGCGATCCAGGCCGACTTGCCCTGCTCGATGGGGGCTTCGTTGGGCAGGGTGACCAGGCTGTCGTCGAAATAGAAGATCTGGCCGAGGCTGGCCGCCAGGCGCTCCTGGCCGGTGTCCTCGCTGATCAGGCGCGTGGTCAGTGCGGCGGTGAGCTGGTTTGCGTCAGCCTGGCGATCGGCACCGGTGTAGCGGTTGTCGCGAAACAGCTGGCCCCAGCTGAACGTGGTCGGGCCGGTGTCGTAGATCGAGAGGCCAGACTGGTCGCGGTACGGCACGTTCAGGTAGTAGATCCGCGGTTCCAGGGTATTGAGGAAGCTGTCGCCGCGGATCGTGGTATTGCGGTCGAAGTACAGCCCGGCATCGACCGACGTGATCGGCATGTTGCGGCTCTGGGTGCGGTCACTGAACTGCTCGATCAGCTCGGGGGTCACCGTTCCGCCGTAGCGCTGGACGAACTCGGTTGCCCGTTCGATGCCATTGCCGTCGTTCTGGTACGCCGTGTAGCGCCAGGCCAGCTTGGGCCGGATGAACCAGCTCGCGCCTTCCAGCGGCATCGCCACGAAGGGCTTCACGTCGAAGCGCGAACCGCCAAGGAACTCGGTGTGCTGGAAGCGCACCGCTTCGGTGTCCACGCCGGCCTGCAGCCAGGTGCCATAGGGCTGCGCCCAGTGTGCGAAAGCGCGCGGCAGGCGGTCAAAGGCCAGGTTGGCGTCGGTCAGCGTGTAGTCGGCCAGCTGGTAGTGGTCGGCCGTCAGGTTGGCCTCCCAGTAGCGGCCGCGTCCGTACAGGCCGGCGTCGCTGCGGATCGTGTAGTTCGAGATGCCGTACAGGCTGCTGCTGAAATCCTCGAAGTAGTGCGTGTCGCTGACCCAGCCAAGGTTGGTATTCGCATACCAGGTGCTGTTGAGGTTGTGCGTGGCCGTCATCGCGAACTGGCCGCGATTGTCCTCCGGCAGCGTCGCGCCGGGGATCGGGTTTCCGTTCAGATCAGTGAGATAACGCTCGGGCTCGTTGCCCGGCAGGTCGTCGTGCGGCATCCAGTTGCCGTACACCTCGCCCCTGCCGGTCGGGTACAGCCAGCGGAACTCGGCGCCGAGCAGGCTGCCGCGGTCGCTCATGAAACGCGGGTAGAGCGTGGCGTCGTAATTCGGCGCCAGGTTGAGGTAGATCGGCTGCTTCCAGTCGAAACCGTTGCGACCCGACAGCGAGAGCTGCGGATAGAGCAGGCCGGTGCGGCGGCGCTCGTCGACCGGGAACATGAACCATGGCACGTACATCACCGGCACCTTGCCGATGCGGATGGTGGCATTGCGCGCCACACCCATGCCTTCGGCGCTGTCGATGTCGATTTCGCTCGCGCGCAATTCCCAGGCGCGCTCCGACGGCGGGCAGGTCGAGTAGGTCGATTCGAACAGGCTGCCCCTGGGGCCATCGAGCTCGATGCGCGCGGCGCCGCCGTTGCCGCGGCGCTGGGTCAGCTGGTACTGGACGTCCTCGATGCGGTGCCTGTCGGCCGTCTGGTCGCCCTCGGCCCGCGCGGCAGTGACGCGCATGCCCGAGTCCTGGTAACGCACGTGGCCGTCGGCGACGTACTTGCCGGTTTCCTCGTTGTAGCTGAGCTTGTCAGTGCCGAGGAACTGGTCGCCGCGATTGAGCCTGACGTTGTCCTGGACGACGATGTCCTGGTCGTTGGCGGAGCGGTCGAGCTGGCCGCCGTCGATGTCGGTTGGTTCCTGGCCGCGAGTGGCCAGCCCGCCCATCGGTGTGGGTGCGTCGTCGAAGGACGGCACTGCGTCCACGATCGGGCACAGGCCCCAGTCCTCCCCGTCGCCGTCGGCGGCGTGCGCAGGCAGGGCCAGCGCGATGCACAGCGACACCGGGAGCAGGCGTAGGCTTTTGTGCACTCGGAGACCGTGTCGTGGCGTGGGGAAACGGGTCGCTAGCTTGCCGTATCCACCGCAAGCGGGCAACGCGGCCACCATCTTGCCCACATCCTTGTTCATTTCCGCGTCAAGACGGAATGGCCATCTCCCGGCAGGCGCCGCGCGGCGCTGGCGAATGCCCGGGCCGACTCAACCTGCGTGCTGCCGCGCCTGGGTGCCGAGCAGCTCGCCCACGTGCGCCACGCTGCATTCGCGCAGGGCCGAAAGGTCGTAGCCGCCTTCGAGCATGGAGACGATCCGGCCATTGCCGTGCCGGTCGGCGATCGCGACCAGCTGCCGCGTGAGCCAGGCGAAGTCGTCGGTCTCCAGTTCCAGTTGCGCCAATGGGTCGCGCTTGTGTCCGTCGAACCCGGCCGAGACGAAGAGCATCTGCGGGCGGAACGAGTCCAGCGCAGGCAGCAGCTGTTCCTGCCAGGCACGACGAAACGCGTCGCTGCCGCACGCCGGCGGCAGCGGTGCATTGACGATGTTGCCGACGCCGCGTTCGTTCGCGTAACCGGTGTCGGGATACAGCGGCATCTGGTGCGAGCTCAGGTACATCACCCGCGGATCGGTATCGAAGATCGCCTGGGTGCCGTTGCCGTGGTGCACGTCGAAATCGACCACGGCCACGCGGGCCAGCCCGTGCTTGTCGCAGGCATGGGCGGCGGCGACGGCGATGTTGTTGAAGAGGCAGAAGCCCATCGCGACGTGCGAGGTGGCGTGGTGGCCGGGCGGCCGCACCGCGCAGAACACGCGCCGTGCTTCGCCGTGCATCACCGCATCGACCGCGGCAATGCCCGCGCCGGCGGCACGCAGTGCGGCCTCGGCGGAACCCGGGGCCAGCACGGTGTCGGGGTCGAGCGCCATCGGTGCGTCCACGACCGTGTCCAGCACCAGCGCCAGCAGGGCGTCGTCGTGCACGCGCAGCAGTTGTCCGCGACTGGCGCGTGGGGCTTCCTGCCAGTCGAGTCCGGCGAAGTTCTCGCGCAGGGCTTCGATCACCGCCACCAGGCGCAGGGGCCGCTCGGCATGGCCGGGGCCGGGATCGTGGCGGGTGCAGGCCGGGTGGCTGTAGACGCGCATGTCAGCCGGTCCGCCGCCGCGCACTCAGGCCTTGCGGCGCTCGTGGTTCCACAGCACTTCGCCGTGGCCGCTGGCCCGCGCCAGCACACGCGCCAGCACGAACAGCAGGTCGGACAGGCGGTTGAGATAGCGCACCGCTTCGGCGCGCACCGGTTCCAGTCGCGACAGCGCGACGGTCTCGCGTTCGGCGCGGCGCACCACCGTGCGTGCGATGTGGCAGCGCGCCGCGGCTTCGCCGCCGCCGGGCAGGATGAAATTCTTCAGCGCCGGCAACGGCTCGTTGAACGCATCGAGCTGCTGCTCGAGACGATCGATGTCGGCGTCGAAGATGGCGGCGTGGCCGGGAATGCACAGCTCGCCGCCGAGGTCGAACATCTGGTGCTGCACCGTGGTCAACAGCGAACGGATGTCATCGGGCACGTCCGCGGCGAGGACCAGGCCAATGCAGGAGTTGGCCTCATCGACCGTGCCGTAAGCGGCCACGCGCGCCGAATCCTTGGCGACGCGGCTGCCGTCGCCAAGCCCGGTCGTGCCATCGTCGCCGGTACGCGTGTAGATCTTGCTGAGGCGGTTGCCCACGGTTCCCGCTATCCGCTGATTGAAAAGCCGCTGATCAGACCGTCTGCACGCGCAGCGCGGGTACGCGCTGGCGCAGCAGGGCGAAGCCGCCGAACAGCAGTGCGGCGTAGAACAGCGTGCCCAGCACGGTCCACTGGAAGAACGGGATGCCGGCGACGAACGCGGCGCCGAGGCCGGCGGCGGTCATCGGGTACATCGGAATCACCTGGAACGCCCACGTGGCGAAATTGGTCACGACGAAGAACAGGACCGAACCGAGCAGCGAGTAGCCGAGCACGCGCGAACCGCTGACGCGCCCGCGCAGGTTGAGGCCAAGGGCGGTGGTCAGCGCCACGCACAGGTACACGACCCAGATGCCGGCGCCGCTGAACCAGGTCGCGTAGGCCCCGCCATTGATGGCAGCCAGGGCGATGTCGGAGAGAAACATGCCCACGAGCGGCACGATGAAGGCCCAGCGCCTGGACGCGAAGTAGGCGCCACCAAACAGCGCTATTGCTTCAACCGGTGAAAAATTCGGCGGATGCGGCAGCAGGCGCGTCAACGCGGCGACGACGATCATGCCGGCGAGCACCAGCGGGCCGGGAGCGAATACTTTGTCCAGGGCGGACTTGTCGGAGGCAGGACGGTTCATCGTGATTGATTCTTGGGAAGGTAACGGCCTTCAGGAACCGCTAGCATAACGCAATGCCTGTTTCGGCCCCCCCATCCCCGTCCCCCGCAGCCACGGCTTCGTCCCCCCGGAACGGGAAACCCGCTCCGGGCCGGCCGGATCGCAATGGTCGTCACGATATCCTCATCGTCGGCGGCGGCCTGGTCGGTGCCAGCCTGGCGATCGCCCTCGATCGCATCGGCGTCAATGTCGGCCTGGTCGAGGCCGCGCCGGCTGGCGCCCTGCCGGCGGTGTTCGACGAGCGCAACCTCAGCTTCGCCGAAGCCACGGTCAACGCGCTGTCGGCGCTGGGCGTGCTGCAGAAGCTGCGTGCGCCCGGCGGTGCGATCGAACGCATCCACATCAGTCGCCGTGGCGACTTCGGCCGCAGCGTTCTGGAAGCCCGGCGCTACGGACGCAGCGAGTTCGGCCGGGTGGTGGTCGCGCGCGATTTCGGCGAAGCGCTGGAGGCCCGGCTGGCCGAGCTGCCGCGCCTGGCCCGCTATCGGCCGGCGCGTTTCCTCGGCATGGCACCGGCCGATGATGCAGGCTGCGCCGTGCGCGTGGCCGACGCCGACGGCGAGCGCGTGCTGCAGGCGCAACTGCTCGTTGCCGCCGATGGCACCCGCAGCCGCGTGCGTGACGCGCTCGGCATCGGTGTCGACGAGCACGACTACGGCCAGACCCTTTTCGTCACCCGCCTGCGAGCGGCGCGGCCACCCGACGGCACCGCCTACGAGCGGCTCGGCGATCAGGGCCCGACGGCGCTGTTGCCGCGTGGCGATCGCCATTACGGCCTGATCCATGCGGTCGCCAGCGAGCAGGCCGCCGATGTCGCCGCACTCGACGAGGCCGGCTTCCTGGCACGCGCGCAGGACGCATTCGGCTGGCGCGCGGGCCGCTTCCTCGGTTGCGGTGCGCGCAGCACCCATGCGGCGATCCGCGTGCTGGCGCAACGCACCACCGCGGCGCGTGCCGTCCTGGTGGGCAATGCCGCACAGACCATCCATCCGATCGGTGCGCAGGGCTTCAATCTCGGCCTGCGTGATGCGCTGACCCTGGCCGAGCTGATCGAACGTGCGCGCCGCGCCGATCCGGCTGCCGATTGCGGCGCGTCCGGGTTGCTGGCGGCCTATGTCGAACGTCGCCGTGAAGACCGCGACCGCACCACCGGCTTCTCCGATGGCCTCGCCCGCCTGAGCGCGAACGACGCACCGTTGTTGCGGCCGTTGCGCGGCCTCGGTCTGTTCGCGGTGGATCGCCTGCCATCGGCGCAATCGTTCCTCGTCGGTGGCGCGATGGGTTATCGCGGCGATGTACCGGCACTGTGCCGGGAGATGCAGCCATGAGTCGGCGCGGTAGCCTTGACGTGGTCGTGGTCGGTGCCGGCGTTGTCGGCGCGGCGGCGGCGCTTGCGTTCGCCCGTGACGGCCTGCGCGTGGCGCTGGTCGAGTCGCGCGAACCGCCGCGGTGGCGTGCCGAGGCGACGGACTCCGATTCGATCGACCTTCGCGTGTATGCCTTCGCACCTGACAACGCGGCCCTGCTCGACGATCTGGGCGCCTGGGCCGGCGTGCGCGATGCGCGCGCACAACCCTATCGCGCGATGCGGGTGTGGGACGCGGCCGGTGGCGGCGAACTCGCATTCGATGCCGATGCGTTCGGCCGCCGCGAGCTGGGATGGATCGTCGAGCACGCGTTACTGGTCGACCGGCTGTGGGCGGCGTTGCCGGCTGCCGGCGTCGAGCTGCATTGCCCCGACACTGTCACCGCCTTCGAGCAGGATGCGCAGGGCGCGACCGTGCAACTGCACAGCGGTCTGTCGCTGCGGGCGCGCCTGGTGGTTGCCGCCGATGGCGCCGAATCGAAGGTGCGTGCGCTGGCCGGCATCGAAGCGCCGCGCCACGACTACCACCAGCGTGGCCTGGTTGCCTTCGTCCGCAGCGAACACCCGCACCAGGCCACATGCTGGCAACGTTTCCTGCCGACCGGGCCGCTGGCCTTCCTGCCGTTTGCGAGCGACGCGCAAACCAGCTCGATCGTGTGGACGCTGCCCGAGGACGACGCCGCGCGCTTGCTGCAGGTCGAGCCGGCGCAGTTCGTGTGCGAGCTGGAGGCGGCTTTTGCAGGTCGCCTGGGGGCGCTGATCGGGGTGTCGAAGCGGGCGGCATTCCCGTTGCGGCTGCAACTCGCGCAGGCCCAGGCCGCAGGACGCCTGGCCCTTATCGGTGACGCGGCACATGCCGTGCATCCGCTGGCGGGGCAGGGCGTCAACCTGGGGCTGCGCGATGTCACGACGCTGCGTGCAATCGTTACCCGGGCGCATCAGCGCGGGATCGATCCCGGCTCACCCCAGCGCCTCGCGCGCTGGGCCCGGCAACAACGCAGTGCCAATGCCGTCTCGGCCTACGCGTTCGATGGCATCAACCGCTTGTTCTCCAACGATGCGCTGGTGCCGACGCTGATGCGCGGTCCGATGCTCGGCATGGTCGGGCGACTGCCGCCGCTCACGCATGCGTTCTGGCGTCACGCCGCAGGGCTGTAGTTTCTGCGCCGCCATCCCTCCCCGGTCCGTGGAGAGGGATGGCCACAACCCCCGAGCGCTTGATTCGTTTTACATGCCGCTCAATTGACGCGCCGATTACATGCCGCCCGCAAGTTCCTTGCGGGTGATGCGACCGTTGTGGTCGGCGTCGATGCGACCGAAGTTCGTTGCCAGCGTCGTGTCCGTACCGACCTCGGTGCGACTGAGGTTGCCGTCGCGATTGGCATCGAGCGAGTCAAAGTCGACCTTGTTGGACAGCGTCGAGTTCGGTGTGCTCGAAGTGACGTTGACCTGCTGCTGTGCGGCGACGGCAGGCACGGCCGGCGTTGCAGGCATGGCCGGGGCCGGCGGCTGCGAAGCCTGGACCGCCGCATCCGCCGCCATCTGCGCCTGCGCGCTGGCAGCACCTGCGACCGATGCCGCCTCGCGTGCCTCGGCCGCGCCGGACGCAGGATTGGCACCTGTAGTGGCTACATCCTGGGCGCCATGTGCTTCGTGCGCCGCATTTACTGCGCGGTTGGCTGCGTCCTGCGCATCGCTGGCGTGCTGCGATGTCTGCGGGCCATAGCCGGCAGCCGCATTGGCGGTGGCGTCAACTGCGCTTTGCGCACTGTCACGTGCGGCTTCGGCGCTGTCTGTAGCCGCCTGGGCGGCAGTCTCGGCCTGTTGCTGGGATTTGGCAGGGGCGCCCTGCGTGCGCTGCGCCATGGCCGTGCCGCTCGATGCGAGCACGACCAGCACTGCGACTGCGAGGACCTTCGAGTTGATCTTGTGCGTGGAATTCATCGTCTGCTCTCGCCTTTGCTTGTGGGCGTAGGCGACGCTAATCCCGCACTCATCAACCGCGGATAAATTTCGCGTTGATCCGATGCAAAGCGTTCACGCAGGTGACGATCGCGTCACTGGCCCGTCGCGAAGACGGTGATTTCCTCGCGGTCGTGGTAGAGCTGGCGCGCGCGGATCACCAGCGGTTTTTCCGCTTGCCGCTCGAACAATTCCAGGCACAGGCGGGTTTCGTCCCAGCGCTTCTTCATCGGCAACTTGAGGTTGAAGATGGTGTGCCTGCACCAGCCTTCGCGGATCCAGCTCGCCATGCGCTCGGCGACGCGGCGTGGCTGTTCGACCATGTCGCAGACCATCCAGTCCAGCGGACCTTTCGGCTGCCAGTAAAACCCATCCTCGCGCAGGTGTTCGACGCGGCCGCTGTCGAGCAGTTCCGGACGCAGCGGTCCGTTGTCGATCGAGATCACACGCAGGCCCTGGCGCATCAGCACCCAGGTCCAGCCGCCCGGTGCCGCGCCGAGGTCGGCACCGCGCATGCCATCACGGAACAGGTTCTCGCGCTCGTGCTCGTGGACCAGCGTGAGCAGGGCTTCTTCCAGTTTCAGCGCCGAGCGACTGGGCGCATCGGCATTCATGCGCAGTCGCGGGATGCCGAGCGGCCACGGTGATCCGTCGCGGGGGCTTCCCTGCGCGAGCATCGCGTGGTCGCCGGCGAGGAAGACCACGTGCAGTCGCGGCCGCCTGGGGTCATCGATGCGGGTCAGCCAGCCGGCCTTGCGCAGCGCCGGCCGCAATGCGTTGCCGAAACTGCGCGCCAGGCCCGCCAGCGGTTTGGCTTCGTCGGAATCGGGATGCTCGACCCACACGTCACCATAGGCCGACGGCCGGCCGTCCGGGAAGGCGGCTTCGAGCGCGGCCAGGATCGGAGTGATGCGGTCGCTCGGATCGAGCCCTTGCAGGTCGGCCAGACGCAGCAGCTTTTGCCGGGCAAAAATCAGTTCGTCGAACGGCAATGCGCGCGAGAGCGCAGCGGCATCGGTGCCGAGGAACTCGACGTAGGCCTGGTTGCGCTGGGTGCGGGCATAGCCGGGCAGGTCGACCAGCGCGGCGCGCTCGCTCAGCTCGGCGGCCAGTTCCGGTTCGAAACCCGGACGGCAGTAGCACAAAAGTGCATCCGCGATCGGGGTGATCTGGTTCATCACGGACATCAGTAGCGCTCGCCGCCGAGTTCGCCATAGGCGCGCAGCACCGCGCGCGCGTCGTCGCGGTGGATGTCGCGGATCACCGCGATGCCGCGTCGTTCCAGTTCACCGGGCCAGTCGGCGGGCAGCGGGCCTTCATCGAACTCGGTCAGCTCCTCGACGTCTTCGCTGCGGGCACCGATCAGCAAGCGGTCGATGCCGGCCCACACCGTGGCGCCATAGCACTGGCAGCACGGCTGCGAGGACGTGGCCAGGGTGATCGGGCCGACGCGCTGGCCGTTGCTGTCTTCGTTCAGGCGCACGCGCTGGGTGCGCTGCTGCGCCAGCATGTAGGCCATGGTTTCGGCATGCGCCAGCGAGCAGGTATGCGGCAGCACACGGTTGACGCCGATCGAGACGATGCGGTCGTCGGGGCCGAACACCGCGGCACCGAAAGGCCCGCCGCTGCCGGCGTCGATATTGCGCTTCGACAGTTCGATTGCCAGGGCCACCTTGGCTTCATCGCCGATGTAGGCACGCGCGGTATCCACCGACTCATGCACCCATGCCGGCAGGGTCAGGTGAACCTGGGCATACAGCATCAGCGCACCTGCTCCGGACCCTGCTCGAGGCCGGTCGTGCGGTCCTTGCACTGCCCCTGCTGGCAATGGCAGCTCTCGATCGCCTTGAACCCGCACACGCCCATCAGGCCTCTTTTCGCGCATGCAGCCTGGACCCCAGCCGGATCGGTCGGGCTGTTGGCGTTGACGCACGCGGGCATCGCGCCGCAGCAGTTGCCGACGTCCTTGATGGCGCAGTCGCTGTCACTGCGGCAGCTGCGATCGATCTTCACCGCTGCCGGGACCGCCACCGACTGCTGCGCGGGTGCGGCAACGGGCGGTGTCTGTGCAGGCGGCGTTGCCGGCGTCACGGGCGTTGCGGGCGTGACGGCAACCGGCGCCGCGGCCGGCACCGCTTCGGCGGGCGCCGCGGAGGGAGGCGCGGCGCAGGCGCAAAGGACGGACAGCAGCAGCGCGATCAATACCGGCAAGCGACGCATGATCTTCTCCTCAGGCCTTCGTGGTCCAGGTGTCTCGCAGGGTGACGCTGCGGTTGAACACCGGTGCGTCGCTGCGATGGTCGTGGCGATCGGCGACGAAATAGCCGATGCGCTCGAACTGGAACGACTGTTCCGGGGCAGCCACTGCCGCCGCCGGCTCGACATAACCGGTGACGGTGCGGCGCGAATCGGGATTGAGATGGTCCTGGTAGGTCTTGCCGGTGCCTTCATCGTCGTCCGGGTCGGCGACGTTGAACAGGCGGTCGTACAGGCGGATCTCGGCGGCGATTGCGTGGCGGGCGCTGACCCAGTGGATCGTGCCCTTGATCTTGCGGTCCGCGCCAGCCATGCCGGGGCGCGATTCGGGATCGAGCACGCCGCGGATCTCGACGACCTTGTCGCCATCCTTGATGACTTCGTCGCAGCGGAAGATGCCGGCGCCGCGCAGGCGCACTTCGCCGCCCGGGATCAGGCGCTTGAAGCCCTTCGGCGGCACTTCCTCGAAGTCCTCGCGCTCGATCCACAGCGCGTTCGAGAACGGCATGGTGCGCACGCCCGCGCTTTCGTCCTTCGGATGGTTCGGGAACGTCAGCGACTCTTCGTGGCCGTCGGCCAGGTTGGTGATCACCAGCCTGAGCGGATCGATCACCGCCATGCGGCGCGTCGCGCTGGCGTCGAGGTCGTCGCGCAGGGCGCCTTCGAGGATGGAGATGTCGAGCAGCGAGTTCTGCTTGCTGATGCCGACGCGGTCGACCATCAGGCGCAATGCCGACGGCGTGTAGCCGCGGCGGCGGATGCCCTGCAGCGTCGGCATGCGCGGGTCGTCCCAGCCATCGACCAGGCCAGCCTGGACCAGCGCCATCAGCTTGCGCTTGCTCATCACCAGGTAGTTGAAGTTCAGGCGCGAGAACTCGATCTGGCGCGGCTTGCTGGCTTCGAACGGCAGGCCCTTGTCGAGCAGCGGCTTGACCAGCTCCTTCGAATTCGCCAGGTCGACCTTGTCCACGCACCAGTCGTACAGCGGGCGGTGGTCTTCGAACTCCAGCGTGCACAGCGAATGGGTGATGCCCTCGACCGCGTCGCTGAGCGAATGGGCGAAGTCGTACATCGGGTAGATCGGCCAGTCCATGCCGGTGTTCTGGTGCTCGACGTGCTTGATGCGGTACAGCGCCGGGTCGCGCAGGTTCATGTTGCCGGCGGCCATGTCGATCTTCGCGCGC
>DATDBK010000172.1:0-5189 GCA_036524935.1 Lysobacter sp. | reverse complement strand
TGCATCACGCGGTATTGCTTACCGCCGGTGACTACTACTGCGTACATGACCATATTCCTCTGTAGTTATTTTGGTCGCTGCTGCACCCAACTCGGGCGAACAGAAGCGGAATTCTAGGGCTTTCAGCAGGTTACGGCAAGTCCTGGGCCACCTCCGCCGCGACCGGCAGCCGGGGCCCGGCCTGCAAGCCCCGTTAACGCGGCCCATGCTGTACTACAGGGCGGGGCTGCCTGCCCGCAGCCTCCATCAGGACGCCTGAGCGGGAGGGAGCCGCCATGTTCAGCCAGATTCTCGAGCAGGTGACGGGCCGGTTCGGCCTGCAGCCCGACCAGGCCAAGCGGCTGATGGGCCTTCTGGTCGCGCAGGTCTTCAACCCCAGGCACGGCGGCCCAGCCGGATTCATCGAGTCGTTCAGGAAACAGGGGCTTGGCGAACTGGTGGAATCCTGGCTCGGCCCGGGCCCGAATCAGCCGGTCGCGCCGGCCCAGCTCGAGAGCGTCATCGGCGGCGACACCCTGGCCGGCTTTGCCAGCCGGCTGGACCTGCCGGCCGCGACCGTCTCGGCCGCTGCCGCGGCGATGCTGCCCGACGCGATCGACGAACTGAGCGAGCATGGCGACCTGCCGATCCCGGCCAGCCCGCTGTCACAGAAACTGCACCACTGGTTCGGCGGCGTTGGCATGGGGCTCGACGAATTCGGGCAATGGACAACCGCGTCCGCCGTCGTCGCTCCCATCGTCACCGCCAATGGCATTCCCGCCGACGCGCCCCAAGCTGCCGCAAGCGCGACCGCGGCGGCGAGGCCGGAGCCACCGGTGGCCGCCCCCGCCGGACAGCGGTCGGGGGCGCACCGCTGGCTGCCGTGGCTGCTGATCGGCGCGGCGATCATCGTCGCGGTCCTGCTGCCGCGCGGATGCCATGGCGAACGCACCGCGGTCCCCGGACCGTCGGCGTTGCCGAGCAGTACCGGCGTCGACGCGGCCACGCAGGCACTTGATCTCCTGATCGCGCGCAAGTTCACCGCCAACGATCTGGTGCATGCGTTGAACTTGATGGTGGTGCGCTTCGACAGCGACAGTGCACGCATCTCGGCACAGAGCGACGCGATCCTGAGCAAGGCGGCCACGGCGGTGAAGTCGGCGCCAACGGGCACGCGCATCGAAATCGGCGGCCACACCGACAACAGCGGCGATGCCGCCGCCAACATCGAACTCTCGCAAGCGCGCGCAGATGCGGTGAAACAGCGACTGATCGAACACGGCGTGGATGCGGCGAACCTGGCGAGCGTCGGCTCCGGACAGAATCGACCAGTCGCCGACAATGCCAGCGATGCGGGTCGCGCGCGCGATCGGCGGATCGAGTTCAGCGTTGTGAAGTAACCCATCACATTCCACAACAGCTGCGGGTTTGTCTGCGAAGTCCTGCATTCACCATTGACGATGTTGATGGCGTTTGCGACGCATGCCGATGCGCTTGTCTTTTCCAGTGGTAAACGCTTGCACATCGAGGATGGTTTGGAATACGTTCACGTTGCACGGCTACAGGGGGCCGTGATCATCATCGATGGTTCCTTGCTGCTGCGCGCTGGCATCCGCGGCCCAGGGAATTGACCGCGATCGGGAATGGCGTGGTTCAAGACGGGGGCCCCCTGCATGTCACTGCAAGAATCCTGCGCGCCGACTTCCGGCGGCGGTCACCCAACTGCACCCATTCCACGTGCCCGCACACGACTGCATAGCTGCGTCTGCGCCCTGGGCACACACCCCGTCGGGCGACACGGCACTGCTCCGATGTAGCCGACACCCACCCCGGCGCCAGGGGGAGGCCCGGGAAATTCTGAGCAGCCAACAAAGGATGTTGTCATGACTCGCAAGACTCGTTCCCTGAAGTGGACCGCGCTGGCCATCGCCACGGCGTTCATCGTTGCACCTGCCGCCAATTCGGGCGGAAAGCTGCCGAACGTCAATACGTCCAAGGTCTCCACCATTTCCAAACAGGCGGCCAAGGCGGCCAAGAAGCAGCCGGTTCAATACGACCGCTTCATCGTCACCTACCGGTCGGATGCGAAGAAGCTCAGCGCTGCTGCGAGCGACACCCAGCTGGCAACGGCAGCCAAGGCGCTTGGCCTGGGTATCGCACCGATGCGCACGCTGGCGACCGGCAGCTCGCTGATCCGTACGGATCGCAAGCTCGATCTCGCCGCGACCAAGCTGCTCATGATCGAGCTGCTCAAGGATCCGAACGTGCTCGCGGTCGAACCCGATCGCCTGCGCAAGCCGATGATGGTGCCAAACGATCCGCTGTATGCGCAGCAGTGGCACTACAAGAACGGTCCCGGTGGCATCAACGTCGAGCCGGCATGGGACATCAGCACCGGCACGGGCGTGGTGGTCGCGGTCCTCGATACCGGAATCACGCCGCACTCGGAATTGAACGGCCAGACCGTCGCCGGCTATGACTTCATCATCGATCCGGAAGTGAGCGTCGATGGTGACGGCCGCGACGCCGACCCGAACGATCCGGGCGACTGGCACGACGGCGAATGCAACATCTTCAATATTCCCGAGGACAGCAGCTGGCACGGCACGCATGTCTCCGGCACGGTGGCGGCAGCGACCAACAACAGCGTCGGCGTGGCCGGCGTGGCGTTCGGCGCGAAGGTGCAGCCAGTACGCGTGCTCGGCAAGTGCGGCGGCTACGAGTCCGACATCATCGATGCGGTGACCTGGGCTTCCGGCGGAACGGTGGCGGGCGTACCGGCCAATGCCACTCCGGCCGAAGTCATCAACCTCAGCCTCGGTGGCGGCGGCGCCTGCTCGGTCGCCGAACAGGCGGCCTACACGGCCGCAGTCGGCCGTGGCACGACCGTGGTGGTGTCGGCCGGCAACTCCTCCGACGACGCGGCCAACTATTCGCCAGCAAGCTGCAACGACGTAATCACGGTGGCCTCTGTCGGCCCGACCGGCCAGATCTCCGGGTTCTCGAACTACGGCAACGTCGTCGATGTCGCGGCACCGGGCGGCTCCGGCGTGGCGCCGGCCGCCGACAACATCCTGTCGACGCTCAACCTCGGCCTGCAGGCCCAGGGCGCCGAAGGCTATGCCTGGTACGCGGGCACCTCGATGTCGGCACCGCACGTGTCCGGCACGATCGCGCTGATGCAGGCCGTGGCACCGACGCCAAAGACGCCGGCGCAGATCAAGAAGATCCTCGAGAACACCGCGTACGCGTCCGGCGGCTTCGCTGGCGGTTGCAGCTACGACAACTACTGTGGCGCAGGCATCATCGATGCACGCTACGCAGTGGCCGTGGCTGCCGGCACCGAAGCACTGCCGCCGGATGTCCCGCCGCCGCCGCCGCCGCCGCCGGCAATCCCGCTGACCAATGGCGTCACCGTCACCGGCATCAGCGTGGCCGCCAACGGCACGATCCGCTACGAGTTGCTGGTGCCCAATGGCGCCTCCAACCTGTTGTTTGCGATGTATGGCGGCACCGGCGATGCCGACATCTACGTCAGGCGTGGAGCAGAGCCGACGTTGACCTCGTATGACTGCCGTCCGTTCAGTTCCGGCAACAACGAGAACTGCTTCTTCCCGGCACCGCAGGGCGGCAAGTGGTACGTGACGATCCGTGGCTTCAGTGCCGCGGCGGGCGTGTCCCTGTATCCCAGCTTCACCGACGCCAACTGGCCGCGTTCGGTCGAGGCCGAGGCCACCGCGCTCAGCAACCATCGCACGCGCGTTGACCTGACCTGGACCTTCGGCAAGAAGAACATCGACATCTACCGCAATGGCGCCATCCTCAAGACCGTGAAGAACAAGGGCGCCGCCACCGATACCTTCCGCATCATCGGCAGCGGCACCATGAGCTACAAGCTCTGCAACAACGGTACGCAGGAATGCGCCGATCCGGTCGAGATCGATTACGTCTCGCACAAGTAAGACCGGATGGAAGCCATGGAGGGCCCGGTGTTCCGGGCCCTCCGATTTGTCGAAACGCAGCCTCACCGACACGCCAACGGAGCGCCCATGAAGCCAGGCCGCAAGACTGCATCCCCTGCCCGTTCACCCGCCTCGCCCGCGGCGGCGATGGTGTCCATCGCCGCACTCGTCGCGCTGACCGCCCTGGGCGGATGCAGCCGCGAATCCACGCCGCCATCGTCGGCGCAGTCACCGGCCACGCAGGCGCAGGCGACCCCAGCCACGCCTCCGGCAGCGCAGTTCGATGCGCGCCTGAGCCTGGTCAACAACAACGGTACCGTGCGCTATGACGGCACGGTCGGCAGCGAAACCAGCCGCAACGCAATCGTCGCGATGCTGGGCCACGCTTATGGACCGGCAAGCGTCTCGGGCGATCTTGCCGTCGACCCGGCGGCGCGGCCGGCGCCCTGGCAGGACCCGCTGCCGCAGTTCCTTTCCGCGTTCACCATGCCCGGCGCCGCCGTCACGTTCGAGGGAGAGCGAATCGAGTTGAGCGGCTATGCCTCCGCGCCCGACCGCGCCTCCCTGCTCGCACGCGCCCAGCAACTGTTCCCCGACTTCGTCCTGACCGGCCTGTTCCGCGGCGTCGCCGGCTCGGGCGAGGACGAGGCCGCCCAGGCCCTGGCCGGCCTGAAGGAAGGCGCCTCGGCCGGCGAGCTCGAGGAGGCCCTGAATGACACCCCGATCCATTTCGTCGATGGCAGCGCGCAGGTGAGCGCCGACAGCCTGGCGGTCCTGAGCCAGGCGGCGCAGGCGATCCAGGGCAGCGCAGGCGAGCGGCGGATCGAAATCACCGGCCCGGCGGCGGCCGGCGAGGACCTGGCCCTGTCGCATCAGCGCGCCGAGGCCATCAAGGTCCAGCTGATCGTCAACGGCGTCAATCCGGCGTCGATCGAAACCAGGGGCCATGCCGCGGGAACCGCCGACAGCGGCGCCAGCTTCCGGCTCCTGTAGCCCTCTTTGTAGCCCGGGTAAGCGCAGCGCACCCGGGGATCCCCCGCGCTGCCCCCGGGTGCGCTGCGCTTACCCGGGCTACGGGAGGTCTCCTGCGGGGCTTCCAAAACAAGTATTTGCCCCCATCTTCGCCAGTCGATACGCTCCTCTGTTCGCCGTCGCAATGCGCGGTGGCGACCTCCCCCCAAGACAGGCAACCGATGGCGCTGGACTACATCCGCATCCGCGGCGCGCGGACGCACAATCTCAAGAACA
>DATDBK010000171.1:0-17835 GCA_036524935.1 Lysobacter sp. | reverse complement strand
GTCATATAGGTCGCGACAGGTGCAACGCCTGTCGCAGATCTCTCCCTCCCCTGGAGTGATCCCCCGGAGCGAAGGCCCCTCCCCAGGTCCCGCTCCACCAGCCCCGCCGGCCCCCCCTGCCTGCGGGGCTTTTTATTGTCTACGACAATAAAAACCCAAAGTTTGCGTTGCAAACCTTGGGCCCCCGCGCCTTTCGGTCTTCGCCCGAAAGACCCCAAGATTTCCCTGGAAATCTCGGGCCCCGCTATGTACTTCCAATCCCCTGCCGCTGCCGCGGCGCCCCCTTACCAAGGGGGCTGATTGCTCCGTATCGGTTGCTGCGGACATCTCCGTCGTCCCGTCCGTCATCCCGGCGCACGCCGGGATCCATCTTGCTGTTGCGGTTGCCGCGCAAGTGGCTCTCGAAAGCGAAAGTCAAAATGGGTCCCGGCCTGCGCCGGGACGACGGGAACTCGCGGGTGACGGGACGCAACCCGGCACTGGTGCACAATCGCCGCGACCTTCGCGCGGGAGCGCCGCATGTTCGAGATGTCGATGCCGTGGTGGGAGTTCGTCTTTCGCGCGGTAGTGGTCTACGTCGTGCTGCTGGCAATGATCCGCATGTCGGGCAAACGCACGATGGGGCAGTTCACCGCGTTCGACATGCTGCTGATCGTGCTGCTCGGCAACGCCGTGCAGAACGCGCTGCTCGGCAAGGACACCTCGATGACCGGCGGTCTGTTGCTGGCGGCGACGCTCATCGTGCTCAATTGGCTCGTGGGGTTCATAACCTCGCGCAGCAAGACCGCCGAACACATTCTTGAAGGCGTGCCCGTGGTGCTGGTGCGCAACGGGCATGTGTATCGTGACGTGCTCAAGCGCGAACTGGTCAATCGCGATGACCTCGCCAAGGCCATGCGCGAATCCGGATGCAGCGACATCGAGCGGGTGCGTCTGGCGCTGCTGGAAACCGACGGCCACATCACGATCATGACCAACGATCCGACCAGCGGCGGCAGCGACGACTGACCCGACGTAGCCCGGGTAAGCGCAGCGCACCCGGGAAGATCACCCCGGATCAGCGCACCAGCTCGGTCAACCAGTCACGCGGCCGCAGGTAATCGGCCAGGCGAGCCTCCGCGCTGCCGTCCTCGGGTGTGAACCCGTATTCCCAGCGCACCAGTGGCGGCAGGCTCATCAGGATCGATTCGGTTCGGCCACCCGATTGCAGGCCGAACAGGGTGCCGCGGTCGAACACCAGGTTGAACTCGACATAGCGCCCGCGCCGATACAGCTGGAACTGTCGCTCGCGATCACCGTACGGTGTGTCGCGGCGGCGTTCGACGATCGGCAGGTAGGCATCAAGGAAGCCGTCGCCGACGGCGCGCATGTAGGCGAAGTCGTTGTCGGCGTCGTCATGCAAGTCGTCGAAGAACAATCCACCGACGCCGCGCGTCTCGTTGCGGTGCTTGAGCAGGAAGTACTCGTCGCACCACTGCTTGTGCCTGTCGTAGCGTTGCTGCCCGCCGAACGGCTCGCACAACTCGCGCGCGGTGCGATGCCAGTGCAGCACGTCCGCGTCGAACGGATAGAAAGGCGTCAGGTCGAAACCGCCGCCGAACCACCACGCCACCGTCTCGCCGTCGCGGATGGCGCGGAAGTGGCGCACGTTGGCGTGCGTGGTCGGCAGGTAGGGATTGCGCGGGTGGAACACCAGCGACACGCCGACCGCGCGCCACGAGGCGCCGGCCAGTTCCGGCCGCGCGGCCGTCGCCGACGGCGGCAGCTTCGTGCCGGACACGTCGGAGAAGCCGATCCCCGCCTGCTCGAAGACACCGCCGTCGCGCAGGATGCGGGTGCGGCCACCACCGCCTTCGGCGCGCTGCCAGAGGTCTTCGCTGAAGCGCGCGCCGCCGTCGACGGTTTCGATAGACGCGCAAATGCGGTCCTGCAGGCCGGTGAGGTAGTCGCGGACGGCGTCGAAGCCGGGGGAGGGCTCGGTCATGTTCACAAGAAACTTGCAGGGGTGGTGCGCATGATAGCCGCCGCCTGAACCAGGGGCCGTCCCGGAGCATTCGCCGCCGGGCGGCAGCAGGTTTCAAACGCCACAGCGTTGGGAGTCGTCCGTGCGCAACCATCGTCGAATTGGCCTACTCATGGTCCTGCTGTCGCTGGCGGCATGCGGTGACAAGGCGCCTGCACCGGCAGCTACGGCGCCGGCACCCGCCCCGGCCGCTCCAGCTGCGGCACCGGCCGCCACACCCGCGGCGGCTCCCGCCTCCACGTCGTTCAGCAAGGAAGAGCTCGACCAGATGGTCGCGCCCATCGCGCTCTATCCCGATCCACTGCTGGCGCAGGTGCTGATGGCGGCGACTTATCCCGGCAATGTTGCCGATGCCGCGGCCTGGTCGAAGGCCAATCCGAATGCCAAGGGCGACGACGCGGTCAAACAGGTCGCCTCGCAACCATGGGATCCCAGCGTGCAGGCGCTGGTGGCGTTCCCGCAGGCGCTCGACACCCTCGGCCAGGATCCGGCCTGGGTGCAGCGCCTGGGCGACGCATTCCTGGCCCAGCCCGATGCGGTGATGGATGCCGTGCAGCGGCTGCGCCGCCAGGCCCAGGCCGCGGGCAATCTCTCTTCCAACCAGTACCAGAACGTGACCGTGCAGGCCGCGCCGGCGTCAGCGCCCGCTCCCGCCGCGGCGCCGTCGGACGGTGGAGGTGGCACCACGGTGATCCAGGAAGCCCCGCTGCCGGCCGAGCAGACGATCATCATCGAGCCGAGCGACCCGGAAGTCGTCTATGTGCCGTCGTACAACCCGACCCAGGTCTACGGCAACTGGGCATACCCGTCCTATCCGCCGACGTACTACCCGCCGTCGACTGGCTACTACGCCGGCAGCGCGCTGATGGCCGGCCTCGCCTTCGGCACCGGAATCGCCGTCACCAACGCGCTCTGGGGCGACTTCAACTGGGGCAGCAATGACGTCGACATCGACGTCAACCGCTACAACAACATCAACACCAACCGCACCATCAACAACGGCAACTGGCAGCACAATTCACTGAACCGCGATGGCGTGCCGTACCGCGACAACGCCAGCCGCGAACGCTACGGCCGCCAGCTCGACGGCGCCCAGAACCGCGACCAGTTCCGTGGCGACGACCCGGGGCGCGCCGATGCGCGCAATCGCGCGCGCGATTCGATGCAGCAGCGCGGCATCGACGCACCTGCCTCCAGCAACCGCGAAGCGCGCGATCGCGCGCAGGCGGCCGATCGCGACCTGCGCAACAACCCGCAGGCGCGCGACCGGGTGCAGGGTGGTGGAGCGCAGACGCGCGATGCCCAGCGCGATCGCGCCCAGAACGCCGCCCAGCAGCATGCGGCACGCGATCGTTCGAAGCCGACCGACCTGGGTGGCAACCGGCCCAATGCCGCGCAGGATCTGGCCTCCCGCGACCGCTCGCACAATGCCGATCGCGAGCGCGCCCGCGCTGCCGCCGGTGGCAGTGCCGGCGATCGATCCCAGGCCGATCGCCAGCGTGCGCAGCAGACGGCGCAGAATCGCCAGCAACAGGGTCCGCAACAGCAGCGTCAGCAACAGCAGCACCGGCAGACGCAGGGCAACAACCAGGCACGACAGCAGGCGCGCACGCAGCATGCCTCGCGCCAGTCGCCCAGCAACAACGCCTTCGCTGGTGCGCGCAATCCGCAGCAGTCGCGTTCGCAGGCCAACCGCGGCGGCGCCAGCCATGCTTCGGCCCAGCGCTCGCACCAGTCCCGCGGTGGCGGCGGTGGCGGTGGCGGTCATCAGGTTTCACGTCAATCCCATCCGCCGCAACGCCAGGGTGGCGGCGGTCGTGGTCGCTGAGGGGGCTTATCCATGAAATCTGTCCTGCGCATGCTTCCTGTCGCGATCCTGTCCCTGCTGGCCGTGCCCGCATGGGCGCAGCAGGCCTACCCCACGCCCGACGCTGCGGCTGAGGCTTTCGTCGCCGCGCTCGGCACGCAGCGCGCCGACGAGCAGAAGCTCGCGGCGCTGCTGGGCAACGACTGGCGCGAGTACATCCCGATCGCCGGCGTCGACCGCAGCGATGTCGAGGCGTTCCTCAAGGGCTATCGCGAGAAGCACGCCATCCAGACCGGCAAGGACGGTCGCGCCCACCTGGCGGTGGGCAAGGATGCGTGGACGCTGCCGATCCCGCTGGCCAAGGGCAAGGACGGCTGGGCGTTCGACACGCGCGCCGCCACCGAGGAGATCCGCGTGCGTCGCATAGGCCGCAACGAGGACGACACCATCGAGTCCGAGCTTGCCTACCACGATGCGCAGACCGAGTACGCGCAAGTCGACCGCGACGGTGATGGCGTGCTCGAGTACGCGCAGAAGGTGCTCAGCACCGACGGCCTGCACGACGGCCTGTACTGGGCCGATGACGACAGTGGCCAGATCAGCCCGCTGGGGCCGCTGTTCGCCGACGCCGAACCGGGCAGCGACTGGCACGGCTACCACTTCAAGATCCTGACCGCGCAGGGCCCGTCAGCACCGGGCGGTGCCTACAACTACCTGCTCGGCAACAACATGAGCCGCGGCTTCGCACTGGTGGGCTGGCCGTCGAAGTACGGCGACACCGGCGTGATGAGCTTCATGATCAGCCACGAAGGCGACGTGTTCCAGAAGGACCTCGGCCCCGACAGCGAAAAGCTGGCGAAGGCGATGACGAAGTTCGATCCGGACAGCAGCTGGAAGGAAGTGAAGCCGCCCGCAACCGCCGCTGCATCGAAATGAGCAACCCTTCTCCCGCTCGCGGGAGAAGGGGCCGGCAGGCGGAAGAGGCACCCCATTGCCCTCACCCCGACCCTCTCCAGCAAGCGGGAGAGGGGGCGGTGGCTTACTTCAACGTCCGCTCGAACAGCTCGTAGATGCGGCGGTACTCGTCGTACCAGCTGTCAGCGTGGGTGAAGGTGTGGCGTTCCATCGGATACGGCGCGATTTCCCACTTGTCCTTGCGCAGCTCGATCAGCTTCTGGCTCAGCACCACCGAGTCCTTGAAGAAGACGTTGTCGTCGATCATGCCGTGGGCAATCAGCAGGTTGTCCTGCAGCCCGCCTGCGAACTTGATCGGTGACGACACCTTGTAGGCCTGCGGATCGAGCTCGGGCGTGTTGAGGATGTTGCTGGTGTACTCGTGGTTGTACTGCGACCAGTCGGCCACCGGACGCAGCGCGGCACCGGCCTTGAAGGTGCCCGGCGAGCGGAACAGCGCCATAAACGTCATGAAGCCGCCGTAGCTGCCGCCGTAGATGCCGGCGCGGTCCTTGTCGCCGCCCTTGTTGGCGACCAGCCAGTCAAGGCCATCCAGGTAATCCTCGAGTTCCGGGTGACCCATCTGGCGATAGATCGCCGTGCGCCAGTCGCGGCCGTAGCCCTCGCTGGCGCGGTAGTCCAGGTCGAGCACGATGTAGCCCTGCTGCACCAGCAGATTGTGGAACATCTGCTCGCGGAAGTAGTTCGGATATCGATCCGACACGTTCTGCAGGTAGCCGGCGCCGTGCACGAACATCACGATCGGGTACTTGCGCGACGGGTCGGGATTCTTCGGGCCGTAGTACTTGCCCCAGACGGTGCCGGCGCCGTGCTTGCTCGGCACCTGCACGTACTCGGGCCTGATCCACTCGCGCGCCTTGAACTCCGGCTTGCGCGTGTCGGTCAGCTGCACCAGGCCATCGCCGCCGGTGTTGACCACCGCCAGCTGCGGCGGCGTGTAGCTGTCGGAGTGGTGCACCAGCACCTTGCTGCCGTCCGGCGACAGCAAGAAATCCTCGACGCCGTCCAGCGAGGTCACTTCGCGCACGTCGCCGCCGTTGCGGTCGACCGCGCAGACTTCATAGTCGCCCGGCCATTTGCGGTTGCAGACGAAGTAGAAGCTGCGGCCATCGTTCGACAGCTGCGGCGCCGACACTTCCCACTTGCCAGACGTCAGCGCGCGCGACTTGCCGCCGCCGTCGTTGAGGTACAGGTGCGAGTAGCCGCTGCGCTCGGACAGGAACCACAGCGAGCCGTCGCCGGTCCAGCCGAAGTCGTTGAAGCCCCAGTTGATCCATGCCGGATCGGTGAGGCGGTCGCGCACGGCGAGCTTCGCGTCGGCGCCCGGCGCAATCGAGACGATCCAGCGGTCCTTGTTGTCGACCGACCGGACCAGCACCGCCGCCTGGCGGCCGTCATCGCTCCAGTGAATCGCAGGGCCCGTGCCGTCGCCATCGGTCTCGATGCGGACGGCGCGATCGCCCTTGAGCGGATCCTGCTTGGCCGCCTTGCGCATCGCAGCGAGCGGATCGTCCTTGATGCCGGGGAGTGCGTCGAACTTCAGCTCGGTCGCCTTCGATGCGTTGACGTCGACCAGCCACAGCTTGTGCGCCACCGGCGCATTGCGACCGACGCGCACGCGCACGTCCTCGAATTCCTCGTAGCCCGACTCGGTCACGTACTTGGGCATCTTGCCGGCCTTGCCCTCGTCGGCGTCCTTTGCCGAGGTGACCACCAGCAGCCACTTCGCATCCGGCGACAGCGCGCTGTCGACGATCTTGACGTCGTCGCCGAGGTAGGTCGGTGCGGCCGCGCGGGTCGGGTCGGCCTGGCGCCACTGCTCGCTCTGCGCACGCGCGGCATCCTTCTGCGCGCGGTCATTCTTGAGCGTGGCGATCATGTCGAGCTGGCGCGTGCGCAGGTCGTCGGCCTTCGGCGTCGCCGCAGGATCCTTCTCGGCCTTGACGATCGCTGCCTGCGCGGTCCCCTGGCCGGCGCGCCACTGGTACCAGTCGTTGCCGCTGCGGAAGACAAGGTTGCCGTCGCTGCTCCACTGCGGCGTGGCTTCGTCTTCATTGCTGCGCGTGACCTGGGTCAGCGCGCCATTGCGCAGGTCGCGCACGAACACGTCGCCGTTGCGCACGAACGCCATCCGCGTGCGTTGTGCGTCGAGCACCGGGTTTGCGCCATCGAGCTCGGCGCGCGCGGCGCCATCGAGGCGTGCGGCGCTGCCGCCGGCGACGCCCTGCTGCCAGGTGTCGCGGATCGTCGCGCCTTCGCGACGCAACTGGTACTGCACGCGCTGGCCGTCCCAGGCCCACCAGGCCTGTTCGACCGGCGGACCGATCCAGTCCGGGTCGGCCATGGTCTGGGCGAGGGTGATGGGCGTCTGTGCATGGGCGCTGGAAATCAGCAGCGTCGACAGGGTCAGGGCGGTGGCAAGCGGCGTAAGGCGCATGAATTAGGGACCGGGCGGTTGGACGAGGCGTGTGTGCACAAACCGTCGCAGCCTACCAGCCCGGGGGTTTGCCGGATCGGGCCATGCGTCATGGGAAACAGTGAAGTGCCCTGGGCGAGCGTGACAGCCCCAGTGACGCGGCGCACAATCATGTGCAGGAAGTCATGGAGTAACGCGGTGGACGCACTGTTGTTGTCGCGCATCCAGTTCGGCTTTGTCATTTCGTTCCATATCCTGTTTCCGGCCTTCACCATTGGCCTGGCGAGCTGGCTGGCCTTCGTCGAATGGCGCTGGCTGCGCACCCGCGACACGCTCTGGCGCGACCTGTACTTCTTCTGGACCCGGATCTTCGCCCTCTCGTTCGGCATGGGCGTGGTCTCCGGCATCGTCATGAGTTTCCAGTTCGGCACCAACTGGGCGACGCTCAGCGAGCAGGCCGGCAACATCCTCGGGCCGTTGCTCAGCTACGAAGTACTGACCGCGTTCTTCCTGGAAGCGACGTTCCTGGGCGTGATGCTGTTCGGCTGGGGGCGCGTCAACGAACGCATGCATTTCCTCGCCACCTGCATGGTCGCGCTGGGCACGCTGATCTCGACGTTCTGGATCATCTCGGCCAACAGCTGGATGCAGACGCCGGCCGGTTACACCATCGTCGATGGAGTATTCGAACCGTCGAGCTGGTGGCAGATCGTCTTCAACCCGTCGTTCCCGCTGCGCCTGGCGCACATGGTGCTGGCGGCATTCATCACCACGTGCTTCGTGATCGGCGGCGTCGGCGCGACCTATCTGCTGCGCGGCGTCCACGTCGAAGCCGGCAAGCGCATGTTGAAGGCGGCGGTGATCTTCGCTGCGATCACGGTGCCCACGCAGGTCATCGTTGGTGACCAGCACGGCCTGGTCGCGCTCGAGCACCAGCCGATCAAGGTTGCGGCGATGGAAGGGCACTGGAGGCACTATCCCCGGGGTGAAGGCGTACCGCTGGTGCTGTTCGCCGTGCCCAACGAGAAGGCCGAACGCAACGATTACGAAGTCGCGATACCGAAGCTGGGCAGCGTGATCCTGACCCATACGCTCGATGGCGAAGTGCAGCCGCTCAATTCGGTGCCTGCCAGCGAGCGGCCGCCAGTGAAGCCGGTGTTCTACGCATTCCGGGTGATGGTCGGCCTGGGCACGCTGATGCTGCTGCTGGCGATGGCATCGCTGTGGATGCTGTGGCGCGGCCGCCTGTACGAATCGCGCCTGGTGCTGCTGGGCTGGAAGACGCTGATGCTGGCGGGCTTCGTCTGCATCCTCGCCGGCTGGTACGTGGTCGAGATCGGCCGCCAGCCCTATGTCGTCTACGGCCTGCTGCGCACCGCCGACGCGGTGAGCCCGATCCTCGCCGCGGCCAGCGTCATGACCTCGCTGATCGTCTACGCGCTGGTCTACGCGATCGTGTTCGGCGCCGGCATCTGGTACCTGCGCAAGCTGGTGCTCAAGGGCCCGCTGCCGCACGAACCGCCGCAGCACACAGAAGGCGGCGACAAGACGCCGGCGCGGCCGCTGTCGGCGGCCGGCGACAACCTCGAGGAGGGCGCGTGATGGACATGGCGACCGTGCTTCCGGTGATCTGGTTCGGCGTCATCGGTTTCGGCGTGCTGATGTACGTCGTGCTCGACGGCTTCGTGCTCGGCCTTGGCATCCTCGCGCCGTTCGCCGAGGACGAGCATCAGCTCGACCACATGATGAACACCGCCGCTCCGATCTGGGACGGCAACGAAACCTGGCTGGTGCTGGGCGGTGCCGGCCTGCTGGCCGCATTCCCGAAGGCCTATGCAGTGGTGTTGTCGGCGCTGTACCTGCCGGTGCTGCTGATGCTGATCGCGCTGGTGTTCCGCGGCGTCGCCTTCGAGTTCCGCTTCAAGGCGCAGCGGAGCAAGCCGGCCTGGGGCGCGGCGTTCGCGCTCGGGTCGATGTTCGCCGCCTTTGCCCAGGGCGTGATCCTGGGCGCCCTCGTCGAGGGCATGCCGCTGCAGGGGGGCAAGTACCTGGGCGGTGCGTTCGGCTGGTTCAGCCCGTTCTCGATGCTGACCGGCGTGGCGGTGGTGTTCGGCTACGCGCTGCTGGGCTCCACCTGGCTGATCCTCAAGACCGAGGGCCGCATGCAGCTGATCGCGCGCAGCCTGACCCGGCCGCTGGTGCTGGTGGTGGTCGCCTTCATGGGGCTGGTCAGCGCGTGGCTGCCGTTCCTCGATTCGCGGATCATGGCGCGCTGGTTCGAGGGCGCGAACTTCTGGTGGCTGGCGCCGGTGCCGCTGCTGGCCCTGGCCAACGCCTTCGCCCTGTGGCGCGCGGCGATGCACGAGGGCCGGGACGCGGCGCCGTTCCTGCTGACCCTGTGCTTCTTCGCGCTCGGTTTCGCCGGGCTGGTGCTGGGCATCTGGCCGAACATCGTGCCGCCGGGTCTGACCATCTGGGATGCGGCCTCGCCGCCGTCCTCGCAGGGCTTCGTGCTGGTCGGCCTGATCGTCCTGCTGCCGGCGATCCTGGGCTACACGTACTGGTCCTACAGCGTGTTCAGGGGCAAGGTCGCCGCGGACGCCGGCTACCACTGACAGCCAAAGGCTGAAAACGCCGATTCCCTGAACCTGTCGTTGTGCCGAGGCGCCACAACGACAGGTATGCTGTGTCCAACATCACGTTGCGGCCGTTTTTGCCGCTGCTTTCGTCCGGACCGATGCAAGCCTACGTCTACAAGAGCCTCCGCAAGGCCGACACCTACGTGTACCTCGCCAAGCGCGACGACTTCGCGCGCCTGCCCGAACCGCTGCGCACGCAACTGGGGGCGATGCAGTTCGTCCTCGAAGTGGCGATGACGCCGGAGCGCAAGCTCGCCCGCGAGGACGTGGCCGTGGTCCGCGAGAACCTGGCCTCGCGAGGCTTCCACCTGCAGTTCCCGCCGACCCAGCACGATCCGATGACGGAGGACTGGGGGACCGATGCCTGAGCCGATGCCGCTGAAATCCTTGCCGACGTTGTCGATGCGACTGGGCGGCCTGCTCGCTGGCGCGGTCGTGCTGACCCTGCTGGCTGGCATCGGCGGCGTGGTGGCCGTGCTGGCCGGCGTGCTCGCGCAGCCGCTGGCGGCGCTGGCCGTGCGCGGTTGGCGCGACAGCGAACTACCGACCCCGAACGAGGCACTGCGCGAAGGCGGAGCGCTGGCGGCGCTGTGGGCGGGGGCGGTGGTGGTGCTGGCCGCGGTCGTGGCCTGGCCGCTGTCCTCGCTGCTGCAGACCGGTTCGCTGACATCGGCCCTCGGCCTGAGTGCCGTCGTCGGCGTGGCCCTGCTCGGACTCTGGCGGTTGTGGCCGCTCTGGCTGGGCATGGAGCGCGAAGGCGGCCCGCTGCGCGAGCATTGGCAGGCCCTGGGCGAGCTCGAACTCAGCGCCTGGCGTGGCCTTGCCGTCGCCGCGATCGTGCTGGCCCTGGCCGCGGCGGTGCTGATGCTGGCCTGGCCGGGACTGCTCGGCAGCGGCGCGCGCTGGATCGTCGCGGTGCTGTTCGCACTGGCGAGTCCGCCCCTGCACCTGCTGCTGCAGCAGGTTGACGCGGCCGATCCGCTGCCCGGATTCGCCTACGCCGACGACGACGAAGAAGAAGACGAACCGATCGCCCTCGTCGACGGCGAGCCGCTGGCCCCGGCGCTGTACGCCGCCGCCCGTGGAGGTCGCGTCGAACGCGCGCTGGAACTGATCGAACTGGGCGCCGACGTCTCGGCGCCGCCGCCGGCCGACGAGCGTGACCAGCGCAGCCTGGCGGTGCTTGCTGCCGTGCTGCCGGACCTGCGCCTGCTGCGCACACTTATCGGCCGCGGCATCGACCTCAACGCCACGCATGCCGGCATGAACCCGCTGCTCGCCGCCACCCGCGACAGCTGGCACGGTCGACCCGATGCAGTCATGACCCTGCTCGCCAACGGCGCCGACCCGCGCCTGACCGATTCCGAAGGCAACACCCCGCTGCACCACGCCGCGCGCAGTTCCGACCCGGGCGTGGCCGCGCTGCTGCGCGATGCCGCGGCCGAGCTCGACCCGCTCAATCACGATGGCCTGTCGCCGCTCGGCGTCGCCAGCGCCAGTGGCAACTGGCGCCTGGCCAGGTTCCTGCTCGAGCGCGGCGCGCGTCCCGAGCCCGCCGGTGGCCAGCCAGTGCTGCTCGCTGCTGCCGGCGGTGACGAAGACGACGTCGCCGGTGTCGGCCTGCTGCTCAAGCACAAGGCGCGCGTCGATGCGCGCGACCGTCGCGGCCGCAGTGCATTGCACGAAGCCGCGCTCGCCGGGCATCTCGAGATCACCGAAGCGCTGCTCGCAGCCGGTGCCGACGCCGATGCGCGCGACCTGGAAGGCCGCAGCCCGTTCCTCGAGGCCGCCCGCGGTGGCCACCTGCAACTGCTCGAGCGCCTGCTGGCACAGCTGCCGCGCGTGGGCGCCGACGTAGCTGGCTCGATCGACAGCCGCGGGCGCAATGCGCTGGTGCTGGCCTGCATGGCCGAGTCCCCGTCGCCGGCACTCGTGCAGCGCCTGCTCGACCTGGGCGTGGACGCCGAACAGCGCGACGCCGACGGCAAGCGCGCGATCGATCGTGCCGCCGAAGCCGGACGCTGGTCGCTGGTAGCCGCACTCGACCGCGCCTACCCGTTGCCGTCAGCACTGAGCGAGGACGGCGAAGACGATGCGCCGCTGCCCGACCGTGCCCCGACCGTGCTGTTGCGCGACGGCCTGCGTGACGGCCGCGCCGACGAGCTCGGTGGCCTGGCGCAGTTGCTCAGCGCGGGCGAACGCGGCGCGCTGCTGCACGACGACGAGTCGGCGACGTCAGCGCAACGCGTGCACTGGCTGCTTGCCCAGGGCGCCGATGCCGAGACGCGCAACATCGCCGGCGACACGCCTGCGATGGCGATGATCGCGCGCGGTCGCGAGGCCGTGCCGTCCCTGCTGGCGCTTGTGCGCCGCGGTGTATCGCCTGCCGGCGCCGGTGGCCTGGCGCGCTTCCTCGCCGCCTGCCATGGCGACGATGCCGACGACGACACGCTGGAATCGGTCGCACTGGAACTGATCGAACGCGGTGCCGACCCGTTCGCACGCTCGCCCGCGGGCGACCCGGCGCTGGCGCTTGCGGTGCGGCTGGGCTGGACCCGCCTGCTCGAGCGCCTGCTCGCGATCGGCGTCGACCTCAATGCCCGCGACAGCCACGGCATGAGCGCGTTGCACCTGGCCGCCGCGCTCGGCCGCGATGGCATGCTCAAGCGACTGGTCGCACATGGCGCTGCCCCCGACCTGCTCGCCGCCGACGGACAGACTCCGCTCGGCGTGGCCCTGGCCTCGGGCCGCCGCGACCTCGCTGACTGGCTCGACTGGCGTGGCTGGCCGCTGCCCAAGCGTCCGCTGCAGGCGCAGGACGTCCCGGCCGCCGCGATCATGGGCGATGCCGATGCGGTGCGGCGCCTGCTCGACCTCGGCCTGCCGGTGGACGCAGTCGACGCACAGGGATGCACTGCCTTGCTGCGCGCGGCCGGTGGCGGTCATCGCGCCGTGGTCGACCTGCTGCTTGCACGCGGTGCCGATCCGAAGGCCACCGCCAACTCCGGCGCGACGCCTTTGTCGGCGGCCGTGAGCATGCGCCACGCCGAGATCGTCGACCGCCTGATCGCTGCCGGCGCTCCGCTGGAACAGCGACTGCCGGGCGAGCTGACTGTGTTGATGGTCGCCTGCGCACTGGGCCTGACCGACCTGGCCGCGCGCCTGCTCGCTGCCGGTGCCGACGTCCAGGCCTGCGATGCGCAGGGACGCCAGGCGCTTCACTGCGCGGCCATGTTCGGGTTCAACGCGCGCGAGCGTTCGCGTCTGGTGGCGTTGTTCGACACGCTGCTGCTGGCCGGCGTCGACGCCGACCATCCGGCCGCCGGTGCGACGCCGCTGCTGCTGTTGCTGGGCGCACGCGCCGAGCCTGGCACCGGTGCCGACGAGGACGTGCTGATCGCCGGCATGCAGTTGCTGCTCGACCACGACGCCGCGCTCGATGCCAAGGACCCGCGTGGCTTCGGCCCGCTACACTTGGCGGCGCTGCATGGCCTGCTGCGGGTGGTGCAGTTCCTGATGCGTGCCGGTGCCGATCCCGACCTGCGCGACGCGTTGAACCGCACTCCGCGCGAGATCGCCGTGATGCGTGGTTTCATCGATATCGCCGCGGAGTTCGCGCCGCCGGCATCGGGCCAGAACGTGTCGATGGCGCGCTTCCTGCGCGAGCCGCGCTGACCTGACCGCCCCGGGCCCCGGGTGCGCTGCGCTTACCCGGGCTACAACGCGCTGGCCCATTGTCCCGTAGCCCGGGTAAGGCCAACGGCCGCACCCGGGGTCTGGGCAGGACTACTCCTCGTCCAGCACGTTGGCCTCGTTGCGCGTCGCATCGGCGATCTCGCCGAGCACGCCCTCACCGAAGTCGGCGTTGAACAACTCCTCGAGTTCGCGCCGCGAATCCTGCGTCGACTGCAGCAGCGCGTCCTCGTCATCGCGGATCAGGTATTGCGCGCGCAGCAGCCGCTGGTCGTGCTCGCGGAAACGCTCGGCGTGGTCACGCGCCACGTCTTCCGAAACGCCCAGTTCGACCAGCACCTTCTCGCCCATCCGCAGGCTGCTGTAGAACGTCTCACGCAATGCGCGTGCGCCCAGGTCCATCAGTTCCCAGGCGTGGCGGCGATCACGCGCCCGTGCGAACACGGTCGCTTCCGGATACAGGCGGCGGATCGTGCTCACCGTGTGCAGGTTTTCCTCGACGCTGTCGATCGCGACCACGAACACCTTGACGTTGGCCGCGCCGGCCGAGCGCAACAGCTCGCTCTTGGCCGGATCGCCGTAGTAGACCGGGTTGCCGAAGCGACGGACGAAATCGACCTGGTCAGCGCTGTGCTCGATGCCGATGAACGGAATCTTCTGCGCCACCAGCAAACGCGCCACGATCTGGCCGAACCGGCCGAAGCCGGCGATCAGCACCTGCGGCTGGCCGTCGTCGGGGAACGTATCGAACTCACGCTCCTGCTTGCGTGTCCGTTCGTTGGCCAGCAGGCGGCCGATCGCGATCAGCAGCAGCGGCGTCAGTGCCATGGACACGCCGACGGCGGCGGCCAGGCGGTCGCGCATCGGATCGTCGATCAGCCCCGCCTTCACGGCTTCGTTGAACACCACGAACGCGAACTCGCCACCCAGCGCCAGCACGCCGCCGAGTTTCAGTGCGGCCCTCGGGTCCAGCCCGCCGGGACGCCGTCCGATCAGGTAGAGGATGGCGAACTTGACCACCATCAGCATCGCCACCAGGACGGCGATCGTCGCCGGTTCCGACAGCACCCGCTGCAGGTCGATGCTCATGCCCACGGCGATGAAGAACAGGCCCAGCAGCAGGCCCTTGAACGGATCGATCTGCGCCTCGAGCTCGTGACGGAATTCGGAGTCGGCCAGCAGCACGCCGGCGATGAACGCACCCAGGCCTGCCGAGAGCCCCGCGACCTGCATGATCCAGGCGCTGCCGAGCACCGTCAGCAGCGCGGCGCCGGTGAACACCTCCGGCATCTGCGCGCGTGCGACCACGCGGAACACATGCCGCAACACCACGCGGCCACCGACCACCAGCGCCGCGATCGCGCCCACGGCCTTGGCCACCTCGTCCCAGCCGAACTCGGCCGCGCCGGCGCGACCGAGCAGCGGGATCGCCGCCAGCAACGGGATCGCCACCAGATCCTGGAACAGCAGCACACCGAACGCGACGCGGCCGTGGTCGGTGGTGAGCTCCTTGCGTTCCGACAGCAGCTGCAGGCCCACCGCGGTCGACGACAGGGTCAGGCCCAGGCCAATCACGAGCGACGCCTGCCAGGTCACTCCGCCCAGCATCGACAGCCCACCCAGGGCGAGGCCACTGAGCAGCACCTGCAGGCCACCGATCACGAACACCGGCTTGCGCATCACCCGCAGGCGCGCGGCTGACAACTCCAGGCCGATCACGAACAGCAGCATCACCACGCCGATCTCGGCGGCGGTGAGCACGCGCTCGGCTTCGGTGACGACACGAAAACCGTACGGCCCCAGCGCCACGCCCGCGGTCAGGTAACCCAGCACCGCGCCCAGCCCGAAACGGCGGAACACCGGCACCGCGATCACAGCGGCCAACAGGAACACCAAAGCCAGTTCTAGACCGCCGCTGTGCATGAGCACCTCCTGGGCCGAAGTATAGGTGCCACCCATCGCATCAAGGCTGCAATGTCTTCACCTGCGGCCCCGGCGAGCGCGCCGACGGGGGGTTGCGCCGGGCGATCAATCCGGGTTTGATCTGCCGGGTCCACATCGATAGGAAGTCGTATGGCAAGGCGAGCAGAGTGGGTGTTGCTACTGGTGTTGCTGTTGGGGGCGGCGCAGGCCAGGGCGCCGGAGGAAGTTCGCAAGCAGATCGAGGTCAGCATGCTGGTGACCGGCTCGGTGGACATCGAGCGCGATGGCAGCGTCGGCGGCCACTCCCTCGACAAAGTCGAGGCGCTGCCCAAAGTCGTCGTCGACCTGATTGGTGCAGCAGTGACCGGATGGCAGTTCGAGCCAGTGAGCGCCGACGGGCATGCGGTTGCCGCGCGCAGCAGGTTCAGCCTGCGGGTGGTCGGCAACCAGGCGGGCAATGGTGATTACACGCTGCGGATCGCCGCGATCCACTTCGGCAAGGCCGGTGAAGATGCCAGCATCCCGCGCAAGCACGGTCCACTGGCCCCGCCGCGCTATCCGGAGCAGGCCGCACGAAGTGGCGTCGGCGGCACGGTCTATCTCGTACTCCGGATCGGCCGCGATGGCAGCGTCGAGGACGTCATCGCGAAGCAGGTGAACCTCCGCGCCACGGGAACCGCGCCGCAGATGACGCGCTTCCGCAAGCAACTGGCGGATATATCGATCACGACCGCACGCAGGTGGCGCTTCGATCCGCCGGTGCAGGGCGATGACGTCAATGCGTCGCCCTGGTCGGTGCAAGTCCCGGTGGACTTCTACGCGCCGGACCGCTCGCCGCCTTCCTATGGGCAATGGGAAGCATACGTGCCCGGTCCGCGTGCAGCGGTGCCGTGGCGAACCAGCACCCAGGAAGCCCGTGACCCGGCCGATGCAATCGCTGCCGGCGGCGTGTATTCCGACGCCGGCGATGGCCCGCGTCTGCTGACGCCGCCGGCCGGCTGAGCGCGGATACTTGACGCATGTCGTGTCGCCGGGCCGGGTCACGATTCCACTCCACCAAGACTTGTCAGAAGGATGCGAAATGAAGGGATTGAGAGCCGTCGCCTCACTGACCCTGGCGTTGTTCGTAGGGTCCGTACTTGCGGGCGGTCCGGCCGCGGTGCGCAAACAGGTCGAGTCCACGCTGCTGGTCACTGGTACGGTCGACATCGAGCCCGACGGCACCGTCGGCGGCTATACCCTCGACCGCGGCGCGGAGTTGCCGCCAGTGGTCACCGCGCTGCTCGACAAGGCCACGCCGACCTGGAAGTTCGAGCCAGTCGAGGTCGCGGGAAAGCCGGCAAGGGTGCGCACGGCGATGAGCGTCCGCCTGGTGGCCAGGCGCGCCGAAACAGGCGAGGGTTTTGATGTCCGCATCGCTGCTGGGAACTTCGGCAATCCGGACGAGGAAGGATCCCTCGCGAGCGAATCGTTGAAGCCTCCGACCTATCCGATGGACGCGGCGAGCGCAGGCGTTTACGGCACGGTCTATGTGATTGTCCGCGTGGGCCGCAACGGCAACGTGGAGGATGCCATTGCCGAACAGGTCAACATGAAGGTCATCGACAGTGAGGCCGGGCTGGAGCGCTGGCGTCGCGTGCTGGCGAAGGCGGCGGTGCGTGGTGCGGGCGCCTGGAAGTTCACCCCGCCGACGCGCGGCGACGAAGTCGATGCGCCCTTTTGGCTGGCGCGCGTTCCGGTCGACTTCGTTGCCCACGACAGCAAACCGCTGAAGTACGGTGAGTGGGAGGCGTACGTCCCGGGCCCAAGGCAAAGCACGCCATGGCTTGGCGCGATGAATACCTCACTCGGCGCCGATGCCGTTGCCAATGGCTCCATCCAACCGCTGGGAACAGGGCCGAAACTGCTGACGCCGATCGGCGGCTGATACCGTCAAGCGCACCAACAAAAACGCCCCGCAATGCGGGGCGTTCTCGTCACCGGGACCGGCAGGCCTCAGCGCTTCATCGAACTGAAGAACTCGTCGTTCGACTTGGTGGTCTTCATCTTGTCGAGCAGGAACTCCATTGCGCCGATCTCGTCCATGCCGTGCAGCAGCTTGCGCAGGATCCAGATCTTCTGCAGCAGTTCCGGTTCGATCAGCAGGTCTTCGCGGCGGGTGCCGGAGCGGTTGATGTCGATGGCCGGGTAGACGCGCTTCTCGGCGATGCGGCGGTTGAGGTGCACTTCCGAGTTGCCGGTGCCCTTGAACTCTTCGTAGATCACCTCGTCCATCTTGCTGCCGGTGTCGATCAGCGCGGTGGCGATGATGGTCAGCGAGCCGCCTTCCTCGACGTTACGCGCGGCACCGAAGAATCGC
>DATDBK010000170.1:0-9792 GCA_036524935.1 Lysobacter sp. | reverse complement strand
CGCCGGGCGCGAGGGCTGTCAGACTAGTGGCATGGTCAGGGTATTGCTAGTCGACGATCACGCGATCGTACGAGAGGGCTTCAAGCGCCTCTTCGAAAACACGGATGGTTACGAGGTCCTGGCGGAAGCTTCCACGGTGGCCGACGCCGTGGCGGCGGCGCGCGCCCACCTGCCAGACGTCGCAGTCCTTGATCTGAGCCTGAGTGCGGGCAACAGCGGCCTGACCCTGCTCGGGCAGCTGGCTGCGGTTGTTCCGGCAGTGAAACGGGTAGTGCTCAGCATGCACGACGACCCCGGCCTGGTGCTGCGTGCACTGGACCTGGGTGCGCATGGCTACGTGACCAAGGCCGCCGCCGTCGACGAACTGGTCGGCGTGCTCGACCGGGTCATGCAGGGGGAGGTCGTGCTCAGCAGCGACCTCAGTGCGACGGTTCACCGGCCGATCGCTTCGCGCCTGACGCCGCGCGAAGCCGAGACCCTGCGCGGGTTGCTGTCGGACCTGCCGCCCAAGGCGATCGCCAGCGAGCTGGGCATCAGCGTCAAGACGCTCTACCGCCATCGTGCCAACCTGATGGAGAAGCTCGGCGCGCGCACGGTCGGTGAGCTGTCGCGGATCGCCCGCGAACGCGGGTTGCTGGCGATGTGGGGCCACTGAGTTCCGCCGCCCGCTGCGCTTCCACGGCGGGCCTGGTTACTCCAGCTGCGATGCGGCAAACGCCGCATCCAGCGCTTCCATCGCATCGAGCGGTTTGAGTTTCGCGGCTTTCTCATACGCCGCGGCGGCAGCGTCTTCCTGCTTGTCACCGTGCAGCAGCATCAGCACGTTGCCGTGTTCGATATGGGCGATGGGCGAATCCGGGGTCAGCTTGAGTGCGGCCTTGATGTGCTTTTCGGCTTCGGCGGCCTTGGCACCGTAGGTCAGGCCTCCGATCATGCTGCCGACCTTGCCGATGATCTCGGCGTGGTACAGCGCCATCGCCGTGTGCGCCTCGGCATGCTTTGGCGACAGCTCCAGCGTCTTGTCGAGTGCGCCGCGGACCTTGCCGGCGATGCCGGCCTTGAGCGCCTTGGCGATGCTCAGGCCCTGGCTGTAGCGGCCCAGTGCGAAGGCGTGACGATAGTGGCTGTTGGCCTCGCCGGGCAGCGCCTTGACCGTGGCCTCGGCGACTTTCGCCGCCTGTTCGAAGCGCTTGAGCTTCTCGGCGTCGTCGTCGACCAGGTAGGTGGCGTGGATGCCGATCGCCTTCACCGCAACCGATGCACCGACCGGACCGAGCGCTTCGCCCGCGTCGAAGGCGGCCTTGAAGTCGCCGCGATGGAACTTCCGCCAGGCATCCTGCAGTGCCTCCGCCAGTGCCTCGGCGTCCAGCCCTTTGGGGGCGGCCTTGCCTGCGCCGGCGATGAGCGTTGCCGCGTGCTTGCTGTCCGGATACGGCTCGGTGTCGCCGGCGTGCAGCTTCGGCCAGGCTTTCTTCAGCGCATCGCCGGCATAGGCGAAGCCCTTGGCATCATGCGGAAACGCTGCCCAGCTGGATTTGGCGGCCATCTGCGGTCCTTGTCGGCGGGTCGGGACCGGCAGCATCTCGCCAGTGGCTGGAGCATGGCAAGCCCCCTCCGCGCCGGGGCGCTAGCGGCACCGCTAGTGTGTTTGCTCGACCGGGCGCCACGACAGTAGGCGCCGAAGCCGGGCACACGTCCGGATGTGGAGTTCCCCGATGGCGGCTGTGAAGCGCAAATCCGGCGCAGCGAGCAAGACCACGCTGCGCCATGTCTGGCTGGCCGGTCTCGGCCTGGTCGCGATCTCCCGGCGTGAAGCGCTGGCGACCCCGGCGCGTGCGTCGCTGCAACTGGCCGCCCTGCAGCGTCGCGTGCAGGAGCTGGCTGGCAATGCTGGTGCGCGCGTGCGCCAGGTCGAGCCATGCGTGGTGCAGTTCAGCAGCGAGGTCGAGGCGCGACTGGCGCCGGTGCTCGACAAGCTGGGTCTGAAGACAACGCCCAGGCGGCCGCAGGCGCGCCGTGGTGTTCGCAAGCCGGCGAAGCGGGCAGCGCGCGGCGCTTGAGATTGCACGACCCGGGTGCGCTTCGCTTACCCGGGCTACGAAACGGAATGTACCGGGTCACCGACGCCAGACAACGCCAGGCTCAGGATGTAGCCCGGGTAAGGCCGCAGGCCGCACCCGGGTAACCGACGCCCGGCACCGCCAGGCTCAGTCCAGATACGCCCGTGTCAACGTATTGAGGTGCACGCGTTCGGCGTCGCGCAGGAACGGCGCCAGCAGCATCATCACCTGCACGATGCCGGCACGGATTGCCGCGTGCTCGTCCTTGTCGCCACGCGCGGCGGCATAGTTCAGCCAGAACGTGGCGATCACCAGCACGTTGGTCGCGGTGGCGGCCACTTCATCCTTCGACGCACGCATGATCCCGGCCTGGACCAGGCCGCGCATGACCGCGTGCGCCTGTTCGTCGGCGCGGCGCAGGATGCGCGCGAAGCGCAGGCGCAGGCGACGGTTGCGGCTGAGGATTTCCACAAGGTCGCGATGCAGGAAGCGGTAGTCCCAGATGCACTCGAACACCAGGTGCAGCTGCAGCCAGATGTCCTCCAGCTCGGGCAGTCGGCCCTGCGGCGCGGCGAGCGCGGTGTCCATGCGCTCTTCGAAGCGCGCGAACAGCTGCTCGATGATGTCGTCCTTGTTGCGGAAGTGGTAGTACAGATTGCCCGGGCTGATCTCCAGCTCGTCGGCAATGTGATTGGTGGTGACATTCGGCTCGCCCAGCGCGTTGAACATGGTCAACGCGCTCTCGAGGATGCGCTGGCGGGTCTGTTTCGCCATCAACTCGCTCGTGGGCAGGTGGGGGCGCGGGTTGCCGCGCGTGAGTGCCGGGTGAATTTCAGGACCGCAGCCTCTTCACCAGATCGATGTACTTCTTCCTGGCGTCGTCGCTGCTGGTGCCTTTGAGCTTGGCCCAGGCCTCGTATTTGGCCGTGCCCACGAAGTCGAAGAAACCCGGCTTGGCGCCGCTGACATCCCCTTCCGAGCCCTGTTTGTAGAGGGCATAAAGACGCAGCAGCGTTTCGTTGTCGGGGCGTTCGGACAGCGACTGGACTTCCTTGGCGGCTTGCTCGAAGTCCTGCTGTGAACCTGTGTTTCGCAGATCGGACATGGGTCACCCCTCCCGGCGGCCAAGATGGTGGCGGCATTACCGCATGCACCGCAGGGGTGGTCAATACGCCCGGGAATTGTGGCGCGCCACCGGCTCTGGCAACGTAGGCCCATTACGCCGCCCAGCGGCATGCTCAAGGTCAGGGAGAGGGACATGAGTTATTTCGTCACGGGCGCGACAGGCTTCATCGGCCGCTTCCTCGTCAGCAAGTTGCTCAAGCGCAAGGGCACGGTGTACGTGCTGGTGCGCAAGGACTCACACAAGAAGCTCGAAGCCATATCGAAGAGGATGGGCTGGGACAGCAAGCGCGTGGTCCTGGTCGACGGTGACATGACGCAGCCGAAGTGCGGTGTCAGCGCCGCGCAGATCCGCGCCATGGGCGGGAAGGTCAAGCACTTCTTCCACCTCGCGGCGATCTACGACCTCACCGCCAATGCCGAGTCGCAGCGCGCGGCGAATATCGATGGCACCCAGAACGCGCTGGACCTGTCGGTCGCGATCAAGGCCGAGGTGTTCCACCACACCAGTTCGATCGCCGCCGCCGGGCTGTACCAGGGCGTGTTCCGCGAGGACATGTTCGACGAAGCCGAGGGCCTGGAAGACCCGTACCTGCGGACCAAGCACGATTCGGAAGGGCTGGTGCGCCGGGAAGCCCGGATCAAGTGGCGCATCTACCGCCCCGGCATGGTCGTGGGTCATTCGCAGACCGGCGAGATGGACAAGATCGACGGGCCGTACTACTTCTTCACGTTCCTCAAGAAGCTGCGCGAAATGATGCCGCCGTGGATGCCGATGCTCGGCCTGGAAGGCGGGCGCATCAACGTCGTGCCGGTCGATTTCGTCGTCGATGCGATGGACCACATCGCCCACAAGCCGCGCCTGGACGGGCACTGCTTCCACCTGACCGACCCGGAGCCGATGCGCGTCGGTGAACTGCTCAACACCTTCGCCCGTGCCGGCCACTCGCCGGAGATGACGATGCGCATCGACGCGCGCATGTTCGCCTTCATCCCCGGCAGCGTGCGCGGCATGGTCGGCAACCTGCCGCCGGTGCGGCGCTTCGTCGGCATGCTGCTGCGCGACTTCAAGATCCCGAAGCAGACCCTCAAGTTCCTGACCTATCCGACCCGCTTCGACAACCGCGAGGCCGAGCGGGCACTCAAGGGCAGCGGCATCCAGGTGCCGCCGCTGGAAGGCTATGCCTGGCGCCTGTGGGACTACTGGGAGCGCCACCTCGATCCCGACCTGTTCGTCGACCGCACGCTCAAGGGCAAGGTCCGCAACAAGGTCGTCGTCATCACCGGCGGTTCGTCGGGCATTGGCCTGGCCACGGCCCAGCGCGTGGCCGAGGCCGGCGCGATCACGGTGATCGTGGCGCGCGGCGAGGACGACCTGTTCAAGGCGCGCGACGAGATGAAGGCCAACGGCGGCAAGGTCTTCGCCTACACCGCCGACCTGGCCGACATGGAGGACTGCGACCGCCTGGTCAAGACCGTGATCGAGGAGCACGGCCGCGTCGACGTCCTGATCAACAATGCCGGCCGTTCGATCCGGCGCTCGATCGAGCTGAGCTACGACCGCTTCCACGACTTCGAGCGGACCATGCAGCTGAATTACTTCGGCAGCCTGCGCCTGATCATGGGGGTGATGCCGGGCATGGTCCAGCGTCGCAAGGGCCACATCATCAACATCAGCTCGATCGGCGTGCTGGCCAACTCACCGCGCTTCTCGGCCTATGTCGCCTCGAAGGCTGCGCTCGATGCGTGGAGCCGCTGCGCGCAGGGCGAGCTGTCGGGCAAGGGCATCAGCTTCACCACGATCAACATGCCGCTGGTGAAAACGCCGATGATCGCGCCGACCAAGATGTACGACTCGGTGCCGACGCTGACCCCGGACGAAGCGGCCGACCTGGTGGTCAAGGGCATCATTGAACGTCCGAGCCGGATTGCCACGCGCCTGGGGATCACCGCTTCGGTGCTCAATGCGCTGGCACCGAAGGCCTATGAAGTGATCATGAGCACCGCCTTCGAGCTGTTCCCGGATTCGGCGGCAGCTCGCGGCGACAAACAGGCCCTCCGGGGCGAAGTCAAACCGAGCAACGAGCAGATTGCATTCGCATCGTTGATGCGCGGCGTGCACTGGTAGGGCGTGCACAGGCGCAAACCGTCTCCGTAGCTACCTGACTAGTAGCTACGGCACTGCAGGAACCGCACCGTTCGCTGGCTTCCAGCCGGCGGCTGCAATTGCAGGCGCGAGGCGCGCAGTGCGTCATAGCGGCCGAGCACCGCGCAGATCTCCTCCACCTGCATCTGGTCGACGTCGTCGCGCTGCTGGATCACCAGCGTCGACGCGGTCGACCACATCACCCGCTCCACCCACGGCAGGGCGGCAACGGCGTGGATGACTTCGCCGCGCTCGAACTGCTCCCGATTGGGATCGGCCGGGGCGGGCGCGGTCAGGACCGGGTCAGCCGGGACCCCCGGGGCAGTCGCGGCAGCCGTGGGGCGATGCACGGCCGGCGAGGGTGAGGCGACCGGTTCGGCTGCTGGCTCGCGCTGCACCAGCGCGGGAGCGAACCCGATGAGCAGGCCAACGACCAGTGCGCCGCACCATCCAATGGCGATTTCCCGAACGCTGCGCCGGCGGGCGCTTGCGGTCAGGTCCTCCCGCAGCGAGGGCGGCAGCATCTGGCTGACAAGCGCCCACAGCGCAGTGCCGTCGTACAGCTCCAGCTCGCCCGCGACTTTGCGCGCGTCGCCTTCGATTCGTGCCGGCGTGGCAAGGATGCCGCCCGCGGCGCCGTTGACCCGCACGGACTCGGCCAGTTCGCGAACGCTCGCCGCGCCCAGGCGTGAGCGGGCACCGGCCTGCTTGCAGGCCAGCATCCAGGTTCGACCTTCGCGCACCAGCCGGATCTCGGCTTGCGGGCCGTGCTCGAGCGACTGTTCGACCGATTCGGCGATGTAGCCGCGCGCGTGAAGGGCTTCGATCACCAGGCGCGAGAACTCGCGCCAGCGCATGGCGGCGAGTGCCTCGATGCCGGCGTTGGTTTCCGCCTGGCGCTGTCGGACCAGCCACAGGTAGGCCGTCGCCAGAGCGCCGGAAAGGACAAAGGCGAGGATTGCAATCAAGGGGGAAAAGCCGGCCGGCATGCGGGATTTCGGTGGTTCAGGGCCCGCGAATATACGCCAGCTTCACGCCTGCCCGTGTGGCAACGATCACGCCGCCGATCGGACATGAAAGAGCAAGCCCGCCAGTCCGAAACCGTAAGGGGAGGGGAGCATACGGAAGCGCGGACTGACGGGCTTGGTTGTGCGCGCGGCGCGAGGCCACGCGGCGAAACGGTGGGGCGGTCAGGCGCCGGCGGAGCGGGCCTTGGTGGCGGACTTGCGCGGCTTGCGCGCGGCTGCCTTGGCGGGGGCCTTCGTGGCCTTGGCGGCCTTCTTCGCGGCCGGAGCCTTGCGTGCCGCGGCGGGCTTGCCACCCTGGCGGCGCAGTTCGGCAGTCAGCGTGTCGACCTTCTGGCTGAGGTCGGCGAGGTCGTCGCGACCGGGCACGCCAAGCTTGATCAGGGCGCGGTTGACCCGCTCCTCGAACACCTTTTCGAGCCGGTCCCAGGTATCGGCAGCACGGTCGCGCGCCTGGCCGACCTTGGACTCGACGGCGTCACGGACCACATCGGCCTGGCCACCGGCGAACTTGCGCGCGGTCTGCTCCAGGGTCATGCCTTCCTTGATCAGGGCGTCGAACAACTTGGTGCCTTCGGCCTGTGCGCGGGAAAATGCGCCGACGCCGGCCAGCCAGATCTGCTGGGCGGACTCGCTCAGGCTTCGCGACAGCTGTTCGGCCTGCTTCTGCGCATCGGCCTTGCTGGCCTTGCCGCGACCGGTGCTGGCCTTCTTGGCCGCCTTCTTGAACTTCGCCATGCGGGTTGCCTCGGTGGGAGTGGCTGATGTGCCACCACCTTCACCCCGCGGTCTAGAGCTTTCACACCAGCGCCGGCCAGTGCCTCAACGGCGGCGGCGTGCCGCGACCAGCCGGCCGACATCGTCCAGGGCGCGCTCCAGCCTGGCCGTGGTGTCGGTGTGCCGCGTCGGCATGTCGAGGCCGTCCAGTACCGAGCGCTCGCGGTCGGCAATCAGGTCGGTGCGCAGGCCGATGCCGTGCGCGGCCAGCTGTGGACCCAGCGTGCCGGCACGGCGGTGCAGGTCGGCCAGGGTGTTGCGGTAGGCGATCTCGCAGATGCGCCGGCGCGCAGAAAAGCTGAAGGCGTTGGTGAAGAACAGCTCGCCGTCCTCGGCGTTGGGCTCGAAGATCAGCTGGTCGATGTCCGGGTACTGCTGGGCATAGCGCGACAGGCCGACCTGCATGCGCGACTGCAGCAGCGTGCGGAAGGTCTGCGACAGCACCGCCGGCAAGCCGCCGGCTGCCAGGCTGCGTTCGCGGCTGACGGCCACGCCGCCGTCGCCCTGGTTGAACGGGACCAGCGGGTTGATGCCGATCAGCAGGTCGATGCCGCGTTCGAGCAGCACCGAGGCATTCATGGTCCGGCGCAGGGCGCCATCGACGAAGTGGCGGCCACGGACCTCGACCGGCGGGTACAGGCCGGGCAGGGCGGCACTGGCCTGGACCGCGGTGGAGATCGGTACGTCGTTCCAGCCCTCGCCACCGAAGCGCACCACCTCGCCGCTGTCGAGGTCGACCGATATGACGTACAGGGTGGCGTCGAGGTCGCGGAAATCGTTGCTGCGGCCGCGGCGGGTGAACACATCGCGGAGGAATTCCTCGACCCGGGCGTTGTCGAACAGCCCGGTCGGCACGAGGCCGCCGAAGCGCATCAGCAGGTCTGACCAGCGTGCCTCCCGGCGGGCCCCGTCCTTGCCTGGCAGCAGCACGTCCTTGCCCCACTGCGCGGCAATGCGCGGCAGGCCGGCGGCGCGGCGCAGGTACTCGAAGATCGCCGGACGCAGGAAGGTCTCCGGGCGGAACTGCACGTCGTCGCTGTCGCCGGTAATGAAGATCCGACACATCTGCGCGGTGTCGATGCGGTTGGCCAGGCCGGCGGCGAGGAAGGCGCCACTGCTGACGCCGACATAACTGTCGAGGCGGGTCAGGTCGAGGCCGTCGAGCGCTTCGTCGAGCGCGCGCAATGCGCCCAGCTCGTACATGCCGCCGATCGGGCCACCGCCGGCGACCGCCAGGCCTATCCGGCTGGGGCGGTCGGACTGGGAGCTCGGCCGATGCCGGGCGGAATGGACTGACAGCATGGAGGCACGCGTCGCGGGGTTGTCCCGAGTGTAGCCGGGTTCGGCCGGTGTGATCCGGGCACCGGGTTTGCCTCTGCGCCCGGATGGCCTTGCCAGATCGGGTGCCCTCACAGGGATGGGTTGCAGGCGCTCGCGGCGGCCGCGATCATCGGTCCCGATGTCCCCGCACACACCCCGAGGCAGCCACCGCCGTCGCCCACTGGCGCAGCGGTTACATTGGTTGTTGCACGAGCACCAGGCGCTGCACGACCCGGCACAGGAACCGCGCAACCGATTGCGCTGGCTGCCGGAGGTGCGCCGCTGGCAGGCCCGGCGGCTGGAGGCCAGTTTTGACCGCTTCCTGAGCGATCCCAAGCGTCGCCCAGCGGCGCAGTTCTTCCTCAGCGACGTCTACAACGACCACGACTTCAGCCGCCGCGACGCCGACATCGCCAAGGTGTTGCCGATGATGCAGCGCCTGCTGCCGACCGGACTGCTGGAGACGGTGGCGGACGCGATCGAACTGGGGTTGCTTACCCACGCATTCGACCTGCGCATGGCCCAGGTGCTGCAGGCGATCGGCGGCCAGCGGCGCAAGCTCAATGCCGACCTCTATGCCCGGGCCTACCGCCAGTCGGGCCTGCCACGACTGCGCTCGCACCAGATCGACCTGATCGCCCGCGTCGGCCTGGGGCTGGGCAATGCTTTGCGCCTGCCGGGCATTTCGATGCTGCTCAAGCTTTCCCACGGGCCGGCCAAGGCGACCGGACTGTCGGAGCTCCAGGGATTCCTCGAGCGCGGCTTTGCAGCCTTCTCCAAGCTGGGCGACGTGCGCAGCTTCATCGCCGAGATCGAGGCGGACGAACGCGAGGTGTCGCAGCGCGTATTCGCGGGCGAGGCGGATCCGTTCCGCGGGCAGATCGACTGAACCGGCGGCCGGTCTGGGCGCCGGCAGCTTTCAGGCGAAGCGCTCGTCGAGCACTCGCTTGATCTCGGCCTCGATCGGCCCCTTCATCGTGCTCAGCAGGAAGCCAAGCTTCGCCGTCACGTGCAGTTGCTCGGGCTCCAGCGCGATGTGGCCGTCGACGCCACTGCGGTTGAAGTTGAGGACGTCACCGGCCCAGGCGTAGTCCATGCCGAAACGATCGGCCAGTTTCTGGGCCACTTCCTGCACGGCCTGGCGCGCCTGCTCGGGCGACAACGAGTGGGGGTGGGTGATATCGATGTTCGACATGTCTGGTCCTCCGGAGTGCCGGTATTGTGCGGGCGCCACCCACTGCATCCAAGTGTGTGACGCATGTTAGATTGCGCGGGCGTGAATTCCCTCAGACTGCGATTCCAAAACCGAGAGCATGCCGACCTGGCGCTGAGCCCGGGCGTG
>DATDBK010000169.1:0-4698 GCA_036524935.1 Lysobacter sp. | reverse complement strand
ACCAGCACCACGATCACCAGCACGATCAGCCAGTGCCAAAGACTCAAACCGCCCATGAGATTGTCCGCAGGAAATGGATCATCAGGATACCCCAGCGCCGTTGCCGACGTTGTTACCGGAGTGTGCGAAGTCCCGCCTGATCAAGGCGGGACACCCCGTTCAGGGCAGCGGCTCGGCCTTGACCGGGCTCTCGACGGTTTCGAACTGGCTCGGCTTGGCCTGCGCCGGGCCGGCCTGCGGTGCCTGGATCGGCGCCGTGGTGGCGGCGGGCACGACCGGGGCGGCCGGTGCCGCCTGGCGCGCCGCCGGAGCACCGTTGCGGGCACGCGCGTCGGCGACGGCATTGCCGCGGGCGTTGCGCGCGATCGAGCTGGCTTCCTCCAGGCGGTCGCGGAAGTCGACCACCGCGTTCGACGGCTGGCCGCTGGCGCGACCTTCGAAGATCATCCGCGGCGTGGTGTCGCGGCCGTAGACGGCCTCGTTGGCGGCATCGTCGATCGCCAGCACGGCGCCGTCGAGGGCGATGCCGGCGAACAGTCCGCGCGCACGCGACCACGACCAGATCTCGGCCTTGAGCTGGCCGTCGGTGGCGGTGGAGGCATTGCGGCCGACCGGGCCGGCGGCGACGCCGGCATCGGCGCCGAGGGTGACCTTGCCGTTGACGATCGAATCCAGGCCGCGGTCGCTGCGGAATACCAGCACGATGTCGGACGACTGCACGCCGGCCTGGAAGCCGATGCTGCCGCCGGTGAGCTTGACGAAGCTGGGGTTGGACCAGGTGCCGTCCGGGTTCTTCACCGACAGCAGGCCGTGACCGCGACGACCGCCGAGGACCAGGCCGACCTTGAGCGAATCGGGGACGACGACAATGCCGCGCGCCTCGTCGAGCAGTTTGTCCGGGATGCCGGATTCGGGAATCTGCTGGATCTGCGTGAGCACGCGAACCGCGTCGACGGCGCGCTGGTCCTCGGTCGGGCCAGCCACCGCGGTCACGGCAAGGCTGAGGCTGAGCACCAGGACAGCAAGACGCGGCAGGCGGCGTGACGGCGGGCGGGGTGACATGGCGGACTCCAGGGGGAATGTGGATTCGACCGCCAAAGGGGCAGTCGGTTCAGGCTAGTTATGTGGCGATGAATCCTCACCGAATCAGCGCAAAGGTCAAGCGACGCAAAAGGTCCTGTGTCGCATAAGCTGAAAGATCCCACGCTCCATTCCGCGGTCTGTCGCGGCCGATCGCCAAGGTGTTCGCGCCACAGGCCGGTCGATTCCCGCGGACCAGGGCGAGGGGCGGGGAGCGGCAACATCGATGTGCAGCTGTCATCCTATGCACATGCAAGCCCCCGCCAGCATCGCCGTCGCCGACGACGCGCACCCCTCCGACACCCCCGACACGGCCCTGGTGCTGGTCAACCTCGGCACGCCAGACGCGGCGACGCCGGCGGCCGTGCGCCGTTACCTGGCCGAATTCCTGTCCGATCGCCGCGTGGTCCAGATCCCGCGCGCGCTGTGGTTGCCGCTGCTGCGCCTGGTGATCCTGCCGCTGCGTTCGAAGGTGGTGGCGAAGAAGTACGCCAGCATCTGGGTACCCGGCGACGATGGCGGCTCGCCGCTGGCCGTCTACACCCGGCGGCTGGCGAGGGTGCTGCAGGACGAGTTGCCGCAGCTGCGCGTGATCGATGCGATGCGCTATGGCAACCCTTCGCTGGCTGCGTGCCTCCAGCAGTTGCGCAGCGAAGGCATGCGCCGGGTGCTGGTGCTGCCGCTCTATCCGCAGTACTCGACCACCACCACTGCCTCGGTCGGCGACGTCCTGGCCGATGCCAGCCACGGGCTGCAGACCCGGATGATCGACCAGTACCACCTCGATCCGGGCTGGGTGGCGGCCGTGGCCGATTCCATCGCCCGGGATCGCGCCGCCAACGGCAGCGGCGAGCACCTGCTGTTCTCATTCCACGGCCTGCCGCAGCGGCTGGTCGACGCCGGCGACCCGTATGCCGACCAGTGCCAGGCCAGTGCGCGCGCGATCGCGCAGCGCCTGGGCCTTGCCGACGACGCCTGGACGCTGAGCTACCAGTCGCGCTTCGGCCGCGACCGCTGGCTCGAGCCAAGCACGCAGGACACGCTGCACGCGCTCGCCGCACGCGGTGTTCGCCATCTCGACGTGGCCGCACCGGGATTCCCGGTCGACTGCATCGAGACGCTGGAGGAAGTGGCGATGATGCTGGCGGAACGATTCGCCGCGGACGGTGGCGGCTCGCTGCGCTACATCCCGTGCCTGAACGACAGTCGCGACCATGCCCGTGTGCTGGCCGCAATCGCAAGCAATGGCCTCGAGGCCTGGCACTGATGCCCCTACATCCCATGCATGAATTCGTGATCGACACGCCGCTGGGCCGCATCACCGGCCTGCGCGGCGGCGAATCCGGCGCACCGCGCGTGCTGGCCTTGCACGGCTGGCTCGACAACGCCGCCAGCTTCGTGCCATTGGCAGAGCACCTGCACGGCATCGAGCTGGTCGCCCCCGACCTGCCCGGCCACGGCGCCAGCGCACACCTGCCGCCCGGCGCGGACTACTCGTTCGCGGCCGCGGTCAACGCCGTACTCGACGTCGCCGACGCGCTCGGCTGGGAGCGCTTTGCGTTGCTCGGCCACTCGATGGGCGCCGGCATCTCCAGCCTGGTCGCCGCGGCCTGTCCGCAGCGGGTGGAGCGGCTGGTCGCGATCGAAGCCCTCGGTGCGCTGGCGGAGGTGCCCGAACGCACCGTGCCGCGCCTGCGCGACGCGGTCGCGGCGATGCGCGCGCTGCCGGGCAAATCGTTGCGGGTGTTTCCCGATCCGATGGTCGCCGTGCGGGCGCGCATGGCCGCCGGCGCACAGGTCGGCAGCCGGCTCAGCGAGTCGGCCGCGAAATTGCTGGTGGAGCGCGGCGTGGCGCCGGTCGAGGGCGGGTTCGTCTGGTCGAGTGATCCGCGCCTGACCCTGCCGTCGATGCAGCGCCTGACCGAGCCGCAGATCCGCGACCTGGTCGCCGGCATCGAGTGCCCGACCCGGGTGATCTTCGCCAACCCGGCGCAGTCTTACCTGCCCGACGCGCTGCGGCGCGATCGCGCCGGCCTGTTGCCGCGCGGCGAACTGGTGGTGCTCGACGGCGGGCACCATCTGCACATGGAGGATCCGGCGCTGGTGGCCGCAACCATCGGGGATTTCCTGACAGTGCCTCGCGGCGATTGAGCCGCGGCGTTACGCTGCCGCCTTCCCGCACAGCGCCCGCAGCGTCGCCTTCAACCGCCGGCCCTCGCCGTGGAAATACTCACGCTCCTCGCGCCAGTACGGCCAGCGCGCCTCGACTTCACGCCAGAACGCGCGTGAATGGTCGGCGTGGATCAGGTGGCACAGCTCGTGCACCACGACGTATTCGAACGCGCCCGGTCGTGCCAGCACCAGCGACAGGTCCAGCGCCATCGAGCCGTCCGGCGCCAGCGAACCCCACTGCGACGACATCATCTTGAACATCACCCGCCGCGGCGCCCGTGGCAGTGACGGCAGGTAGCGCGGCAACCAGCGGCCGACGTCGGCGCGCGCCTGTGCTTCATAGAAGTCGCGGGCGGCGCGGCGGATCGCGACATCGCCAGCGCGCTCGGGCAAGGTGAGGACCAGGGCATTCTCGTCGCCGGCGTCGACCTCCAGCCGGGTGAAACGGCCTGGCTGCCAGCGCAACGGATGCATCACGCCACGCAGCGGCAGCTCCGACGTGACCTCGCGTTCGAGCACCGGCACGCCGTCGATCCCGTACCTGTCCAGTTGCGTCGCCAGCCACTGCAGGTGCTCGACGACGAAGCGGTCGGCCGCGGCAATGCTGCCGCGAGTCGGCATCGTGAGGCGGGCGCCGCGTTCGTCCACCGACAGCTTGAGCCGGCGTGCGCGCGGGTCGCGCACGCGCTGCAGGACGATGGTGCGGCCGTCACCCAGTTCGACGTCGAGCGTTTCGCGCTCGATCGTGCGTGGCTTCGGCGTCAGCAGACGACCGAACATTCGAAACTGCGAAGGCATGGCGGGCGGCTCGATGGGGGTGCGAACGCGACAGCGTGCGGTCGCGGCATCAGCCGCCACCACGGGCGCAGCAAGGTACGCGTCCGATCATACGTGCTCGCGGCGGTGTCCGGCTTCGGTCCGATGACATCAGTCCGATGACATCGACCCGACCACGGCCGCGGCGCGCCTCACAGCTCCGCGCGGGACAGCTTGAGCGCGCTTTCGAGCACCGTGAACAGGCGCTTGAACTCGCCGGCCATCAGCACGAAGCGCGCATCGAGCTCGGCGCGCAGGTCGTCGCGTTCGGTCGATTCGAGCTCGTCGACCGCACCGTCGAGCAGCTTGAACTTGCGCACCACCAGGTCCTCACCGAGCACGAACGACACGTGGTCGTCGAGAACCAGGGCCAGGCGCGTGACCTGCTTGCCCGATTCCAGGTGCTTGGCGATCTCGTCGCTCTGCAGCTCCATGCGCTGCACCTTGACGACCGCACCCTGGTCGATCGGGTCGCGCAGTTCGCATTCGTCGCCCAGCGACAGGCCTTCGGGCATTTCCTCGCCGGCGACCCAGCCGGTCAGCACCGAACGCGGCGCGATCTCGGCATTGAGCGGCAGCGCCGGGAAGCTGCCCAGGGCACGGCGGATCTCGCTGACCACGTTCTCGCCG
>DATDBK010000168.1:0-5138 GCA_036524935.1 Lysobacter sp. | reverse complement strand
ATGGGCGAAGTCGTACATCGGGTAGATCGGCCAGTCCATGCCGGTGTTCTGGTGCTCGACGTGCTTGATGCGGTACAGCGCCGGGTCGCGCAGGTTCATGTTGCCGGCGGCCATGTCGATCTTCGCGCGCAGCGTGCGCGCGCCGTCGGGGAACTCGCCGGCGCGCATGCGGCGCAGCAGGTCGAGGTTCTCCTCGACGCTGCGGTCGCGGTAAGGCGAATTGCGGCCGGGCTCGGTCAGCGTGCCGCGATAGGCGCGCACTTCATCGGCCGACAGATCGCAGACGAAGGCGTCGCCCTGGCGCACCAGCTTTTCGGCGGCGTTGTAGATCACCTCGAAGTAGTCGGACGCATGGCGCAGGTCGTGCCATTCGAAACCGAGCCACTGCACGTCCTCCTGGATCGCGCGCACGTATTCCGGGTCTTCCTTGACAGGGTTGGTGTCGTCCAGGCGCAGGTTGCACTCGCCGCCGAACTCGCGGGCGATGCCGAAGTCCAGGCAGATCGCCTTGGCGTGGCCGATGTGCAGGTAGCCGTTGGGCTCGGGCGGAAAGCGGGTCTTGATCGCCTGGTGCTTGCCGCTGGCCACGTCCTCGCGAACGATCTGCCGGATGAAGTCCTGCCTGGTGGAGGCCAGGGCATCCTCGGCGGTCGGGGTGGCGGTGGGGGCGTTGGCGTTAGGCGTAGCGGACATTCTTGATCGCACGGGCGGGGAAGACCGGGAAGTTTAGCCGCTGGCGGGGAAGGGCGTTGTTTCCGTCCTTGTTCCGGTCCGTCCACGCCGGCTCCGGAACCTCGCGGCCCGTTCAAGGGCGCCGGCGTATGCTCGACGCAGCCCCCTGCAGCTGCAAAAGCAGCTCCAAATTGGAATTCCCCCATGAAAGTCGTCTACGAAGCCGCCAACCTGATCGACGCGCACCTGGTCCGCCACGCGCTGGAAGCCGAGGAGATCCCCGTGTTCCTGAAGGGCGAGGCGCTGCTGGGCGGGATGGGCGAGCTGCCGCTGTTCGGCACGATCCTGGTGTGCGTGCCGGACGTGGTCTGGCCCGAGGCCAGTGAAATCGTGGCGGCATTGCCGCTGAACCAGCCACCGGACGAAGCCGGCGAGGAAGCATCCGATCTGCCGCCGGGCCTGCTGCCAGCCTGATCGTGGGCCGGGTAACCCCGGAACTGATCCGGAGGCGCCCGGGGCTTGGCCTTGACGGTCCCCGGGTGCCCCCGGATCAGTTCCGGGGTTACCCGGGCTACTGCATCGGCTATCGTTCATCGCATGTCCTCCTTCGAATCCCTCATTCGCGAAGTCGCCGACTTCCCCAAGCCGGGCGTCGTCTTCCGCGACGTCACGCCGCTGCTGGCCGACGCCGGCGGCTTTGCCCGCTGCATCGACGCGCTGGCCGAGCCATGGCAGGGCAGCGAGGTGCAGGCTGTGTGCGGGATCGAGTCGCGCGGTTTCATCTTCGGCGCCGCGCTGGCGCAGAAGCTGCACGCCGGCTTCGTGCCCTTGCGCAAGCCCGGCAAGCTGCCGCCGCCGCTGGTCGAGGTCGCCTATCAGCTCGAGTACGGCAGCGATCGCCTGCAGGCGCGCAACGACGCCCTGAGACCCGGCGAACGCACGCTGATCGTCGACGACGTGCTCGCCACCGGCGGCACGCTGGCGGCAGCGCAGGAACTGGTGCTCAAGCTGGGCGCCGAACTGGTCGGCGCCAGCGTGCTGATCGAGCTGGCCTCGCTGCAGGGCCGTGGGCGCTGGCCGGGCGCCACGCCGCTGCACGCGTTGCTGCGCTACTAGTCCCCTCCGCGGCATTCACGCCGCCCACGCGCCGGGCCGGTAGCCTGACTGCGGCTCAGCGGCCGGGGCGGACGGATGGACGCATTCAATTACCTGTCGGTAATGGTGTCGATGGTCCTGGGCCTGGGGCTGACCCAGCTGTTCGCCGGCATCGGCAACATGGTCCAGATCCGGCGGCGGGTCGAGCCGTACTGGCTGCACAGCGTCTGGATCGGCCTGCTGATCGCCCTGCATATCCAGATGTGGTGGTCGTTCTGGGCGATGCGATCGGAGCGCGACTGGACCTACGGCGAGTTCGCCTTCGTCCTGATCGGGCCGGCGACGCTGTGCATCGCCAGCCACGCCTTCCTGCCCGAGCTCATCGACGGCGGCATCGACGTCAGGAAGCACTACTACGACGCGCGCAAGGTGTTCTTCGGAATGCTGATCGTAGCCGCGGTGTGGGGAATCACGATCGAGCCGCTGATGGGCCTGCGACCGCTGCTGATTCCATTCCGCCTGGTGCAGGTGGCGGGAATCGCGCTGATGGTGGCGTGCGCGATGTCCGATCGCCCGCGCGTGCACGTGACGGCGACGCTGATGATCACCGTGATGCTGGCGGCCGGCACGGTGCTGACGCGATACCGGCTCGGCCAGACAGGGATGGAATGAGGTTCTAGACCTGCAACGTTTCGACCGGGTGGGCCCGGGGTGGGACCAGCAACGACGCCGGCAACTTGCGGAACTCGCCCGCCAGCTGCATCAGGAAATCGCCCATCGCCGAACTGCGTCGCCAGACCATTGCGATCTGGCGATGCGGCGCATCGCCGCGGAAGCGCAGCAGGTGGATGTCGGACGAGACCGGCACCGGTGGTTGCACGGCCAGGACCGGCAGCAGGGTGATGCCGACGCCGGCGGCGACCATCTGCCGCAGCGTTTCCAGGCTGGTGGCGCGGAAGCCGTCGCGCTCGCCGGCGCCCGCCATGTGGCAGACGTCCAGGGCCTGGTCGCGCAGGCAATGGCCTTCCTCGAGCAGGAGCAGGTGCTGGTTGTCGAGGTCGTGGATGTCGAGCGAGTCCTGGTCGGCCAGCGCATGTTGTTGCGGCACGGCCAGCAGAAACGGTTCGTCGAACAGCACCTCGACGTGCAGCTGGTCATCGTGGATCGGCAATGCGAGCAGGCCGGCATCGAGGCGGCCATCGCGAAGGCGGGCGAGGATCTGATCGGTCTTCTCTTCGACCAGCAGCAACTCAAGGCGCGGGAAACGCTGGCGCAGGCGCGGCACCACGTGCGGTAGCAGGTAGGGGCCCAGCGTCGGGAACAATCCCAGGCGGACGGTGCCGGCCTCCGGGTCCTGGCTGCGGCGCGCGATCTCCGCCATCTGCTCGACATCGGCGATCACCTTGCGTGCGCGTTCGGCGACTTCGCGGCCGACCGGCGTGAGCATCACCCGCCGCGGCGCCCGCTCGACCAGCGACACGCCGAGTTCGTCTTCGAGTTTCTTGATCTGGGTCGACAGCGTCGGCTGGCTGACGAAGCTGGCCGCTGCGGCGCGGCCGAAATGCTTGTGATCGGCGAGGGCTACCAGGTACTTGAGGTCGCGCAGGTTCAAGGGTGTTTCTCCAACACGGCTTGCGGAGCAGCGGACTTCGATTGGTCTTCTTTCGATCTACAACGTTGCGGCAGTTACGGACCCTACGTAGCCCGGGTAAGCGCTGCGCATCCGGGGTGTTGCCCGGTACCCGGGTGCGGCCGTTGGCCTTACCCGGGCTACGGTGTGCCGTCAGGCCGCGACGGCGGTCGAACTCTCCGCCGGTGCACTCGTGCGGATCAGATGGTCGAACGCGCTCAACGCGGCCTTCGAGCCTTCGCCCATCGCGATCACGATCTGCTTGTACGGCACGGTCGTCACATCGCCGGCGGCGAACACGCCCGGGATCGAGGTCCGACCGTACGCATCGACTTCGATCTCGCCGCGCGCCGACAGCGCCACCGTTCCCTTGAGCCACTCGGTATTGGGCAGCAGGCCGATCTGCACGAACACGCCTTCCAGGTCGACCCGGTGCGAATCGCCGCCGTTGCGGTCCTTGTAGACCAGGCCGGTGACCTTCTGGCCATCACCGAGCACTTCGGTGGTCTGGCCGCTGGTGACGATGCTGACGTTGGCCAGGCTGCGCAGCTTGCGCTGCAGCACTTCGTCGGCGCGCAGCTGGTGGTCGAACTCGATCAGGGTGACGTGGCTGACCAGGCCGGCCAGGTCGATCGCGGCCTCGACGCCGGAGTTGCCGCCGCCGATCACCGCCACGCGCTTGCCCTTGAACAGCGGCCCGTCACAATGCGGGCAATAGGCCACGCCCTTGTTGCGGTACTGGTCTTCGCCGGGCACGTTCATCTGCCGCCAGCGCGCGCCGGTGGCCAGTACCACGCTGCGCGACTTCAGCGACGCGCCGTTTTCCAGCTGCACTTCGATCAGACCGCCCGGCTCGCTGGCCGGAACCAGCCTGCTCGCGCGCTGCAGGTTCATGATGTCGACGTCGTACTCGCGCACATGCTGCTCCAGCGCGCTGGCCAGCTTCGGGCCCTCGGTGTAGGTCACCGAGATGAAGTTCTCGATCGCCATGGTGTCGAGCACCTGGCCGCCGAAGCGCTCACCGGCGATGCCGGTGCGGATGCCCTTGCGCGCGGCGTAGATGGCCGCTGCGGCGCCGGCCGGACCACCGCCGACGACGAGCACATCGAAGGGTGCCTTGGCGCCGATCTTCGCGGCATCGCGCTGCGAGGCGCCGGTGTCGAGCTTGGCCAGCACCTGCTCGATCGTCATGCGGCCCTGGTCGAACGGCTGGCCGTTGAGGAACACGGTCGGCACCGACATCACCTGGCGCTGCTCGACTTCGTCCTGGTACAGCGCGCCGTCGATGGCGATGTGGCGGATGTTGGGGTTGATGACGCTCATCAGGTTCAGTGCCTGCACCGTGTCCGGGCAGCTCTGGCACGAGAGCGACATGAAGGTCTCGAACACGTACTCGCCTTCGAGGTCGCGGACCTGCTCGAGCAGCTCCGGCGCAGCCTTCGACGGGTGGCCGCCGACCTGCAGCAGGGCCAGCACCAGCGAGGTGAACTCATGGCCCATCGGAATGCCGGCGAAGCGCACGCCGACATCGGTGCCGGCGCGGTTGATCGCGAACGAAGGCCTGCGCACATCGTCATCGCGGCGCGCATAGGAAATCTTGTCCGACAGCGAGGCGACGTCCTGCAGCAGGGCCTCGAGCTCGCGCGACTTTTCGCCGTCATCGAGCGAGGCGACCAGCTCTATTGGTTGTGTGACCTTTTCCAGGTACGCCTGCAACTGGGTCTTGAGATCGGCATCCAAC
>DATDBK010000167.1:0-29421 GCA_036524935.1 Lysobacter sp. | reverse complement strand
GCACTACCGCGGCATCGCACCGGTGCTTGCCCTGACCCGCCTGGTCGAAAGCCAGGATGGCGTGGCGGCCGCGCGCGCCTATCTGGCCCGGCAATTGAAGGATCGTCCCTCGGTGCGCGGCGAAGCGGCGCTGATCGACCTGACCCTGGCCGAAGGCGCGGATTCCACCGCGACTTTGAACGACCTCAAGCACATCACCGACCAGTTGCTGGTGCGCAATCCCAGCTATCGCTGCACGCGTTGCGGTTTCGGCGCGCGTACGCACCACTGGCAATGCCCCAGCTGCAAGGAGTGGGGAACAGTGAAGCCGCTGCTGAATTACGCGGTGGTGTGATGACCGGGATAACTGTCTGGATGCTGCTGCACTTCGTGCTCGCGGCCGCCGGCACATGGGTGGCAAGGCATTACGCCTTGCGCCGCCGGTTGCTGGACCAGCCCGGCGCGCGGCGAAGCCACGCCGTAGCCACGCCTCGGGGTGGCGGGATTTCCATCGTCGTGGCGGTGTTGCTGGGTTGTGCCTGGCTGGGGATGCAGTGGCCGCAGCATGCGGTTCTCCTGGCGTGCTTCGCCACCGGGCTGGTCCTGGTGGCCGGCATTGGCTGGGTCGACGACCACCGTCCGCTATCGCCCTGGCTGCGGTTGGCCGTCCAGGCGCTGGCGGCCCTGATCCTGGCGTGGGCGGTCCATCGGAGTACTGGGACTACCTCGCCGGCGGTCCTGGCCTTCGTGCTGGTGATGGTCCTGGTCAATGTCTGGAACTTCATGGACGGGATCGACGGCCTGGCGGCGAGCCAGGCCGGGATCGCCGCCGCCGGCCTGGCGCTCGTACCCGGAACGGGGCCGTGGGGCTGGCTAGCCGCGGGACTGGTCGCGGCGATTTGCGGCTTTTTACCCTTCAATTTCCCCAAGGCGCGGATTTTCTTGGGCGATGTGGGCAGCGGCGCGCTGGGATACATACTGGCGGTGCTGCTTCTTGCCGCTCATATAGAAGGCCGGAGCCACTGGCTTTTGTTGCTATTGCCGGTTTCGGCGTTCCTGGTAGACGCGGGCTTCACATTGACTATGCGCATGCTGCGCGGGGAGCGCTGGTGGACACCGCATGTGCAACACGCCTACCAGTGCTGGGCGCGGCGGCAGGGGGGGCATGTCGTTGTCACCCTGACCTATGCGGTATTCAGCCTGATGGCGACGATCCTGATGATGACTGCGTTGCGATGGTCGCAAACGACAGTCATCTGGGCTTGTTCGGCATGGTACGGGTTCGCTATTCTGGCTTGGACGCGTCTGCGCAAGGATGTTCGATTGGATAAGGAAGCAGACCAGTGATGACGTCATGGCGTGAGCGGATGGCTGCCTTCCTGCCACGGTTGACCGTGGTGATGCATGACCTGTTCATGGTCTGGCTGTGCTGGCAAGGGTTGCACCACCTGCGCTACGCCATGCTGCCCACCCCGCCGCCGTTTCCGCTGTGGTCCCCCGAGATAGCGATCATCTTGCTGGCGCAGGGACTGGTGTTCTGGCGGGTCGGCCTGTATCGCGGGCTGTGGCGTTTCGCCAGCGTGCCCGACCTGTGGAATATCCTGAAAGCGGCCCTGTTGGGGCTGCTGGCAGTGGCCTTGGGCCTGGTCCTATACAACCGGCTGGGTTCGGTGCCGCGTGCGGTCCTGGTGCTGTATCCGTTCGCGCTGATCGGCGCACTGGGCATGCCGCGCCTGCTGTTCCGCGCTTGGAAGGACAACCAGAATACCGATCTCAAGAGCGGCGTCGCGCTGCGCGTGTTGATTCTGGGCGCCGGCCGCGCCGGCGAGGCGCTGGTGCGGGATCTGCGGCGCAGCGGCGCTTACCAGCCGGTGGGGTTGCTGGACGATGCAGCCAAGCTGCATGGGACCAAGTTGCATGGTGTGCCCATACTGGGTGGCCTCGAGGACGCGGCCAGCATCGCCAAGGAAACCGCCGCCAAGCTGATCGTGATAGCGATGCCTTCGCTGGATGCGGCGAACATGCAGCGTGTCGTGGCCATCTGCGAAAGCACGGGCCTGCCGTTCCGCACGGTTCCGCGCCTGGTGGATGTGCTGGAAGGCAGATCGCTGCCGGGCGAGCTCAAAGAAGTCGCGATCGACGACCTGCTAGGTCGCAAGCCGGTCACGCCGGACTGGAAATTGATCCGCGGCTGGCTCGGCGGGCGTACCGTGCTGGTGACCGGTGCAGGCGGCTCCATCGGTTCGGAGCTCTGCCGGCAATGCGCGCGCCATGGCGCGCAACGCATCGCCCTGCTGGAAATCGACGAGCTTGCGTTGACCACGACGCATGCGGAATTGAAACGGGCCTTCCCGGACCTTGAAGTCTTGTCCGTGCTCGGCAATTGCGGCGATCCGGCGGTCATCGGCCATGCCTTGAAAATGGCCGAGCCCGATGCGGTGTTCCATGCCGCCGCCTACAAGCAGGTGCCGCTGCTCGAGCAGCAACTGCGCGAAGCCGTGCGCAACAACGTGCTGGCGACCGAGACGGTGGCCAGGGCGTGCCGTGAGGCGAACGTGTCCACCTTCGTCTTCATCTCCACCGACAAGGCGGTCGACCCGGTCAACGTACTCGGCGCCACCAAGCGCTTCGCGGAAATGGTCTGCCAGACCATGGACGACCGCAAATCGACCCGATTCGTCACTGTGCGCTTCGGCAACGTGCTGGATTCCGCCGGCAGCGTGGTGCCTCTGTTCCGCGAACAGATCCGCGTGGGTGGGCCGGTGACGGTCACCGATCCCGAGGTGACGCGTTACTTCATGACCATTCCCGAGGCCTGCCAGCTCATCGTGCAGGCCGCTGCGGGCGCGGCGCATGCCTCGATCTACACGCTGGACATGGGCGAACCGGTGCCGATCCGGGTGCTGGCCGAGCAGATGATCCGTTTGGCCGGCAAGCAACCCGGCAAGGACATCGCCATCATCTACACGGGGCTGAGGCCGGGCGAAAAACTGCACGAGACGCTATTCCACGCGGATGAGCTCTACCGTCCCACCTCGCACTCCAAGATCCTCGAGGCGCGCGCGCGCGATGCGTCGGTGGAAATCATCGCCCGTGCCGTCACTTTGCTGCAGGCCGCCAGTGCCGCGTACGACAACGAGGAGCTGTCCCGCATCCTGCGCGCCGCCATACCCGAATTCTCGCCATCGGGTCAGGCCGAGGATGCCGGCGCTACAATCGTGCAGTTTCCCGCGCGCGACGCCAGAAGGACACGATGACCCAACGCATACGCAAAGCCGTATTCCCGGTCGCAGGATTGGGAACCCGATTCCTGCCGGCGACCAAGACCGTTCCCAAGGAAATGCTGCCGATCATCGACAAGCCGCTGATCCAGTATGCGGTCGACGAGGCGGTGGAAGCCGGATGCGACACGCTGATCTTCGTCACCAATCGCTACAAGCATGCGGTCGCGGACTATTTCGACAAGGCCTACGAACTCGAGCAGAAGCTGGAGCGCGCCGGCAAGACCGAACAGCTCGAACTGATCCGCAACGTGCTGCCCAAGCACGTGCGCGCGATCTTCGTGACCCAGGCCGAAGCGCTGGGTCTCGGCCACGCCGTGCTGTGCGCCAAACCCATCGTCGGCGACGAACCCTTCGCGGTGCTCCTGCCCGACGATCTGATCTGGAACCGTGGGCCGGGTGCGTTGAGCCAGATGGCCGATTCGGCCGAAGCCAACGGGTCCAGCGTGGTTGCGGTGCAGGATGTCCCGCCCGAGCAGACCGGCAGCTACGGCATCGTCGCAACCGATTCGTTCTCGGGCCGGGAGGGCCGGATCCGCGCGATCGTGGAAAAACCAAAGCCCGAGGTGGCGCCCAGCAATCTGGCCGTCGTCGGGCGTTATGTGCTCGATTCGCGCATCTTCGGCCTGTTGGAGACCACTACCCCCGGCGCGGGCGGTGAAATACAGCTCACCGACGCGATCGCCGCCTTGCTGGCCGAAAAGCCGGTGCTTGCCTACCGTTTCCAGGGCACCCGCTTCGATTGCGGCACCCATATCGGCCTGATCGAAGCGACCATCCGCTACGCGCTGGACCACGAAAAGCTCAGCGATGCCGCCCAGCAGCTGATGCAGAACGCGCTGAAGGAACTCGGCGTGACCGAACTCGAATAACGCCAATACACTGGAAACTTGCAATGAGAAACGGGCAGCCTGGGCTGCCCGTTTCATTTTTCCCGGAGGCCGGGTAGATCAGAGCGCTTCGAAGATCCCCGCCGCGCCCATGCCGGTGCCGATGCACATGGTCACCATGCCGTACTTCTGCTGGCGGCGGCGCAGGCCATGCACGATCGTTGCGGTGCGGACGGCGCCGGTGGCGCCCAACGGATGGCCGAGAGCGATGGCGCCGCCCAGTGGATTGATCTTGCGCGGGTCCAGGCCGGTGTCCTTGATCACCGCCAGGGCCTGGGCGGCGAAGGCTTCGTTGAGTTCGATCCAGTCCAGCTGATCCTGGGTCAGGCCTGCCTGCTTCAACGCCTTCGGGATCGCCGCGATCGGGCCGATGCCCATCACTTCCGGGCGCACGCCGGCGACCGAGAAACTGACGAAGCGCGCCAGCGGGGTCAGGCCGTAGTCCTTGATCGCCTGTTCCGAGGCCAGCAGCACCGCACCGGCGCCATCGCTCATCTGCGAGGAAGTACCCGCGGTCACCGTGCCGCCGAACTGCGGATTGCGGAACACGGTGCGCAGCTTGGCCAGACCCTCGAGCGAGGTGTCGGCACGCGGACCTTCGTCGTTTTCCACCAGCATCTTCTTCAACCGCACGATGTTGCCGGCCAGGTCGGGCTGACGCGAGATGACTTCATACGGGCTGATCTCGTCCTTGAACTCGCCAGCAGCCAGGGCAGCGAGTGCCTTCTGGTGCGAGGCAACAGCGAAAGCATCCTGGTCCTCACGCGAAATCTTCCACTCCTCGGCGACTTTCTCGGCGGTGATGCCCATCCCATAGGCGATGGCGACGTGGTCGTTGTCGAACACGCTCGGCGCCATCGCGATCTTGTTGCCCATCATCGGCACCATCGACATCGACTCGGTGCCGCCAGCCAGCATCAGGTCGGAATTGCCGAGACGGATCTGGTCGGCCGCCATCGCCACGGCCTGCAGGCCGGACGAGCAGAAGCGGTTGATCGTCTGCGCGGCGATCGTGTTGGGCAGGCCGGCGAGCAGCGCGCCGATGCGCGCCACGTTCATGCCTTGCTCGCCCTCGGGCATCGCGCAGCCGATGATCGCGTCATCGATGCGGCCCAGGTCGATGCCCGGCGCCTGCGCGACCACCGAGCGCAGCACATGGGCGAGCATCTCGTCGGGACGGGTGTTGCGGAAAACGCCGCGCGGCGCCTTGCCCACCGGGGTGCGGGTGGCGGCGACGATGTAGGCGTCCTGGATCTGCTTGGTCATTTGTCCAGCCTCTAGCTAGCAAAAACAATGGTGTTCGTGATCCCCGCGGAGGCGGAGATCAAGGGAGCGATCAGTTCCGGAGCGGCTTACCGGTCTTGAGCATGTGCGCGATGCGCTCCTGCGTCTTTGGCATCTGCGCCAGCGCGACAAAGTGTTCGCGCTCGAGCTTCAGCAGCCACTCTTCGTCGACCAGCGCGCCGCGATCGACTTCGCCGCCGCACATGACGGTGGCGATGCGGGTCGCGATCTCGTAGTCGTGCGGCGAGATGAAGCGGCCCTCGAGCATGTTCACCAGCATCATCTTGAAGGTGGCGATGCCGACGTCGCCGGCGACCTGGATGCGGCGGGCGGGCAGGGGCGGGCGGTAACCGGATTCGGCCAGCGCGCGCGCCTGCTGTCGGGCCACGTGCAGAAGTTCAAAAGCATTGAAGACGACACGGTCGCTGTCGCGGGCGAGCTTGAGTTCAACGGCCTCGAAGGCCGAGGTCGAAACCTTGCCCATGGCAACGCTCTCGAACGCGGTCTTGAGCTGGGCGAACACGTCGCCACCCGGACCTGCGGCTTCGGAAGCGCGCACGGCGAACTCCTTCAGACCGCCACCGGCCGGCAGCAGACCGACGCCGGCCTCGACCAGGCCGATGTAGCTCTCCAGCGCGAACACGCTGCGGGCCGAATGCATCTGGAATTCGCAACCGCCACCCAGTGCCAGCCCGCGCACGGCGGCAACCACCGGCACCAGCGAGTACTTGATGCGCTGGCTGGTGGCCTGGAAGTTGGCGACCATCGCCTCGAAGCCCTTGACGTCACCGGCCTGCAGCAGGCCCAGCGCACCGGCCAGGTCGGCACCGGCGGAGAAGGGTTCCTTCGGCTGCCAGATCACCAGGCCGGCGAAGTCGCGCTCGGCGATGCCGACCGCTTCCTGCAGGCCATTGAGCACATGGTCGTTGACCGTGTGCATCTTGGTCTTGAAGCTGACCACGGCGATGTCGTCGCCCTCGTCGGCCCACATGCGGATGCCCTCGTTCTCGAACACCGTGCGGCCCTGCGAGAACTTCTCGCCCAGCAGCGGATCCGGGAAACGCTGGCGCGCATAAACCGGGTTCGACGAGCGCGGCACGTTGGCATTGCGGCCCGGGCTGAAGCTGCCATCGGCCGAATGCACGCCGACGCGGCCGTCGAACACCCAGTTCGGCAGGGGTGCGGTGCTCATTGCCTTGCCGGCGACGATGTCCTCGGCGATCCAGTCGGCGACCTGCTTCCAGCCAGCGGCCTGCCAGGTCTCGAACGGACCCAGCGACCAGCCGTAACCCCAGCGCATGGCGAAGTCGATATCGCGCGCGGTGTCGGCGATCGACTCCAGGTGATAGGCGCTGTAGTGGAACGTGTCGCGGAAGATCGCCCACAGGAACTGTGCCTGCGGGTGCGCGCTGGCGCGCAGCGCGGCGAACTTCTTCGCCGGGTCCTTTTCCTTGAGCAGGCCGGCCACTTCCGGATCGAGCTCGCCGGCCGAAGCGCGGTAGTCCTGCGCCTTCAGGTCCAGCACCAGGATGTCCTTGCCGCGCTTGGTGTAGACGCCGGCGCCGGTCTTCTGGCCGAGGGCGCCTTTCTCGATCAGCGCCGACAGCCACCTGGGCGCCTTGAAGAAGGCATGCCACGGGTCCTCGGGGAGGGTGTCGGCCATGGTCTTGATGACGTGCGCCATCGTGTCCAGTCCAACCACGTCGGCGGTGCGGAACGTCGCCGACTTCGGGCGACCAATGGCCGGACCGGTCAGCGCGTCGACGGTGTCGAAGCCCAGCCCGAACTGCTCGGTGTGGTGCATGCCGGCCAGCATCGAGAACACGCCGATGCGGTTGCCGATGAAGTTCGGGGTGTCCTTGGCGATCACCACGCCCTTGCCCAGGGTGGTGGTCAGGAAGGTTTCCAGCGACTCGAGCACGTCGTCGTCGGTGGTCTTTGCCGGAATGAGTTCGGCCAGGTGCATGTAGCGCGGCGGATTGAAGAAGTGCACGCCGCAGAAGCGGTGGCGCAGCTGCTCGGGCAGCACTTCGGCCAGCTTGTTGATGCCCAGGCCGGAGGTATTGCTGGCCAGGACGGTGTGCTCGGCCACGAACGGAGCGATCTTCTTGTACAGGTCCTGCTTCCAGTCCATCCGCTCGGCAATGGCCTCGATGATCAGGTCGCAATCGCGCAGCTGCTCCAGCCCGGTCTCGTAGTTGGCCGCGGTGATGCGCTCGGCCAGGGTCTTGCTGGCGAACGGCGCGGGGCTGAGCTTGCCGAGGTTGGCGATGGCCTTGGTGACGACGCCATTGGGGTCACCCTCCTTGGCTGGCAGATCGAACAGGACCGTGTCGACACCGGCATTGGTCAGGTGCGCAGCGATCTGCGCGCCCATGACACCTGCGCCCAGGACCGCGACGCGGCGTACAAGCAGTTTCTTTGACATGTTAGGCAAATCCTTGTTTATACAAGACTTTTACGTGTTGAAATCAACGCTTTGGTTCGACCTTGAAGCCGGCCGCGGCGAAGTGGATCAGTTCGCGCGCCGCGCGCTCACGATGCGCCGCCTCGGTGACACCGGCGGGACGCTTGATCAGGCCGAAGTCGGCCATTGCATAGGTCAGGGCGCCCGCCAGGAAGTCCAGGCGCCAGTAGAGTTCTTCCTTGCTCAGGCCGGGCACACAGGTGGCGATGGCCTTGCCGAATTCGCGCAGGACGTGGCCGTAGTGATCGGACAGGAACTTGCGCAGGCGATCGTTCTTTTCTGCGTAGGCGCGAGCCACCACCCGGACGAAGGCACCGCCGCCGTGGCGATCCTGGGCCATGGCCAGCGCCGGCTGCACGAATGCGGCAAGAACAGGCTCCAATTCGCCCGGATGCAGCTCGATGGCGGCCCTGAGGGCGCCCAGTCGCTGCTGGCTCATCTCGTCCATGCGCCGGCGGAAGACCTCGTTGACGAGGTTCTCCTTGCTGCCGAAGTGATAGTTGACCGCGGCGATGTTGACGTCGGCGCGGCTGGTGACCTGGCGCAGCGAGGTGCCGGTGAAACCGAACTGGGCGAACAGTTCCTCGGCGGCACCAAGGATGCGGTCCTTGGTGGAGAAGTGGGCAGTGGCAGCCATCGTGGGTCCTGAACTCGTCGGTCTGAATCAAACGCTTGTTTGATGCTAGTCCCGGCCGCCTGAACCGTCAACGACGACGGCAAAGACGGCGGCTGTGGACAGGTGCAAAAGGGGCCTGTATTCCGGTAGAATTACCGGAGCCTTGTGGGCTAAACCCGCGTTCCGACGCGGGTTTTTCTGTTATCCTCGGGCGCGAACCGTACGGTTCGGCTGCCCGCCTACCCGGAGAAATTCCATGGCGCTGGAGCGCACCCTTTCCATCATCAAGCCCGACGCAGTCGCCAAGAACGTCATCGGTGAGATCTATACCCGCTTCGAGAAGGCCGGCCTCAAGGTTGCCGCCGCGAAGATGACGCACCTGTCCAAGCAGGAAGCCGAAGGTTTCTATGCCGTGCACCGCGAGCGCCCGTTCTTCAGCGCGCTGGTCGAGTTCATGATTTCCGGCCCGGTGATGATCCAGGTGCTCGAGGGCGAGGGCGCGATGCTCAAGAACCGCGACCTGATGGGTGCCACCAACCCGAAGGACGCCGCGCCGGGCACGATCCGCGCCGATTTCGCCGACAGCATCGACGCCAACGCCGTGCACGGCTCGGACAGCCTCGAGAATGCCGCGATCGAAATCGCGTACTTCTTCCCGGCTACCAGCGTCTACGCACGCTGATCGCGACAGTGACAAGGCCATGACCACGCAACGCGACACCATCGAACTCCACCTCGCCGGCGCAGAGACCGCGGCGGCGACGGAGTCGGCTGTCACAGTTGCGCCGGTCGTTGCCCGCAAGCGCGCGGTCGAGCCGGGCAAGACAAATCTGTTCGACCTCGACCGCGTCTCGCTTGAGCGTTTCTTTGAAGAATCGCTCGGTGAGAAGAAGTTCCGTGCGCACCAAGTGATGAAGTGGATCCATCACCGCTATGTCACCGACTTCAACGACATGACCGACCTGGGCAAGGCGCTGCGCGCCAAGCTCGAGCAGCACGCAGTCGTGCAGGTCCCGCAGGTCGTGCTCGACAAGGCCTCCACCGACGGCACCCACAAGTGGCTGCTGGGCATGGACACCAAAAACGCCATCGAAACGGTGTTCATCCCCGACAAGGGCCGCGGCACGCTGTGCGTGTCCTCGCAGGTGGGCTGTGCGCTCAACTGCACGTTCTGCTCGACCGCGACCCAGGGCTTCAACCGCAACCTGTCGACCGCCGAGATCATCGGCCAGGTCTGGGTGGCGGCGCGCCACCTGGGCAATGTCCCGCACCAGCAGCGCAAGCTGACCAACGTGGTGATGATGGGAATGGGCGAGCCGCTTGCGAACTTCGACAACGTCGTGCGCGCGATGAGCATCATGCGCGACGACCTGGGCTACGGCCTGGCCAACAAGCGCGTGACGCTGTCGACCGCCGGCATGGTGCCGATGATCGACCGCCTCGGCGAAGAGAGCGACGTATCCCTCGCCGTTTCGCTGCATGCACCCAACGACGAGCTGCGCAGCGAGCTGGTGCCGCTCAACAAGAAGTACCCGATCGAACAGCTGATGGAAGCCTGCGTGCGTTACGCGCTGCGCAAGCGCGGCAGTTCGGTCACCTTCGAATACACCCTGATGAAGGGCGTCAACGACCAGCCCCAGCATGCCCGCCAGCTGCTGCGACTGCTGCGGCAGTTCGACAATGCGGTGCAGATGAAGGACGCGGCGAAGGTGAACCTGATCCCGTTCAACCCGTTCCCGGGCACGCGCTTCGAGCGCCCCGACGAAACCGCTATCCGCGCCTTCCAGAAACTTCTCAACGACGCCGGCATGATTGCGCCGGTGCGCCGTACCCGTGGCGACGACATCGATGCCGCCTGCGGCCAGCTCAAAGGCCAGGTCATGGACCGCACGCGTCGACAGGCCGATTTCCGCAAGCAACTGCAGGCGCAGGGGCTGGGCGATGAAGCGGCCTGACGCTCGCAGCGAAGGCACGACCCGCGGTGGCCCTGGTCGCCGGATGCTCCCTCTTTCCGTGCTGGTGGTGATTGCGCTGGTTGCGACCAGTGCATGCAGCAAGCTGACTTTCGTGCGCCAGGACTTCGGCCGCGGTGACTACGACCAGATTGCGCACAAGGTCGACGTCAGCGACGCCAAGCGCGACAAGGCGTCGACGGTGCGTGTGCACCTGCAGCGCGCCCAGGAAAAACTGCTGACAGGTGACAATCCGGGCGCGGAGCGCGAAGCCCGGCTGGCACTCAAGCTGGATCCCCGTTCGGCCGATGCCTACACCTTGCTGGGTGCCGCCGCCGAACGCAGTGGCGCAACCGCGCAGGCTGGCGAGCACTATCGGCGCGCGACCGAGCTGGCCCCCACCAGCGGCGGCGCCCTGAACAATTACGGCGTCTGGCTGTGTGGCCAGGGCCGGGCGGCAGAGTCGCTTGCCTGGTTCGACCGTGCGCTTGCCGACAGCAGCTACGCGACCCCGGCCACCGCCCTGGCCAATGCCGGCAGCTGTGCGGGCAGGGCCGGCCAGGACGCGCGCGCCTCCCGCAACCTGCGTGATGCCATCGCCCTGGACCCGTCCAACCCGGTAGCGCTGGGGGCCCTGGCCGAGCTGGAACTCCGTCAGGGCAGGGCGTTCGAGGCGAGGGCATTTTCCGAGCGCCGCCTGGCGGCGGCACCGGCGGACCGCAACTCGTTGTTGCTTGCGTCACAGATTGAACAGAAACTCGGCGACACGGCAGCTGCCGCAAGATACGTTCAGCGAATGAGGGCGGAGTTCCCTGAAACGCAGGGCTCCGGCATTGGGGATGACGGAAGGCGATGATGGGCTCTTCTAATGACGTTGCGCCCGAAATGGGCGCCAGCTGCGGCGTGCGCCTGAAACAGGCCCGCGAACAGGCGGGGCTGTCGCAGGAAGAAGTGGCCGCGAGCCTGAAGATTCCGCTGCGGGTGATCCGCCAGCTCGAATCCGGCGACCCGGGCCAGCTCGGCGCACCGGTGTTCGTGCGCGGACAGATGCGAAGCTACGCGCGCCTGCTCGGCGTCGACCTCGAGGATCAGTTGCGCCAGAGCACCGCGGCGCCGGTTGCGCCGTCCGAGCTGGTCAGCCATACCTACACGCCGCGCTACCGCCATGTGTTCGAGCAGGTCACGCGCCGCGCCATCTACATCGTCCTGACCGCGGCCATCGCTGTGCCGGTCTGGCTGGCGACGCGCTCGCCCCACCAGTCCACCGTGCAGTCGCTGGAAGTGCCTGCGATGCCGGCTTTGCAGGGCGAGTCGCCCGCGGCCGCACCGGCCCGAACCGGTGCCCAGCGCACTCCGCTGATCGCGTCGATGGCGCCCATGCCTTCGGCGTCGGCGCAGACGGCGCTGTCGCTGAACTTCACCGGCGACAGCTGGGTCCAGGTGATCGGCAGCAACGGCGATACCCTGGAGCAGGGCCTGCTGGGTGCAGGGCAGCAACGCACCTATGGCATCGGCGAGGTTTCCCGCATCGTCCTGGGCAACTCCTCCGCCGTCGAAGTGCGGCAAACCGGCAAGACGGTTGATCTGACGCCGTTCAGCCGCGCGAACGTGGCGCGCTTTACGCTATCCTCTGACGGTTCCCTGACGCCGGTCGCTGACTGACCCGCGCGCGGGTCATCCCTCGTCACCGGTCCACGCGGGCCGGTGTTCCTCATTGGGTTCCCGCCGCAGGGCGGGGGCGACACTGCAGCTTTGGAATGGCAGCTCCCGAATGGCAATAGACGACCTTCTCGACGAACACGAACAAAGCGAGCGCGTGCTGCAATGGCTGCGCAACAACGGAGCCGGCCTTATCGGCGGCATCGTGCTCGGCCTGGCGGCAATCGGCGGCTGGAAGTGGTGGGAACATCGCGGCGAGCAGGAGCGACTGGGGCTTTCGACCCAGTACCAGGCCGCCCTCGATGCCATCCAGGCCAAGGACAAGGGTGCGGAAGCCAAGGTCAAGGCGCTGACGGGCGGCACCTATCACGACCTTGCCGCGCTCGAACTCGCCCGCACCCAGGTCGAGTCTCGCAACAACGACGCCGCAATCGCCACGCTGCGCTCCATCAAGAGCAGCGATCCGGCCATCGCCGAGGTCGTCAACCAGCGCCTGGCGCGGTTGCTGATCGAAGCGAAGCAGGCAGACGCCGCGCTCAAGCTGGTAGCCAACGGCACCAGCGCCTCGGCGATGGAAGTGCGCGGTGACGCGCAGTTCGCGCTCGGTCAGCTCGACCAGGCCCGGACCTCCTATTCGCAGGCTCTGGCGAAGCTCGATGTCGCCTCGCCGCAGCGTCGCCTGATCGAACTCAAACTCAACCAGGTCGGCGGCACACCGACCGCGCCCGAGGCCAAGTCCTGATGAAGCACCGCTCGATGCTGCTGCGTACCTCTCTCGTGCTGCTGTGCGCGGCTTCGCTCGCCGGCTGCTCGACCGTCAAGGGCTGGTTCGGCGGCGACGACAAGAAGAAGGACGACGGCAAGCCCAACGAACCCACCGAGTTGACCGACATCACCCCGTCCGTGACCGTGTCGAAGGTGTGGTCTGCCAACGCCGGCAAGGGCGAGGGACGCATGGGCGTGCGCCAGGGGCCGGTCGTGGCCGATGGTCGCGTCTTCGCTGCCGCCATCGAGGGTGGCGTGCATGCCTTCGACCTGCAGACCGGCAAGTCGATCTGGGAATACCGCCCGGAAAAGAAGTCGGATATTGAATTGTCTGGTGGTCCCGGCGTCGGCGAAGGGCTGGTGGTGGTCGGCGGCCTCAATGGCGAGGTGATCGCCCTGGACGCCTCCACCGGCGAGAAGAAGTGGCAGGCGCAGGTCCCCAACGAGGTCATCGCGGCCCCCGCGGTCGGCATGGGCACGGTGTTCGTGCGCTCCAACGATGGCCGCATCACCGCATTCGACGCCGCCAATGGCGAGCGTCGCTGGTTCTGGGTGCAGGACGTGCCGATGCTGTCGCTGCGCGGCAACGATGCCCCGCAGCTCGGCCCGGGTTTCGTCTTCGTCGGCAACGACGATGGTTCCGTGTCGGCGCTGTCGGCGACCGATGGCCGTCCGGTCTGGGAGCAGGCGGTCGGTCAGGGTGAAGGCCGCACCGAGCTCGACCGCATGGCGGACGTCGACGGCACGCCGGTGCTGGATGGCACCACGCTGTTCGCGACCAGTTTCAAGAAGCAGACCCTCGCGATCGACGCGCCGAGTGGCCGGCCGATGTGGCAGAGCGAGCACGGTGGCGCCGGCCGGATCGGCCTGGGCAGCGATCGCCTGGTCGTGACCGACGCTGGCGGCATCGTCTTCGGCCTGGACAAGTCTGGCGGCAGCGCGCTGTGGCAGCAGCCGGGCCTGGCCCGTCGCAGCGTCACCGGAGCGGCGGTGCAGGGCGATTTCGCCGTGGTCGCCGACTTTGATGGCTATGTTCACTGGCTCAAGCTCGACAACGGCGAGTTCGCTGCCCGCGAGCGCGTCGGCGGCAAGGCCGTGCGGGCGGCTCCAGTCGTGGCTGACGGCATCGCCATCGTCCAGAACGTCTCTGGCGAGCTGACGGCGTTTCGCCTGCAATAAGGCCCGCCTGCCGTAAGGCTCGCCTGCCGTAAAGCGGCAGCGGGGACGGCTCGATCCCGGCCAGCTCCATTCCAGATCGGCCCGGCGCCTGGTGGCGCCGGGCCGTTTCCCTTTTTGCGACCGGCCCGTCATCATGCGCTGCGTACCGGCCCGACCAAGGCGGACCCGGCGCCGGCGCTCCGGTCCTGTTTCGGCACCGGCCGCCCCTGGCTCGGCCAGGCCTGGCCTGATGGATTCCCGGTTGGAACCCCGGCTGGAACCATTGCTGCACCCACTCCATTTCCCATTCGGCTGTCGCCCATGCTTCCGCTAGTTGCCCTCGTTGGTCGCCCCAACGTCGGAAAATCCACGCTCTTCAATGCGCTTACGCGCAGTCGCGACGCCCTGGTCCATGACGAACCGGGCGTGACCCGTGATCGCCATTACGGCGTCTGCCGTCCGGAGGGCAAGCAATCGTTCGCCGTGGTCGATACCGGCGGCATCGCCGGCGTGGACGAAGGGCTGGCGGGCGCCACTGCGCGCCAGGCGCGCGCGGCGGCGGAAGAGGCCGACCTGGTGTTGTTCATCGTCGATGGCCGCGAAGGCGCCTCGTCGCTGGATGACGAGATCCTGGCGTGGCTGCGCAAGGCGGCGCGGCCGACCATGCTGGTGATCAACAAGATCGACGGCATCGATGCCCAGGCTGCCCGCAACGATTTTGCCCGCTACGGTTTCAGCGACGTTGTCACCGTGTCCTCGGCACACCGCCAGGGCATCGACGAGCTGATCGACGAAAGCCTCCAGCGCTTGCCTGATGTGGGTGCCACGGCCGAGCTCGATGCCGATCCGTCGCGCATCCGCGTCGCCTTCATCGGCCGGCCCAACGTGGGCAAGTCGACCCTGGTCAACCGGCTGCTGGGCGAAGAGCGGATGATCGCCTCGGAAGTGCCTGGCACCACGCGCGACTCGGTCGCCATCGACATGGAGCGCGACGGTCGCCTGTACCGGCTGATCGATACCGCCGGCCTGCGCCGCAAGTCGCGGGTGGACGAGGCGGTGGAGAAGTTCTCGATCATCAAGACCCTGCAGGCAATCGAGCAGTGCCAGGTCGCGGTGATCATGCTCGACGCCGGCGAAGGCGTGACGGACCAGGACGCCAGCGTGCTCGGCTATGCGCTCGACGCCGGCCGCGCGCTCGTGGTTGCGGTCAACAAGTGGGACAACCAGACCGACTACCAGCGCCAGCAGGCCGAGCAGTTGCTGGCCCGCAAGCTTGGATTCGTGGAGTGGGCCGAAGCGGTCCGGATCAGCGCAAAGCATGGCTCCGGCCTGCGTGAACTGTTCAAGGCGATCCATCGCGCCCATGCCTCGGCGACGCACGTGTTCAGCACCAGCGACGTCAACAAGGCGTTGGAAGTGGCTTACGAAACCAACCCGCCGCCGGTCGTGCGCGGACACGTGCCGAAGCTGCGCTACGCCCACCCGGCGGCGAACAATCCGCCGACCTTCGTCGTCCACGGCACGCGCCTGCGCACCCTGAGCGACAGCTACAAGCGCTATCTGGAGAACTTCTTCCGCAAGCGCTTCAAGCTGGTGGGTACGCCGGTGCGTTTCGTCTTCAAGGAAGGCACGAATCCGTACGAAGGCAAGAAGAACGTGCTCAGCGTGCGCCAGGTCGCGAAGAAGAAGCGCATGATCCGCCACGTCAAGCGCGGGAAGTGACGTTCGGGACGTGACGCTCCGGCCAGTGCCATGACTCCCGTCCTCGCTGCCAGCCAGGTCACCCTCGGCATCCTTGCCGGCGGTCTCGGCTCGCGGTTGGGGGGTATCGACAAGGCTTGGCTGGAACGCGACGGAGTCGCCCAGGTGCTGCGCTGGCAGCGCCGTTTCAGCGAAGAGACGGCCGCCGTTCTGGTCAGCGCGAATCGCGCTCACGGCCGCTATGCCGAGGCCGGCTTGCGTGCCGTGACCGACCGGGGACAGGGCGGGCAGGGCCCGCTGGCCGGCATCGACGCCCTGGCCTCCGCATGCACGACGCCATGGCTGCTGACGGTCCCCGTAGACCTCGTCGGCGTAAACGAGTGCCTGCTGCCGACGCTGGCGTCCGCAGCCGGCAACACCGGTGCATTCGCAATCGATGATGACGGGCCGCAGCCGCTGGTCGCCCTGTGGTCGCTGTCGGCGCTGCAGCCGTCGCTGGGTGTCGCGCTGGCACGCGGCGAAGTCGCGGTGCACGCACTGCAGGCGGCACTCGGCATGGCGGGCGTGCGACTGGACGGCGTACGCTTCGGCAACCTCAATACGCCCGATGACCTGGCCGCGGCCGGCATCACGCCCCCGACATGGCCGCGCACCTGACATGACCACACCCCCGACTGGCACGCCCCCGACTGGACTGCTGTTCGACGACGCGCTCGCCATCGTTCGCGAGGTGGCGGCCACGCATCGGCTCGAGACCGAGACACTGGCACTGTCGCGCGCGCACGGCCGCATCCTTGCCGCAGACGTGCACGCGCCATTGTCTTTGCCGCCCTTCGACAACAGCGCGATGGATGGCTTTGCCGTGCGTCACCAGGATCTGGGTGGCGGCGAAACGAGCCTGCGCCTGGTCGGCGAGCAGTTCGCGGGCCGCTCGCAGGGGCTGCAGCTTGCTGCTGGCGAGTGCGTGCGCATCACCACCGGCGCGCCGCTGCCGGCTGGTGCGGATACGGTGGTGATCAAGGAAAACAGCCGGGTCGACGACGATCGCGTTTTCGTTGCCGGCAATCTGCTCGCGGGCGCCAACGTCCGTCGCGCAGGCGAAGACGTGGCTGCTGGCGAACAGGTACTGCGCGCGGGCACCGTGCTGACGCCGGCGCGCATCTCGCTGGCTGCATCGATGGGCCTGGCATCGCTGCCGGTGGCGCGTCGCCCGACGGTGGCGGTCTTCAGCAGCGGCGACGAACTGGTGGAACCGGGCATGGCGCTCGCGCCCGGCGAGATCTACGACAGCAACCGCGAACTGTTGATGGGGCTGCTGCGCGCCGACGGCCTGGAGCCGACCGCCTGGCCGCGCCTGCCCGACGACCCCAGGCGGGTCGAGATCGCCCTGCGCGACGCGGCCTGCGCGTTCGACATCGTGATCACCTGTGGCGCGGTCTCGGCCGGCGAGAAGGACCACATCCCGGCGGTGCTGGCGCAGTTCGGCCAGACCCACTTCTGGAAGGTGCGGATGAAGCCGGGCATGCCGCTGTTGTTTGGCAGCATGGATCAGGCGCGCATGCTGGGCCTGCCCGGCAATCCGGTGTCGGTGTTCGCCACCTATCTGTCCTTCGGCCGTGCCCTGGTCGATGCGTTGCAGGGACGCAGCGAGCCGCGCCCGGTCGAGCGCGCGCAACTGGTGGCCCCGATCGACAAGGAACATCCGCGGCGCGAATTCATGCGTGCGCGGGTGTTCTGTGACGAGCACGGTGTGCTGCGGGCGGATCCGAATCCGGCCGTCGGTTCGCATCGTCTGCGCGCGGTTGCCGATTCCAATGCACTGATCGTGATACCGGACGGTCCGCAGCGCCTGGCCGCGGGCGAGGTGGTTGAAGTGCTGAGGTATGCGTAGCGGCCCCTGGTGGCGCGATAATGCCGGCATGAGCATCGAAGAAATCTCTCCGGCAGAGGCATTGCGGCGCCAGCGTTCCGGCACGTTGCTGATCGACGTGCGCGAGTCGCACGAGCGGGCCACGGGATTCGCCGAAGGCGCCCGCGGCGTCGCCAGGGCGGACCTGGAAGCGCAGCCGCAGCTCGCAATTCCCGATCGGGAAGCCGAGGTGATGCTGATCTGCCAGTCCGGGCGACGCTCGCTGCAGGCGGCCCAGGTGCTGCAGGCGGCGGGATACACCCGCGTGTCTTCGGTCGACGGCGGCACCACCCGCTGGATTACCGAAGGGCTGCCAACCGCACGGCCCGACGGCGACTTCGACTTCTACGACCGCTATTCGCGCCACCTGCGCCTGCCCGAAGTGGGCGAGGCCGGGCAACGCCGCCTGCAGGCCGCGCGCGTCGCCATGGTCGGCGCCGGTGGCCTGGGTTCGCCGGCGGCCTATTACCTGGCCGCGGCAGGCATCGGCACGCTCGTGCTGGCCGACGATGACGTGGTCGATCGCAGCAACCTGCAACGGCAGATCCTGCATACCGAGGATCGCATCGGCGTGGCCAAGGTCGAGTCGGCGCGGATAGCCCTGTCGGCACTCAATCCCACGGTGGCCATCGAAGCCTTCCCGGAGCGCATCACCGCTGAAAACGTCGAGCGCCTGATCGCGGACGCGGACGTGGTGATCGACGGCGCCGACAACTTCCCGGTGCGCTACCTGCTCAACGATGCCTGCGTGAAGCTGGGCAAGCCATTGGTGTACGGCGCGGTGCACCGTTTCGAAGGCCAGGTCAGCGTGTTCGACGCCGGCCGTCATCGCGGCCAGGCTCCGTGTTACCGCTGCCTGTTCCCGGAGCCGCCACCGGCGGAGGCCGCGCCCAACTGCGCCGAAGCAGGCGTGCTGGGCGTACTGCCTGGCGTGATCGGGATGTTGCAGGCCACCGAGGCGATCAAGCTGGTGCTGGGACTCGGCGATCCGCTCGCCGGCCGGCTGCTCACCTTCGACGCGCTGGCGATGAAGTTCCGCGAGACGCGGCTGTCGGCCGATCCGGAATGCCCGGTCTGCGCGGCAGGACGCGAGTTCCCCGGTTACATCGACTACGTGGAGTTCTGCGCGGGCTAGCTGCGGGCTACAGCATGAACTTCTGCAGCGCCTGCTCGAAACCCGGATCGCTCCCGATGGTGTTGTGATCGGCGGTCGGCAGGTCGACGACGCTCGGCGGTCGACCCAATGCGGCGATCAGGCGGTCCGTGCTCGCCGCCGGAATGACCTGGTCGCGACCTGCACGGATCACCATCACCGGGCGCAGGTAACCGCGCAGGTAGCCGGCGGAGTCGAACTGGTCCTTGACGATCCAGCGCATCGGCAGCATCCGGTAATGCGATTGCGCAACCGAGGTCAGGCTGTCGAACGGCGCTACCAGGACCAGCCGCGCAACCGGTCGCTGCGAGGCGACATAACTGGCGACACCGCTGCCCAGGCTCGAGCCGATCACGGCGACGGCCTCGCCCGGGTGGCGCGACTGCACCTCGTCGAATACCGCCAGCGCATCGGCAAACAGTGCCGCTTCGCTGGGCTCGCCGCCGCTGGCGCCATAGCCGCGGTAGGCGATCAGGTAGATGCTGCGTTCCGGCAGCAGGCGCGCGAGCTGCTCGCGACGATTCTCGACGCGCTCGGCGTTGCCGCCGAAATAGATCACCGGCTCGTGCCGCGCCGGGTTGACCACCCAGCCCTGCAGGCGTACGCCGTCGCGCTCGATGGTGAAGTTGGTCTGCGCCGCATCGACGCGGGTGTCCTGCGGCAGGTAGATCAGGTCGCGCTGCTTGGCGAACAGCCATGCGCAGATGGCGGCGTAGCCGAGTACTGGCAGGGCGGCCCAACCGAGCAGTTGTCTGCGCATGCTCAGCCTGCGTGTCTGCGATGCGCCGCGTCGAATGCGGCCAGCTGCTCCGGAGTGGCTTCCTTCTGGTGCTCCGCCTTCCATTGCGCAAAGGGCATTCCGTAGACGGCTTCGCGCGCTTCGTCCCTGGTCATGGTGATGCCGCGCTGCTCGGCGGCCTCGCGGTACCAGTCGGACAGGCAGTTGCGGCAGAAGCCGGCAGTGATCATGAGGTCGATGTTCTGGACCTCCGGGCGCTCGACCATCAGGTGCTGGAGCAGGCGCCGGAACACGGCGGCCTCGATCTGGGTGGTCTCGAAATCGGTATCGGTCATGGGGCCTCCGTCGGGCCGGAGCAGGGGGCGGGCGAGGGCGGTCGAATAGGGGATAATGCGCGGCCTCGACTGTAACGCAGCGACCGCATGACCGCCTCGACCCCCACCGCCCGCATCCTCGACGGCAAGCGCATTGCCGACGACCTGCTCGACAACCTCAAGGCGCGGGTCGACGCGCGTGTCGCGGCCGGCAAGTCGCGCCCCGGCCTGGCGGTGGTACTGGTCGGCAACGATCCTGCGTCCAGTGTCTATGTCCGCAACAAACGCCGTGCCGCGGAAAAAGTGGGCATCCGCGCGATCGACTACGACCTGCCGGCCGATACCGGCAACGACGAGCTGCTGGCGCTGATCGACCGGCTCAATGCCGATCCGGAGGTCCACGGCATCCTGGTGCAGCTGCCGCTGCCCGACCGCCGCGACGCCACCGGCCTGATCCACCGCATCGATCCGCGCAAGGATGTCGATGGCTTCCACCCCGAGAATGTCGGTCACCTGGCCTTGCGCCAGTTTGGCCTTCGCCCGTGTACGCCGCGTGGAATCACCACGCTGCTGGCCTACACCGACAAGGCCGTGCGCGGGCAGAGCGCGACGATCGTGGGCGTCTCCAACCACGTCGGCCGGCCGATGGCGCTCGAGCTGCTGATCGCCGGCTGCACGGTCACCAGCTGCCACAAGTTCACCCCGGCCGAAGTGCTCGAGGCGTCGATCCGCAACGCCGACATCCTGGTGGTCGCGGTTGGTCGCCCGGGCTTGATCCCGGGCGAATGGGTCAAGCCGGGCGCGGTGGTCATCGACGTCGGCATCAACCGCCTCGACGACGGCCGCCTGGTCGGCGACGTCGGCTTTGCCGCCGCGGCTGAACGCGCCAGCTGGATCACCCCGGTTCCCGGCGGCGTCGGCCCGATGACGGTGGCGACGCTGATGCAGAACACCCTGGAAGCGGCCGAGGCGGCCGATTCCGGCCGCGGCTGGTCCCCCGTCAGCTGACGAGCTCCACAACAAGCCCTGGAAACCGAGCAGAGCAGAGCTCTTGCCCCAGCCCCTGAGTGAGGGGCGGTCGCGCCGCCGGCGCGAGGGGCGGGTGTGGCGCTGCGGAAAGTCATTGTTGGCTTCCGGAGTCTGTGAAACACGTCGTCCTACCAGCGTTGCGAGCGCAGAACCGCATAAACGCGATACAATGACTCGCTTCATCCTCCCGGCCCCTGCCCATGCTGCGCATCCAGGCTGAAGCACTGACCTACGACGACGTCTCGCTCGTCCCGGCACACTCGGTTGTCCTGCCCAAGGACGTCTCGCTCACGACCCGCCTCACCCGCGACCTGAACATCCGTCTGCCAATCCTGTCGGCGGCGATGGACACGGTCAGCGAGGCGCGCCTGGCTGTCGCGATGGCGCAGTTGGGCGGCATCAGCATCATCCACAAGAACATGAGCCTGCAAGCGCAGGCGGCGCAGATCGCCTCGGTCAAGAAGTTCGAGGCCGGCGTGATCAAGGAGCCGTTCACCGTCGGCCCCGATACCACGATCGCCGAAGTGCTCAAGCTGACCCGTGCCCGCAACATCTCCGGCGTGCCGGTGGTGGAAGGCGGCCATCTGCTGGGCATCGTGACCAGCCGCGACATGCGCTTCGAGAAGAAGCTCGACGATCCGGTCCGCCACATCATGACCAAGAAGGATCGCCTGATCACGGTGCGCGAAGGCGCCACCGACGAAGAAGTGCTGAACCTTCTGCACAAGCACCGGATCGAGAAGGTGCTGGTGGTCAACGACGGCTTCGAGCTGCGCGGCCTGATCACCGTCAAGGACATCCAGAAGAAGTCCGACAACCCCAACGCCGCCTATGACAGCAGCGAACGCCTGCTGGTCGGCGCCGCGGTCGGCGTCGGTGGGGATACCGAGGCCCGCATTGAAGCGCTGGCTGCCGCTGGCGTCGACGTGGTCGTGGTCGATACCGCGCACGGCCACTCCCAAGGCGTGCTCGACCGGGTGAAGTGGGTGAAGAGGAACTTCCCGCAGCTGCAGGTCATCGGCGGCAACATCGTCACCGGCGATGCTGCTCTGGCGCTGATGGACAACGGCGCGGACGCGGTCAAGGTCGGCGTTGGCCCGGGCTCGATCTGCACCACGCGCATCGTTGCCGGCGTCGGCGTTCCGCAGATCACCGCCGTGGCGATGGTCGCCGAGGCGCTGCAGGACCGCATCCCGCTGATCGCCGACGGCGGTATCCGCTACTCGGGCGATATCGGCAAGGCACTGGTTGCCGGTGCCTCCACCGTCATGGTCGGCGGCCTGTTCGCCGGCACCGAGGAAGCACCGGGCGAAGTCGAGCTGTTCCAGGGCCGCAGCTACAAGAGCTACCGTGGCATGGGCAGCATTGGCGCGATGGAGCAGGGCTCCAAGGACCGCTACTTCCAGGACGCGTCGGATGCCGACAAGCTCGTGCCGGAAGGCATCGAAGGGCGCGTCCCGTACCGCGGCCCGCTGCGCAACGTCGTCCACCAGCTCGCCGGCGGCCTGCGCGCGACGATGGGCTACGTCGGCTGCGCGACGATCGAGGACATGCGCAAGAAGCCCAGCTTCGTCCGGATCACCAATGCCGGTGCGCGCGAAAGCCACGTGCATGACGTGCAGATCACCAAGGAACCGCCGAACTACCGCGCGGGTTGATGCAATTCCGTCATTCCCGCGAAGGCGGGAATCCAGGGCACAAAGAACACAGCCTGCGACTCCATGACCGACATCCACAGCGACAAGATCCTGATCCTCGACTTCGGCGCGCAGTACACGCAGCTGATCGCCCGCCGCATCCGTGAGATCGGGGTCTACTGCGAGATCTGGGCCTGGGACCACGATCCGGCCGAGATCGCGAAGTACGGCGCCAAGGGCATCATCCTCTCGGGTGGCCCGGAGTCGACAACCGAGCAGGGTGCCCCTGCGGCGCCGCAGGAAGTGTTCGATTCGGGTCTGCCGATCCTGGGCATCTGCTACGGCATGCAGACGCTGGCCGCGCAGCTGGGTGGCGCCACCGAAGCGGCCGATGCCCGCGAGTTCGGTCACGCCGAAGTCGAGCTGGTCGCGCATGACGCACTGCTGGGCGGCCTGTCCGACCACGACGGCGAGCCGCGCATCGACGTATGGATGAGCCACGGCGACCACGTCGCCAAGGCGCCGCCGGGCTGGACCGTCACCGCAGTCACCGACCGCATCCCGGTCGCGGCCATGGCGCTGGAATCCAAGCGCTGGTACGGCGTGCAGTTCCATCCGGAAGTCACGCACACCAAGCAGGGCACGACCCTGCTGCGCCGCTTCGTCACCGACATCTGTGGCTGCAAGACGCTGTGGACCGCGGCGCACATCATCGAGGACCAGATCGCGCGCGTTCGCGACACGGTCGGCTCCGACGAAGTGATCCTCGGCCTGTCCGGCGGCGTCGACTCGTCGGTCGTGGCCGCGCTGCTGCACAAGGCGATCGGCGAACAGCTGACCTGCGTGTTCGTCGACACCGGCCTGCTGCGCTGGAACGAAGGCGACCAGGTGATGGCGATGTTCGCCGAGCACATGGGCGTGAAAGTCGTGCGGGTAAATGCCGCCGACCGCTACTTCAATGCCCTCGAGGGCGTCGATGATCCCGAGGCCAAGCGCAAGATCATCGGCAACCTGTTCGTCGAGATCTTCGACGAAGAGTCCTCGAAGCTGGCCAATGCCAAGTGGCTGGCGCAGGGGACGATCTATCCGGACGTGATCGAGTCGGCCGGCAGCAAGACGGGCAAGGCCCACGTCATCAAGAGCCACCACAACGTCGGCGGCCTGCCCGAGAACATGAAGCTCGGCCTGGTCGAGCCGCTGCGCGAGCTGTTCAAGGACGAAGTGCGGCGCCTCGGCGTCGAGCTTGGCCTGCCGCGCGCGATGGTCTACCGCCATCCGTTCCCGGGCCCCGGCCTGGGCGTGCGCATCCTCGGCGAGGTCAAGCGCGAGTACGCCGAGCTGCTGGCGAAGGCCGACCACATCTTCATCGAAGAGCTGCGCAAGGCCGACCTCTACGACCGCACCAGCCAGGCGTTCGCGGTGTTCCTGCCGGTGAAGTCAGTCGGCGTGGTCGGCGACGCGCGCGCCTACGAGTGGGTGATCGCGCTGCGTGCGGTCGAGACCATCGACTTCATGACCGCCCATTGGGCGCACCTGCCGTATGATTTCCTCGGCAAGGTTTCTAACCGTATTATCAATGAGTTGCGCGGTGTTTCTCGCGTCGTTTATGACATCAGTGGCAAGCCGCCCGCGACCATCGAGTGGGAGTGATGTCTTCGCTCCAGCCGCCTCCGGAAGCTGATCCGAGCGCGCTGGCGGACGAGCGCTGGATGCGCCACGCCCTGGCGCTGGCCGAGCGTGCCGAGCGCGAGGATGACGAGATCCCGGTCGGCGCCGTGCTGGTGTCGGCCGACGGCGAAGTTCTTGGCGAAGGCTGGAATCGCAACATCACCCAGCGCGACCCGACCGCGCACGCCGAGATCGTGGCGATGCGCCAGGGCGGTGAGCGGCTGGGCAACCATCGCCTGCTCGGCACCACCCTGTACGTGACGCTGGAGCCGTGCGCGATGTGCGCGATGGCGATGGTCCATGCGCGCGTGGCCCGTGTGGTCTATGGCGCGAGCGACCCGAAGACCGGGGCTGCGGGCAGTGTGTTCGACCTGCTCGCTGATCCGAGGCACAACCATCGCGTGCAGGTGCAAGGCGGCGTGCTCGGCGAAGAGGCCGGTTCGCGGCTGACCGCGTACTTCCGCCGCAAACGCGGCAAGCTCTGAAGCGTTGCACTTGCCCGGGTTGGCTGACCGCCCCCCCCGCAGGTTCAATCGTTGCGCAGGTCGATCCTGTCCTTCGCCAGCTGCTCGTTGAGCTCCAGGTCGAGCATGTGCAGCCCGAGCTTGGCCTCGCGGCCCAGGCACAGCGAGGCGGCGAACATCAGCAGCACGCCGATCATGGCCAACCCGGTCGGCAACAGGTCGAGCCGGTAGCCCAGGAACGCATCCACGGCGATACCCAGGCTGGTGCCGACGAAGGCGCTGATCGCCGCGTAGAGCATGCGCACCGCGGCCAGCACCAGGTAGGAGCGGCGTCGATGGGTGGCAATGCGCGATTCCAGCGCGACCCGGGCCGGCCCCTGTTCGGTGGCGCGCAGCACTTCGATCTCGCTGCGCATGCGGTCGACCACCCGTGCCAGGCGGTTGTTGGACGAGATCAGCAGCGAGCTGGCCGCGGTCAGGAAGAACGCGGGCGTGATCATCGCCGAGACAACGGCGTAGTGCGACGGGTCGATCGCGACGGGTGAGGGCATTCGGACTTCCGTGACGTCGGGTGCAAGGGGGCGGAGCGGGCTGGCTGTATGATGCTACCGACATCCCTTCAGTGCGAGCCCATGGCAGCGACCAACGACGAGCATCTGATCTGGATCGATCTGGAAATGACCGGCCTGGACACCGACAACGATTCGATCCTCGAGATCGCCACGCTGGTGACCGACAAGCAGCTCAACATCCTGGCCGAAGGGCCCGAGCTGGCGATCATGCATCCGGTGTCGCGACTGGAAGCGATGGACGAGTGGAACCGCAACCAGCATGGCAAGTCGGGCCTGTGGAAGCGCGTGGTCGAAAGCCGCGTGACCCTGGCCGAGGCCGAAGCAAGCACGCTGGCGTTCCTCGCACACTGGGTGCAGGCCGGCCGCTCGCCGATGTGCGGCAATTCGATCTGCCAGGACCGCCGCTTCATGCATCGCCTGATGCCGCGGCTCGAGCGTTATTTCCACTATCGCAACCTCGACGTCAGCACGGTCAAGGAACTGGCGCGTCGCTGGGCACCGGAAGTGCTGGCCGGGGTCGCAAAGGATGCGCGACATACCGCGCTGAGCGACGTGCACGACTCCATCGCGGAGTTGCGGCATTACCGGGCGTCGATGGGCAAGCTGGGCGGGCTGTAACGCGCCGCTGTAGCCCGGGTAAGCGAAGGGCACCCGGGTCCCGCGCCTTCGACCGCCCCGGTTCCCCGGTGCGCTTCGCTTACCCTGGCTACGTTATTCCGGCTTTGCTGGTGATGGGGTCACTACGACCTTCACTCCCTGGTCCTGCGCGATGTGGTGGTACATGCGCACGTCGCGCTGCGGGTAGGGGATGCTGATTCCCTGTTTGTCGAACGCGGCCTTGATGCGCTCGTTGAGATCGCACCTGGTGTTGAAGTGGTCGTTGTTGCTGACGTGGCAACGGATGCCGAGCTTGACCGCGCTGTCGGCCAGCTCGTAGACGACGACGTCCGGCGCAGGCTCGGGCCGGATCCGCTTGTCGGCATGCATGATCGCCAGGACCGCAGCGCGGGCATCGTCGATGCTGTCGTTGTAGCCAATGCCGATGATCAGCTCGATACGGCGCACTGTGTCGGGCGTGAGGTTGATGATCGGTGCGGTCGTGATCAGGCTGTTGGGTAGCACGATGGTCTGGTTGTCGGCGCCGCGCAGCCGGGTCTGGAAGATGCTGACCGCCTCGACCTTGCCGCTCTTGCCGCCGATGTCGACGATGTCGCCGACGCGGAACGGCTTCAACGTCACCAGCATCACGCCCGAGGCCACGTTCGACAGCGAGTCCTTCATTGCCAGGCCGATCGCCAGTCCGGCCGCGCCGAGCACCGCAAAGAATGCGGTGGGTTGAACCGAGAAGAAGATCTGCAGGATCGCTAGGACAAGCACGACCAGCAGCATCACGTACAGCACGCGCCCTATGAACTGGGTCGAGGTCGGCTCGACATGCGCGCGAACAAGAGCGCGGGAGCTGGCGCGCACCGCCCATTTGGCCAGGTGCATGCCGACGTACAGGGTGAGCAGCGCGCCGCCCAGCTTGAGCCCGATATCGAGGGCCCAGTGGGTGATCTGTTCAGCCGACATCACGCTGAAATCCGGTGCGAGTTCCTTGGCCACGTTGGGTGGTGCGGCGTCTTGGAGCAGTGCATCCATAGTCAAATCGTCCTCCTGCGGGAACACGTTCCCGGGGCAAAAAATGCGACGCCCCGCATAAGCGGGGCGTCAGATTTACCTGAATTCTAACGGCGCCGGTGTTACCGGATCGTCATCACGCGGCCTTCTTGGCCTTGGCCTTGGCCAGGCGCAGCCAGGTGTCGACCACGGTGTCAGGGTTGAGCGAGACCGACTCGATGCCCTGGTCCATCAGCCATTCGGCAAGGTCCGGGTGATCACTCGGGCCCTGGCCGCAGATGCCGACGTACTTGCCCTTGGCGCGCGCGGTGGAGATGGCCATCGACAGCAGTTTCTTCACCGCCGGGTCGCGTTCGTCGAACAGCTTGGCGACGATGGCCGAGTCACGGTCCAGGCCCAGGGTGAGCTGGGTCAGGTCGTTGGAACCGATCGAGAAGCCGTCGAAGATGTCGAGGAACTCGTCGGCCAGCAGGGCGTTCGACGGGACCTCGCACATCATGATGATCTTCAGGCCCGGCTCTTCACCAATTTGTTTGCCCTGTTCCAGGCCGTTGGCCCTGAGCACTTCGACCACCTTGCGGCCTTCGTCGAGCGTGCGCACGAACGGGATCATGACCCAGCAGTTGGTCAGGCCCATTTCCTCGCGCACCTTGAGCACGGCGCGGCACTCCAGCGCGAACGCGTCGGTGAAGCTCGGATCGACGTAACGGCTGGCGCCGCGGAAGCCGATCATCGGGTTCTCTTCGTGCGGCTCGTAACGGCTGCCACCGATGAGGTTGGCGTACTCGTTCGACTTGAAGTCCGACAGGCGCACGATCACCGGATGCGGCGAGAACGACGCGGTGATGGTGGCGATGCCTTCGGCCAGGCGGTCGACGTAGAAGTCGACCGGGTCGCCATAACCGACGATCTTGGCGTCGATCTTTTTCTTCGTCTCGGCGTCCTGCTGGTTGTACTCGAGCAGGGCCTTGGGATGGATGCCGATGTGGCTGGCGATGATCATTTCCAGGCGCGCCAGGCCGACACCGGCGTTGGGCAGCATGGCGAAGTCGAAGGCGCGCTCGGGGTTGGCGACGTTCATCATCACCTTGAGCGGGGCTTCGGGCATCTTGTCCAGGTCGGCGGTGTGGCGCTCGAAGGGCAGCGCACCGTCGTAGATGAAGCCGGTATCACCTTCGGCGCAGCTGATCGTGACTTCCTGGCCGTCCTTGATCGTGTCCAGCCCGTTGCCGGTGCCGACCACGGCCGGTACGCCCAGTTCGCGGGCGATGATCGCTGCGTGGCAGGTGCGGCCGCCACGGTTGGTGACGATCGCAGCGGAACGCTTCATCACCGGCTCCCAGTCGGGGTCGGTCATGTCGGCGACGAGGACGTCACCCGGCTGCACGCGGCTCATGTCGGCCAGCGAACGGACGATCCGGGCGACACCCGTGCCAACCTTCTGGCCAATCGCGCGGCCCTCGCAGATTACTTCGCCGCGCTTGGTGAGCTGGTAGCGCTCGATCTGCGTGGCCTTGGCGCGCGACTTCACCGTCTCCGGGCGCGCCTGGACGATGAAGAGCTTGCCGCTGACGCCGTCCTTCGCCCACTCGATGTCCATCGGGCGGCCGTAATGCTTCTCGATGACCAGCGCCTGCCGGGCCAGTTCCTCGACGTCCGCGTCGCTGATCGAGAACGTGTTGCGCAGGTCGGCCGGGGTTTCCTCGATGCGCACGCGCTCGCCGGGCGTGTCGGAATAGACCATGCGCTGCTGCTTGGCACCGATGCCGCGGCGCAGGATCGCCTTCTTGCCCTGCAGCAGGGTCGGCTTGTAGACGTAGAACTCATCCGGGTTGACCGCGCCCTGCACGACCATCTCGCCCAGGCCGTAGCTGGAGGTGATGAACACGACGTCGCGGAAGCCAGACTCGGTGTCGAGGGTGAACAGCACGCCGGAGGAACCGACGTTGGAGCGCACCATCAGTTGCACGCCGGCCGAGAGGAACACGTCCTCGTGCTTGAAGCCATGGTGCACGCGGTAGGCGATGGCACGGTCGTTGTAAAGGCTTGCGAAGACTTCCTTGACCTTGCGCACGACATCGTCGGCACCGGTGACGTTGAGGAAAGTCTCCTGCTGGCCGGCGAACGATGCGTCCGGCAGGTCCTCGGCGGTCGCCGAGGAGCGCACGGCCACGGCGACGTCACCGCCACCGTTCTCGTCGCAGAGTGTCTTGTAGGCAGTGCGGATGTCGGCATCCAGCTGCGCGTGCAGCGGCGCATCGATCACCCACTTGCGGATCTCGCCACCGGCAGCAGTCAGCGCCGGCACGTCCTCGACATCGAGCGTGGCGAGCTTGTCGAAGATGCGCTGGTGCAGGTTGTTGTGCGCGATGAAGTCCTTGAACGCTTCCGACGTGGTGGCGTAGCCGCCCGGGACCGAAACACCGAGGCCTGCAAGGTTGCCGATCATCTCGCCGAGCGAGGAATTCTTGCCGCCGACACGTGCCAGATCGGTAAGGCGCAGCGCGTGCAGCCAGAGGATGTTCTCGTTCAAGCGGGCGGTCTCCAGGGGGCGGGGCGCATGC
>DATDBK010000166.1:0-13608 GCA_036524935.1 Lysobacter sp. | reverse complement strand
TGCAATGACCACCAGCTCCAATCCCCGCGTCGCCATCGTCGGTTACGGCAGCCAGGGCCGCGCCCATGCACTGAACCTGCGCGACTCCGGCTTCGACGTCACCATCGGTCTGCGCCCGGGTGGCCCGACCGAGATCAAGGCAAAGGCGGACGGTTTTACCGTCACCACGCCGGCCGAGGCGGTCAAGGGCGCGCAACTCGTTGCCGTGCTGACGCCGGACATGGTCCAGCCGCAGCTCTACGGCGAAGTGATCGAGCCGAACATCGCGCCCGGTGCCTGCCTGTTGTTCGCACACGGCTTCAACGTCCACTACGGCCAGATCACCCCGCGCGACGACCTCGACGTGGTACTGGTCGCGCCGAAGGGACCGGGTGCGCTGGTGCGTCGCGAGTACGAAATCGGCCGCGGCGTGCCGTCGGTCTATGCCGTCCACCAGGACCGCAGCGGCAACGCCGAGCAGCTGGCGCTGACCTACTGCGCGGGCATCGGTGGCGCGCGCCAGAACGCGATCAGGACCACCTTCAAGGAAGAAACCGAGACCGATCTGTTCGGCGAGCAGGCGGTGCTTTGCGGCGGTGCCACCAAGCTGGTCCAGGCCGGGTGGGAAACCCTGGTCGAGGCCGGCTACCAGCCCGAGGTCGCGTACTACGAGTGCCTGCACGAGCTGAAGCTGATCGTCGATCTGTTTTATGAGGGCGGCATCACCCGCATGCACGAATTCATCAGCGAGACCGCGCAGTACGGCGCGCTGACCCGCGGCACCTACGTCGTCGACGACAACACCCGCGCGCAGATGAAGAAAGTGCTGACTGAGATCCAGGACGGCACGTTCGCGCGCCAGTGGATCGCCGAGTACGCCGCTGGCAACGCCAACTACAAGGCGCTCAAGCAGGCCGACCTCGACCATCCGATCGAGGCCGTCGGCAAGAAGCTGCGGGCCAACATGAAGTGGCTGGCATCACCGGCACAGGCACCGTCGGCGCCGGCCACCAGCGCTCGTCCGGCGCAGACCGAGGCCGCCTGATGAACGGTGCCCGCTGGCTGGTGCAGGCCCTGATGGCTGAAGGCGTCGACACGCTCTTCGGCTATCCGGGCGGCGCGATCATGCCCTTCTACGATGCCCTGCACGGTTCAGACCTGCGCCATGTGCTGGTCCGCCACGAGCAGGGCGCGGCATTCGCTGCCAATGGCTATGCACGAGCAAGCGGGCGCGTCGGTGTATGCGTCGCCACCTCCGGACCGGGCGCATCGAACCTGGTGACGGGCATCGCCGATGCGATGCTCGACTCGGTGCCGATGGTGGTCATCACCGGCCAGGTGCCGACCGCGCTGATGGGCACGGATGCCTTCCAGGAGCTGGATGTGTTCGGCATGACCATGCCGATCGTCAAGCACAGCTTCCTGCCGCGTCGGGTCGAAGACCTGCCGCGAATGGTCGCCGAAGCCTTCCGCATCGCCCGTTCTGGCCGCCCCGGCCCGGTGCTGATCGACCTGCCCAAGGACGTGCAGTTCGGTGACACGTCGCAGTTGCCGGCGCACGTGCCGGCGCAGATCGACGATGTGCCGGCGCCGATGGATGCCTCGCTGCATGCGGCGCTGGCACTGATCTCGCAGGCGCAGCGTCCGCTGGTCTACGGCGGTGGCGGCATCGTCCTCGGCGATGCGGTGTCGGCGTTCCGCACGTTCGTCGATGCCACCCAGATCCCGACCGTGCTGACACTCAAGGGCCTGGGCGCGCTGCCGTCCGGGCACGCACTCAACCTTGGCATGCTCGGCATGCACGGCAGCCGCGCCGCCAACCTGGCGGTGCAGGAAGCCGACCTGCTGATCGTCGTCGGCGCCCGGTTCGATGACCGCGCCACCGGCAAGCTGGCCGAGTTCGCACCGAACGCACGCGTCGTCCACATGGACCTGGACGCCTGCGAGATCGGCAAGCTGCGCCACGCCGAGGCCGGCGTGCGCGGCGACATCCGCACCACCCTGACCGCACTGACCCTGCCCTGCGCCGCGCATCTGCACGGTCGCAACGGCGTCGCCCGCCGCGCCTGGCGCGCGACCTGCCAGCAGCGTGCACGCGACCACGCCGCGCGCTACGACGCACCGGGTGAAAGCGTCTATGCACCCGCTCTGCTCAAACGCCTGTCGGAGCTGGCACCGCGGGCCATCGTCGCCTGCGACGTCGGCCAGCACCAGATGTGGGTCGCCCAGCACTGGCGCATGAGCGACCCGCGCCAGCACCTGACCAGCGGCGCCCTCGGCGCCATGGGCTTCGGCCTGCCCGCCGCGATCGGCGCGCAGATGCAGGACCCCTCGGCGCAGGTCGTCTGCGTCAGCGGCGACGGCTCGTTCCTGATGAACGTGCAGGAGCTGGCCACGCTGCGGCGCTACGGACTGCCGGTGAAGATCGTGCTGCTCGACAACCAGGCGCTGGGCATGGTCCGGCAATGGCAGGAGCTGTTCTTCGAGCGCCGCTATTCCGAAATCGACCTGTCCGACAACCCCGACTTCGTCGCCGTCGCCACCGCCTTCGGCGTGCAGGCGCTGCACGTCGACCGCGCCGATGGTGTCGAGGACGCACTGCAGCAGCTGCTGGCCGCGCCCGGCCCGGCCCTGCTGCACGTCGCCATCGACCAGGCCGCGAACGTGTGGCCGCTGGTGCCGCCCAACCACAACAACGCGCAGATGCTCGATCCGGAAGCTGAAGCACGCGCCGCCATTGCCACTCCCACCGCCGAGGACCCCCGCCATGCGATACCAGCTTGATCTCACCCTGCGTCAGGCCGAAGGCGCGCTGGCGCGTGTACTGGGCGCCGCCGAACGCCGCGGCTTCCGCCCGCTCGCCGTGGATGGCGAAGCGCAGCCCGACGGCGACCGCTGGTACCTGCGCCTGACCGTGGAAGGCGACCGCGCCGACACCAGCCTGCAGAGCCAGCTCGCCAAGCTCTACGACTGCCTCTCGGTGGAGGTGTCGCCGTGTCAATGACCGCCACCCCGCCGCAGCAAGGCACCGGCCAGCTGGGCTCGCGTTCGCGCGGCACGGCGATGCCACTGTCGATGCTCGATGACGCGCGCCGTCGCGACCTGCCCAGTGAGGCGCCGATGCTGTGGTTCGACGGCGAGCTGGCCAGCGCCGATTCGCTGCAGGCGCCGCTGACCACGCACGCCATGCATTACGGCACGGGCGTGTTCGAAGGCATCCGCAGCTACGCCACGCGCAACGGTGCCGCGGTGTTCCGCCTGACCGAGCACCTGCAGCGCATGCGCAAGGGCGCCGACCTGCTCGGCCTGGATTTCGACATCGACCGCGCCTTCGATGCCACGCTGGAAACACTGCGCGCCAACCATCATCGCGATGCCTACATCCGCCCGCTGGCGTGGTTCGGTACCGGTTCGATCGGCCTCGACGTGTCGCTGCTGAGCCAGCATTTCATGGTCGCGACGATGGCCCAGCGCGTGCACCTGGCCGGCGATCGCACCCGCCTGACGGTGTCGCCGTGGCGCCGCAACCCGGCCAGCGCGCTGCCGCCGCTGAAACTGTGCGGTGGCTACGTCAACTCCATCCTGGCCAAGCGCGAGGCCAAGTCGCGCGGCTTCGACGAAGCGCTGTTCGTCGACGAGGACGGGAATGTCGTCGAGTGCACCGGTGCCAACGTGTTCATGGTGCGCAACGGCCAGGTCACCGCCGTGGAGCACCGCGATGCGTTGCCGGGCATCACCCGCGACACGCTGATCAGGCTCAGCGGAGCGGCGTCGCGCACGGTCACCCATCACGAGCTGCTCGATGCCGACGAGGTCTTCGTCTGCGGCACGGCCGCCGAGGCGGCGCCGATCAGCGTGCTCGACCGTCGCGAGTTCGGCGACAACCCGGTGACGCGCGAGCTGTCGGCGCTCTATGCCCGCGTCGTTCGCGGCGAAGAGCCGGCGCATGCCGGCTGGCTGACGGCGGTCTGACGCCATGGACGGCGACGTAAGTGCATACGTTCATACCGTCGACGCCGGCGATGTCCTGGCCGCGCAGGCACGCCTGCGCCGCTACCTGCCGCCGACCCCGCTCCACTACGCCGAGCGCTTCGGCTGCTGGCTGAAACTGGAGAACCTGCAGCGCACCGGTTCGTACAAGGTGCGCGGCGCCCTCAATGCGCTGCTGGCCGCGCGCGAGCGTGGCGACCATCGCACTGTCATCGCCGCCTCAGCGGGCAACCATGCGCAGGGGCTGGCCTGGGCGGCCTATCGCCTCGGTGTCCAGGCGATCACGGTGATGCCGCGCGGTGCACCGCAAACCAAGATCGCCGGTGTCGCCCATTGGGGCGCGACGGTGCGCCTGCACGGCGACAGCTACGACGAGGCCAAGGCGTTCGCCGCCGAGCTGGCCGAACAGAACGACTACCGTGTGCTCTCTGCCTTCGACGATCCCGATGTGATCGCAGGCCAGGGCACGGTCGGACTCGAGCTGGCCGCTTTGGCACCCGACGTCGTGCTGGTGCCGATCGGCGGCGGTGGCCTCGCGTCGGGCGTTGCACTGGCGCTGAAGTCGCAGGGCGTCCGCATCATCGGCGCCCAGGTCGAGGGCGTTGATTCGATGCTGCGCGCACTGCGCGGAGACCACAGCCTGCGCGAGCCGGCCGCGACGCTGGCGGACGGTGTGCGCGTCAAGGAACCGGGCCACCTGACGCGCCAGCTGCTGTCGCATCTGCTCGACGACGTCGTGGTGGTGCGCGAGGCCGAGCTGCGCGAAACGCTGGTGCGGCTGGCACTGGAAGAACACGTCATCGCCGAAGGTGCCGGCGCGCTGGCCCTGGCCGCCGGCCGTCGCGTCGCCGGCAAGCGCAAGTGCGCGGTCGTTTCCGGCGGCAACCTCGATGCCGGCGTGCTCGCACAACTGCTTTCCGAGATCCGCCCGCGTGCGCCGCGGCGTCCGCGCCGCCGCCATCGCGAACAGCCGGCGCAGGCGTCCCTGGAGCCGGCCATCACCTCGCTTCGCCCCCTGCCCTCCCCCGCCACCCCATCCATTCGCGCCGCTGCCGTGCGCACCCGCAACGAGGAGCTCACCGCATGAACGACCCCGCTTCCCGAGTACCCGATCCCCAGGTAGCCGATCCCCGGGTACCCGCCTCCAGGGTACGGATCTTCGACACCAGCCTGCGCGATGGCGAGCAGTCGCCCGGCTGCAGCATGACGCCGGCGCAGAAGCTCCGCTTCGCCCACGCGCTGTCGGAGCTCGGTGTCGACGTGATCGAGGCGGGTTTCCCGGCCAGTTCGGAAGCCGACATGGGCGCGGTCCGGGCGATCGCCCGCGAGGTCCGCGGCGCGACCGTGGCGACGCTGGCGCGCTGCCACGAAGGTGACATCGCCGCCTGCGCCAGGGCGCTCGAAGGCGCGATCCACCCGCGCATCCACGTCTTCATCTCGACCAGCCCGCTGCACCGTGAGCATAAGCTCGGGCTGAGCCGCGAGCAGGTGCTGGAGCGCGCGGTGATGGGCGTCGAGCTGGCGCGCCGCCATGCCGACGATGTCGAGTTCTCGGCCGAGGACGCGCTGCGCACCGAGCCGGAGTTCCTGGCCGAGATCTGCAGCGCCGCGGTCGCCGCCGGTGCGCGCACGCTGAACATTCCCGACACTGTCGGCTACACCACGCCCAGCGAGATCCGCGCGTTGTTCGAGTACCTGCGCGCGAATGTGCGCGGCGCCGACCAGGTCGTGTTCTCCGCGCACTGCCATAACGACCTCGGCCTCGCCGTCGCCAACTCTCTGGCGGCGATCGAAGGCGGCGCCCGCCAGGTCGAATGCACCATCAACGGCATCGGCGAGCGCGCCGGCAACTGCGCGCTCGAAGAGCTGGTGATGGCCCTGCGCGTGCGCGGCGAGTACTACGGCGCGCATACCCGCATCGACAGCCGCCGCCTGGTACCGACCTCGCGCCTGCTGTCGCGCATCACCGGCATGGCCGTGCAGCGCAACAAGGCGGTGGTCGGCCAGAACGCCTTCGCCCACGAATCGGGCATCCACCAGCACGGCATGCTCAAGCACCGCGGCACCTACGAAATCATGCGCCCGGAGGATGTCGGCTGGGCGCAGTCGCAAATGGTCATGGGCCGCCACAGCGGCCGCGCCGCGCTCAACGACCGCCTGCAGACGCTGGGGTTCACGATTGACGAGGCGCAACTCAATTCCGTCTTCGCCGGCTTCAAGGCGCTGGCGGAGAAGAAGCGCGAAGTGTTCGACGCCGACCTGGAGGCATTGGTGCTCGGTGCCGACGCGCGTGCCGCGCGCGGCTATCGCCTCGCCCGTTTGCACGTCAGCACCGGCGTGGCGCAGGACAGCCTGCCGACTGCAAGCGTGCAGCTGGTCGACGCCGAGGGCGCGATCGTCAGCGAAGCCGCAATCGGTGACGGCCCGGTGCACGCGCTGTTCGCGGCGCTGGCGCGCGCCACCGGCCTGGCGCTGGAGATCGACAGCTACCAGGTGTCGAGCGTCACCACTGGCGACGACGCACAGGGACAGGCGAGCCTGATCGCCCGCGTCGACGGCGTCGAGCTCACCGGCTCGGGCACCAGCACCGACATCCTCGAAGCCAGTGCGCTGGCGTGGCTGGATATCGCCAACCGGGTGGTGCGCACGCGCGCCGCGCACACGCCGGAGCCCGAGGCCAGGACGGCCGCGATCGCATAGAGCCGAAAGCCCCTTATCCCAACCCTGCTCCCGCGCGCGGGAGAAGGGCTCAGAGCAAACTCCGAAGCCGAGCCATATGACCAGCCACGCACCCCGAACACCCCAAGCTCCGCGAACCCTTTTCGACAAACTGTGGGACGCCCACGTCGTCACGCCAGAGAGCGAGACCGCGCCGGCCACGCTCTACATCGACCTGCACCTGATCCATGAGGTGACCTCGCCGCAGGCCTTCGCCGAACTCGACGTGCGTGGATTGCCGGTGCGACGGCCGGAACGCACGAAGGGCACGCTCGACCACTCCACGCCGACCCTTCCCGCGGGCGCCGATGGCCAGCACCCTTACGTCAACGCCGAGGCGCGCGCGCAGGTCGAGACACTGCGGGGGAACTGCGCACGCTTCGGCGTCGAACTGTTCGACTACGACAGCCCGCAGCGCGGCATCGTTCACGTGATGGGCCCGGAGCTCGGCCTGACCCAGCCCGGACAGACCATCGTCTGCGGCGACAGCCACACCGCCACGCACGGCGCGTTCGGCGCGCTGGCGTTCGGCATCGGCACCAGCGAAGTCGGCCACGTGCTGGCGACGCAGTGCCTGCTGCAGCGCAAGGCGAAGACGCTGGCGATCACCATCGACGGCGTGCTGGCACCCGGCGTCAGCGCCAAGGACCTGATCCTGCACGTGATCGGCGTGATCGGCGTCAACGGCGGCACCGGCCATGTCATCGAGTACCGTGGTTCCACCATTCGCGCGCTGTCGATGGAACAGCGCATGACCGTGTGCAACATGTCGATCGAGGCCGGCGCGCGCGCGGGCCTGGTGGCGCCCGACGAGGTCACCTTCGACTACCTGCGCGGGCGTCCGCGCGCACCGCAGGATGCCGATTTCGATGCGGCAGTCGCGCAATGGCGGCAGTTCCACACGGACGATGGTGCCCTCTTCGACCGCGAGGTCCGCATCGATGCGGCCGACATCGGGCCCACGGTGACCTGGGGCACGCACCCCGGCCAAGTCGCCGCGATCGCCTCGCAGGTGCCTGCCGGCAGCGGCAGCGACGAAGCCAAGGCACGTGACTACATGGGCTGGCAGGCAGGCGCCGCGCTGGCCGGACGTCCGGTCGACGTGGTCTTCGTCGGCAGCTGCACCAACTCGCGCCTGTCCGACCTGCGCGAGACCGCGAGCGTGTTGCGCGGGCGCCGCGTACACCCGCGCGTGCGGATGCTGGTGGTACCGGGCTCGGAGCAGGTCAAGCGCGAGGCCGAAGCCGAAGGCATCGACGAAGTGGTACGCGCCGCCGGTGCGGAATGGCGCGAACCCGGCTGCTCGATGTGCATCGCCATGAACGGTGACCTGGTCGGGCCGGGCCAGCTGGCGGTGTCCACCAGCAATCGCAACTTCGAAGGTCGCCAGGGCAAGGGCGCACGCACGGTGCTCGCTTCGCCGCTCACTGCCGCCGCCTGCGCGGTGGCCGGCGAGATCACCGATCCGCGGCCGTACCTGATCACCGCGCCGACGCAACTGGCCGACGTACTGGAGGTCGCATGATGCGTCCGTTCACCGAACTCACTTCGCGCACCGTCGTCCTGCGCGAGCGCAACATCGACACCGACCAGATCATCCCGGCGCGGTTCCTGACCACCACGCAACGTCAGGGCCTTGGCCAGTTCGCGTTCAATGACTGGCGGCGCCTGGCCGATGGCTCGCTCAATCCGGACTTCGCGTTCAACCGCGCTGAAAACGCCGGCGCCAGCATCCTCGTCGCCGGTCGCAACTTCGGCTGCGGGTCGTCGCGCGAGCATGCGCCATGGGCGCTGGCCGACCTCGGCCTGCGCGCGGTGATCAGCGCCGAGATCGCCGACATCTTCCGCAGCAATGCGCTCAAGAACGGCCTGCTGCCGATTGTCCTCGACGAAGCCGTGGTCGACGAGCTGCTCGACCGCCCCGGCATCGAGCTGCGAATCGATGTCGCCGAACGCTGCGTGATCCTGCCCGGTGGCAGCCGCGTCGAGTTTCCGCTCGATGCGTTCGCCCGGACCTGCCTGCTCGAAGGCGTCGACCAGCTCGGCTACCTGCTCCGCCAGGAAGAGTCGATCGCCCGTTTTGAATCAGCGCGCCCCGAATCGGGCCGCTTCGAATCGCAACGCCATGCCAGATCGCAACCCAACCAGGAGTCCGTCCATGCAAGCTGACATCGTCGTTCTTCCCGGCGACGGCATCGGCCCGGAGGTTACCGCCGCGGCAGTCGAGGTGCTGCGCGCGGTCGCGCAACGTTACGGCCACGTCTTCCGCTTCGAGCAGCACCTCATTGGCGGCGCCGCCATCGATGCGACCGGCACGCCGCTGCCGCCGGCCACGCTGGCCGCTGCACAGCGGGCCGATGCGGTGCTGCTCGGCGCCGTCGGCGGTCCGAAGTGGTCGGACCCGAAAGCCGCGGTCCGGCCCGAACAGGGCCTGCTGGCGATCCGCAAGGCGATGGGGCTGTACGCCAACTTGCGCCCGGTGAAGCCGCATCCGGCCGCGCTCGGTGCGTCGCCAATCAAGCCGCACCTGCTCAACGGTGTCGACCTGGTGGTGGTGCGTGAGCTCACGGGCGGCATCTATTTTGGCGCCAAGCAGCGCGGCGAGGACTCGGCCAGCGATCTGTGCGAGTACACCGTGAGCGAGATCGAGCGCGTGGTCCGCCGCGCCTGCACGCTGGCGCGCGAGCGTCGCGGCCACGTCACGTCCGTCGACAAGGCCAACGTGCTCGAGACGTCACGGCTGTGGCGCGAAGTCACCACGCGCGTGGTCCGCGATGAATTCCCCGACATCACCCTCGAACACCAGCTGGTCGATTCGATGGCCATGCACCTGCTCGCCAAGCCGCGCGAATACGACGTGATCGTCACCGAGAACATGTTCGGCGACATCCTCACCGACGAGGCCTCGATGCTGGCCGGCTCGCTGGGCCTGCTGCCGTCGGCGTCACTGGGCGAGGGCCGTGTCGGCCTGTATGAACCGATCCACGGCTCGGCACCGGACATCGCTGGCCACGGCAGTGCCAATCCCTACGCGACGATCCTCAGCGCAGCCTTGCTGCTGCGCCACTCCCTGGGGCTGGAAAGCGAGGCGGGTTGCATCGAGAAGGCGGTGGCTGCGGCGCTCGACGCCGGGGTGTTCACCGCCGACATCGCCGCGGCCGGACGCGGCGTCGGCACCCAGGCTGCGACCGCCGCGGTGCTGGCGCAACTGGAGATCGAATGTGAGCCGGTCGTGATGCGCGACTGAAGTTTCCGTTGCCGCCGGTGCGCCTGACCTGCCCGGCGGCAGCGGCTTGAGCTACCGGCTTGAGGTACCGGCTTGATACGGCAGTCACGGCAGCGCGGCTAGGGTGCGCGCATGACGCGTCTCCTCCGCCTTGCCATCCTCACGTGCGCCGCTCTGCTGCTCCTGCCGGCATGCCGCTCGGCGCCTTCTGCCGAGGATGGGCCGAGGCCGGCGGGCAACCGTGGCCAGCCTGCTGACGCTTTCTTCGCCAACCTGCAGGCGCTGTGCGGCAAGGCGTTTGCCGGCCGGATCGTGATCGATGAGCCGCCAACGCCGGGGGATCCGTACGCCGGCAAGGCCCTGATCATGCATGTGCGTCAGTGCGAGCATGACCGCATCGCGATCCCCTTCCACGTCGGCGACGACCATTCCCGCACGCTGCTGCTGACGCGCACCAGCTCCGGCCTCACCCTCGACCACGACCGCCGCAAGCGCGATGGCAGCCTGGAGCTGCTGTCGATGTACGGCGGCAGCACAGTCGATCGCGGCAGCGCCACGCGCCAGGTGTTCCCGGCCGACGCCCAGTCAAAGGCGTTGTTCGCGCGCAACCAGCGCAACGACTCCATCAGCAACGTCTGGACGCTGGAGATCAAACCGGGCCGGATGGCGGCCTACGAGCGCGCGCGCGCGGGTCGCCGCTTCCGCATCGAGTTCGACCTGACCCGACCGGTGCCGGCACCGCCGGCACCCTGGGGCTGGTAACAACTCAGGTTGCCGGCGCCTTTACCCGGAACCACGCCGCGTACAACGCCGGCAGGAACAGCAGCGTCAGGAACGTGGCCACTGTCAGGCCGCCCATGATCGCCACCGCCATCGGCCCGAAGAACGCGCTGCGCGACAGCGGGATCATCGCCAGGATCGCCGCCAGCGCGGTCAGCACGATCGGCCGGAAGCGGCGCACGGTCGCTTCGACAATCGCCTGCCAGTGCTCGGCGCCCGCACCGATGTCGTGCTCGATCTGATCGACCAGGATCACCGAATTGCGCATGATCATGCCCGACAGCGCGATCGTGCCAAGCATGGCGACAAAGCCGAACGGCACGCGGAACACCAGCAGGAACAGGGTGACGCCGATCAGCCCCAGCGGCGCGGTCAGCAGCACCATGAAGCTGCGCGAGAAACTGCGCAGCTGCAACATCAGCAGGGTGAACACCGCGAACAGGAACAGCGGCACGCCGGCGACGATCGAGTTTTGCCCGCGCGCGGAGTCCTCGACGCTGCCGCCGACGTCGATCGAGTAGCCATATGGCAGTCCGGCGCGCAGCTCGTCCAGCGTCGGCGAGATCTGTGCGGTGACGGTCGCCGGCTGCGTGCCGTCGTAGATGTCGGCGCGCACGGTCATGGTCGGGCTGCGGTCGCGGTGCCAGATGATGCCTTCTTCGAAACCGTACTCGAGCGTGGCGATCTGCGTCAGCGGCACGCTCTGGCCGCTCTGCGTCGGCACCATCAGGCTGCTGAGCATCTCCAGGCGCAGGCGCTCCTCGGCCGGACCGCGCAGCAGCATCTCGACCAGCTCGTTGCCCTCGCGATAGGTGCTGACGTGCGAACCGGACAGCGAGCTCGACAGGAACTGCGCCAGTCGCGCCGAGCTCACGCCCAGTGCGCGCGCGCGTTCCTGGTCGACGACCATGCGCACCACCTTGTTGGGCTCGTCCCAGTCGAAGTTGACGTTGACCACGTGCGGGTTGGCGCGGATCTTCTGCTGGACCTGCGCGGCAATCCTGCGGACCTGGTCGATGTGCTCGCCGGACACACGGAACTGCACCGGGTAACCAACCGGCGGGCCGTTCTCCAGGCGCGTCACCCGCATCTGCAGTTCCGGGAAGCGCTTGAACACGTCTTCGATCAGCCAGTGGCGGATGTCCTCGCGCGCCTCCAGGCTCTTCGGCGTCAGCACGAACTGGGCGAAGTTGGCCGCCGGCAGTTGCTGGTCGAGCGGCAGGTAGTAGCGCGGCGAACCGGTACCGACCCAGGACACGTAGCTGGCGAGATCCTTGCGACCAGCCAGGATCTTCTCGAGCCGCGCGGACTGTTCGGCGGTCGCGCGCAGCGAACTGCCTTCGGCCAGTTCGATGTCGACCATCAGCTCCGGACGCGTCGAGTCCGGGAAGAACTGCTGCGGCACGAAGCGGAATGCGAACACCGACGCAACGAACGCGGCGATGGTGATGGCGATGACCAGCCAGCGGCGACGCACGCAGAAGGTCACCCAGCCACGGAAGCGCGTGTAGAACTTGCTGGCGTAGGGATCGTGCACCTGGCCGTCGATCGGCGGCTTCGGCGCGATGTAGTCGTGCAGGGCGGGGAAGCGGCTGGCCAGGCGCTCGCGGAAGGCATGCCAGCGCGCGGCCAGCGAGCCCGGCTTCGGCGGCGGCGCGGCGTGGCCGTAATCGGGCAGCAGCTTGTCGCCGAGGTACGGAATGAAGGCGACCGCGGCGACCCACGAGACCACCAGCGCGATGGTCACCACCTCGAACAGCGAGCGCGTGTATTCGCCGGTGCTCGAGCGCGCGGTGGCGATCGGCAGGAAGCCGGCGGCGGTAATGAGGGTGCCGGTCAGCATCGGGAACGCCGTGCTTTCCCAGGCGAACGCGGCCGCCTTCACGCGACTGAAGCCCTGCTCCATTTTGATGGCCATCATCTCCACCGCGATGATCGCGTCGTCGACGAGCAGGCCCAGCGCCAGCACCAGCGCGCCCAGCGAAATCTTGTGCAGTCCGACGCCGAAGAACGACATCACCGCGAAGGTCATCGCCAGCACCAGCGGGATCGACAGCGCCACCACCAGGCCGGTGCGCAGGCCGAGTGAGAAGAAGCTCACCAGCAGCACGATCGCGACGGCCTCGGTCAGCACCTTGATGAATTCGCCGACCGACTCTTCCACCGCGGCCGGCTGGTCGGCGACCTTGCGCAGCTGCATGCCTGCGGGCAGCGTCTTCTGCAGCTGGGCGAACTCGCCTTCCAGGGTCTTGCCGAGCTTGAGGATGTCGCCACCCTCCTTCATCGCCACGCCAATGCCGATCGCGTCTTCGCCCATGAAGCGCATCCGCGGCGCCGGCGGATCGGAGAAGCCACGGCGCACGTCGGCCACGTCGGCCAGGCGGAACGTGCGGTCGCCGACGCGGATCGGGAACTCACGGATCTGCTCGACCGACTTGAACTTGCCGCCGACGCGCAGCGGCACGCGGGTGCTGCCGGTCTCGAAGAATCCTGCCGGCACCATCGCGTTCTGTTCATCGAGCGCCTGCTGCACCGCCGATGCCGGAATGCCGAGCGTCGCCAGCTTGACGTTGGACAGCTCGATCCAGACCTTCTCGTCCTGCACGCCGAACAGTTCGATCTTGCCGACGTCGGGTTGCGACTGCAGGGCCAGCTGCACGCGCTCGGCATAGTCCTTCAGCACGGCGTAGTCGAAGCCCTTGCCGGTGAGCGCGTAGATGTTGCCGAAGGTATCGCCGAACTCGTCGTTGAAGAACGGTCCGACGACGTCACTCGGCAAGGTCGGGCGGATGTCGCCGATCTTCTTGCGCACCTGGTACCACAGCGGGCCGATGTCCTTGGAGCGCAGCGAGTCCTTGGCGATGAACATCACCTGCGATTCGCCGGCGCGCGAGTACGAGCGGATGAACTCGTAC
>DATDBK010000165.1:0-3138 GCA_036524935.1 Lysobacter sp. | reverse complement strand
GCGGCGTGCCCTGACCTGCGTCGGTAGCCGGCCATGTTCGATATCGGCTTTTCCGAGCTGTTCGTCATCGCGATCGTTGCCCTGCTCGTGCTGGGCCCGGAGCGGTTGCCCAAGGCCGCGCGCTTCGCCGGCCTGTGGGTGAGGCGCGCCCGTGCGCAGTGGTACTCGGTGAAGTCCGAGCTCGAGCACGAGCTGGCCGCCGAAGAACTCAAGCGCAACCTGCGCGATACCGAACAGACCCTGCGCGACGCCCACGACGAACTGCGTACCGGCCTCGACGAGGCCCGCAACCGCATCCAGCGCGAGGGCGATGCGCTGCGCCGCGGCGTCGACGAGATCGATGCCGAGCTGCGCTCCACCGACAGCCATGCGGGTGATGTCGCGGACGTCGCCGACGTTGCGGATGCCCCGGCACCGGCGCCGGCTTCATCCGAGGCTGACACCGTGACCGACGCCGACCCCGCCGCGCACGACCTCGACGCGCACGACCCCGATGCCGCTTCCCCGGCCGCGCATGACGCGACCGAGCGCCGATGAATCACGACCCCGCTCATCCCCACACCGATTCCGGCGCTGACAGCGATACCGGCGCCGAGCCGCGCCTGATCGACCACCTCATCGAGCTGCGCGCGCGACTGCTGCGCGCGGTGGTCGGCCTGCTGCTGGTGTTCCTGGTGTTGATGCCGTTCGCGGCCGAAATCTACGGACTGCTCGCCGCGCCACTGCTGGCGAACCTGCCCGCAAACGGACAGCTGGTCGCCGTTGATCCCGCCGGCGGCTTCTTCGTGCCGGTCAAACTGGCTTTCTTCGCCGCGCTGTTGCTGGCGATGCCGTGGCTGCTGTACCAGGCCTGGGCGTTCGTCGCTCCGGGCCTGTATCACCGCGAGAAGCGCCTGGCCGTGCCATTGCTGGTGTCGGCGGTGGCGTTGTTCTACATCGGTTGCGCGTTCGCGTTCTTCCTGGTGCTGCCGACGGTGTTCGGCTTCCTCGCCAGGTTCACCCCGGACGTCGTGGCGATGATGCCCGACATCGGCAAGTACCTCGATTTCGTCCTGGTGATCTTCCTGGCATTCGGCGCCAGCTTCGAGCTGCCGGTGGCGCTGGTGATCCTGGTGCTGCTGGGCTGGGTCACGCCGCAGCAGCTGAAGGAATCACGCGGCTACGCGGTGGTCGGCGTGTTCGTGATCGCCGCGGTCATCACCCCGCCCGACGTGGTCTCGCAGCTGATGCTGGCGATCCCGATGTGCCTGCTGTACGAGGTGGGGATCGTCGCGGCACGCTGGCTGGTGCCGCAGCCGGCCTAGCCCCTGGGGGTGGGTGGTCCCGGGTGCGCTTCGCTTACCCGGGCTACAACTTTTCACCACCGTCGGGGACCCGGATGCGCTTCGCTTACCCGGGTTCCGAAGTCTCAGACCTCGATGCTGTCCAGGCTCGCCGGCGGCACGGCGACCGTGGCCTCATCACCAAACGTGTCGCGCCACGCGAAGTAGCTGCCGGCCACCAGGACCACCAGCACCGCGGCGCCGTAGGCGATGTAGAGCAGCATCACCAGCACGCCGCCGATCAGCCCGCCGATCATCGACAGCAGCGCCGCCAGCAGCAGCAATACCAGGGCGCTGGCAGCAACGCTGAAAAGGAACAGGAGCGCGGCCAGTGCGTTGGCGCCGATGTTCGAGACCGAGGCGTGCAGGCTGTCCTTCACCGCCGTCGACAGGTTGGCGCTGGCGAACAGGATCAGCGGCACCGAGAACAGCATGATCGCGTAGCTGAAATAGTTGAACAGCAGTTGCACGACCATCAGCAGGCCCGGGTGCTCGGGCTGCGGCATGACCGGCACCGAGCCGCTCATCGCGCCGCGCACCGCCGACATGTAATTGGTCCAGTAGTCGCTGCCCGCGAGCAGGCCGACCACGACACCGCCCACGATCGCCAGCACGATCTGGATCAGCCCCATCAGTGCCAGTGCGCCGGCCTTCTTCTGCCGGATCGGGGCGAACAGGTCGCGGGCGCGGACCGGCCGGCCGGCTTCGGCTTCGCGCACGACATGCATCAGCCCGCCAAGCAGGATGGGCAACAGGAAGACCATGCCGACGAAGACCGCGGCGATCGCCGGGACGATCTGGGTCAGGTCCGGCTGGCCGCCACGGGCCAGCATCGCCACCGGCAACACCAGCAGCAGCCCGACCCCGTACAGGGTGCAGATGAACAGCAGCGAGGCACCGAACACGGCGCGCGGATTGCGCCGGCCGACGTTGACTGCCTGCATGAACCAGGCAAAACCCTGGCGCACTGGTACTTTGCGAATCTGCGTCATCGCCCTTCCATCGTCATCAATTGATTGGGTTGTATTCGCGGCCTGCGGTCGCAAGACCGCGAGCTTGCAGTGATCGTGCCGTCAGTGAACGTGTCGCACATCAATGCTCGTGCAGTCCGCGGGCGTGCCGGACGAACCGGCGCAGTACCCGCCGCGCGTGCGGTGTCGCGCTGACATCGCGTGCCAGCGCCTTCGCACAGCGGCCTTCGCGCTTCAGCGCGTCCTGCCGGGCCTGCACGTAGCCGCGCATGTGGGTGGCGCTGAACTCCGGGTGGAACTGCACGCCCCAGGTGCTATCGCCCCAGCGGAACGCATGGCAATCGTCCTGCGACGAGCGCGCCAGCACGGTCGCTCCCTCAGGCGCGCGCAGCACGGTCTGAAGGTGCGTGGCCTGGGCGGCGAACTGTGCCGGCAGGCCCGCGAACAACGGGTCGTGGCCGGCGTGCGGGTGCAGCTCCAGGCCAATGGTGCCCATCTCGCGACCCGCGGGGTTGTCGCCGACCTCGCCGCCAAGCGCGTGCGCCAGCAGCTGGTGGCCGTAGCAGATGCCGAACAGCGGCATGCCGGCCTGCGCTGCGTCGCGCAGCCAGGCGGCGCTGCGCTCGCTCCAGTCGCGACGCTCGGTGACCATTGCCGCCGAGCCGGTGATGATCGTTCCGGCGAAGCCTTCGCGGCCCGGCAGCGCCTGGCCGTCTTCGACATTGACCACCACCGCTTCATCGGCCTCCAGGCCGGCAGCGACGCGGATCCAATGGGGAAAGCCGCGGTGGCGGCGCATCGAGGCGACGGGCTGGCCGGTTTCGACGATCAGGAAAGGCCGCTTG
>DATDBK010000164.1:0-42055 GCA_036524935.1 Lysobacter sp. | reverse complement strand
AAAACGGGCACGAGATCATTGCCCACATCTCCGGCCGCATGCGCAAGAACTACATCCGCATCCTGACCGGCGACAAGGTGAAGGTCGAAATGACCCCGTACGACCTGACCAAGGGCCGTATCACTTACCGCATGAAGTAATGGCGGTAAGCCATTGAATTAAAAAAGGCGGCCGTTGGCCGCCTTTTTTGTGCCTGGGCGCCGAGCAGCTCCCGGGTGCGCTTCGCTTACCCGGGCTACGCGGCATTGCGGAAACCGGGAAATGGAGTGCCTAGCGTCGTCCGTCGGGTCGGGGATTGGTACGCAGCGGGCCATGGATGGCCCGCGCCCCGCATCGGACAGGATGTCCGACTAAGGGGCGGAGCAATCCCCGACCCGGCGGACGACGCCCTCCCGAAGACGGGCGACCGTCCCAACACTCGCCAGATCGCTTACACCGTTGCCGGCAGCAGCTTCTCCGGCTCGGCCTGCGCCTCGACCACCAGCTCGTCGTCCTTGACGTCGATGCTGACGCGACCACCATTGACCAGCTTGCCGAACAGCAGTTCGTCCGCGAGCGGGCGCTTGATCTTGTCCTGGATCACGCGCGCCATCGGGCGAGCGCCCATCAGCGGATCGAAACCGTGCTGGGCCAGCCAGTCGCGCGCCGTAGGCGTTGCCGACAGCGTCACGTCCTTGTCGTGCAGCTGCGCCTCCAGCTCGATCAGGAACTTGTCGACGACGCGCAGGATGTGCTCGAAGCCCAGCGCCTGGAACTGCACCACCGCATCAAGGCGGTTGCGGAATTCCGGCGTGAAGCTGCGGCGGATCACTTCCATCGCATCGGTGGAATGGTCCTGCTGGGTGAAGCCAATCGTTCGCCGCGCCGCCTGTGCCGCGCCGGCATTGGTGGTCATCACCAGGATCACGTTCTTGAAGTTGGCTTCGCGACCGTTGGTGTCGGTCAGCACGCCGCGATCCATCACCTGCAACAGGATGTTGAAGATGTCCGGGTGTGCCTTCTCGACCTCGTCCAGCAGCAGCACGCAGTGCGGCGTCTTGACGATCTTCTCGGTCAGCAGGCCGCCCTGGTCGAAGCCGACGTAGCCCGGGGGCGCGCCAATCAGGCGGCTCACCGAATGCGGCTCCATGTACTCGGACATGTCGAAGCGGACCAGCTCGATGCCCAGCTGCAGCGCGAGCTGCTTGGTCACCTCGGTCTTGCCGACACCGGTCGGACCGGCGAACAGGAAGTTGCCGATCGGCTTGTCCGGATTGCCCAGCCCCGAGCGTGCCAGCTTGATCGCCGAGGTCAGCGTGTCGATCGCCGGATCCTGGCCGAAGATCACCATCTTCAGGTTTCGCTCGAGGTTCTTGAGCACGTCCTTGTCGGAGGCGCTGACCTGCTTGGTCGGGATGCGCGCCATCTTGGCGACGATTGTCTCGATCTCCTCGACGTCGATCAGGCTCTTGCGGATGTCGATCGCCAGCAGGCGCTGCCGCGCACCGGCCTCGTCGATCACGTCGATCGCCTTGTCCGGCAGCAGGCGGTCACCGATGTGCTTCACGGACAGGTCCACGGCCGCCTGCAGCGCATCGTCGGCGTAGGTCACGCCGTGGTGCGCCTCGTACTTGGGCTTGAGGCCCTGCAGGATTTCGTAGGCCTCGCCGACGGTCGGCTCGACGATGTCGATCTTCTGGAAGCGCCGCGCCAGGGCCCGGTCCTTCTCGAAGATGCCGCGGTACTCCTGGAACGTGGTCGAACCGATGCAGCGCAGGTCGCCCGACGCCAACGCCGGCTTGATCAGGTTGCTCGCATCCATGGTGCCGCCGCTGGCACTGCCGGCGCCGATGATGGTGTGGATCTCATCGATGAAGAGCACCGCCTCGGGCAGCTTCTTGAGCTGGGTCAGCACCGCCTTCAGGCGCTTCTCGAAGTCACCGCGATACTTGGTGCCGGCCACCAGCGCGCCGAGGTCGAGCGCGTAGATGGTCGCGTCGGCGAGCACGTCGGGAACGTCGCCGTCGACGATGCGCTTGGCCAGGCCCTCGGCTATCGCGGTCTTGCCGACGCCGGCCTCGCCAACGTACAGCGGGTTGTTCTTGCGCCGGCGGCACAGCACCTGGATGGTGCGCTCGACCTCGTCGGCGCGGCCGACCAGGGGGTCGATCTTGCCGTCGCGGGCGAGCTGGTTGAGGTTGACCGCGAACTCGGCCAGGGCATCGCCCTTGCTCTCGCCCTCGCCTTCGCCCGACGGCGCTTCGCCGTCTTCCTGCGAGCGCGGGGACTCCTCGCCACCCTGCTTGGCAATGCCGTGCGAGATGTAGTTGACGACGTCCAGGCGGGCGACGTCCTGCTGGTTGAGAAAATAGACCGCGTGCGAATCCTTCTCGCCGAAGATCGCCACCAGCACGTTGGCGCCGGTGACCTCCTTCTTGCCGGAGGACTGGACGTGGTAGACGGCGCGCTGGAGCACCCGCTGGAAGCCGAGCGTCGGCTGCGTGTCGCGGTCGACGTCTTCGGGCAGCACCGACACCGAGGTGGCGATGGCCTGTTCGAGGTCGTTGCGCAGGCGTGGGAAGTCCACCCCGCAGGCCTTCAGTACGGCCTCGGCGGAGGGGTTGTCGAGCAACGCCAGCAACAGGTGTTCGACCGTCATGTACTCATGGCGCGCCTCGCGGGCGCGCTTGTAGCACTGGCCGATGCTGTACTCGAGATCCTTGCTGAACATGGGGCGAAAGCCTCCGGAAACTACTGCCGTCCTAGATGGGGGTGGGACTGGCGAATTCCATGCCGCCCTGGTTGTGAGAAATCATGCCTCCGACAGCAACACCCGCAGGCCCTTCCGCGCCTCCCTTCCTCTGGCTTGGACCCACCGCAGGAGCGGCTGGTTCCACCCTTCTTACTGGTCAGGACGTGCTAAGCAGAACTTTTAGGCCTTTTCCATCGTGCACAGCAAGGGGTGTTGGTTGAGCCTTGAAAATTCGTTCACCTGAGCCACTTTGGATTCTGCGACCTCGCGGGTGAAAACCCCGCACACACCGCGGCCGCGGGTATGCACGTGCAGCATGATCTGGGTGGCCTTTTCCGCGTTCATGGCGAAAAAGCGCATCAGCACCTCGACCACGAAGTCCATCGGGGTGTAGTCGTCGTTCAGTATCAGGACGGAATAAAGGGGCGGGCGGGCGACCTCCGGTTTGCCGGTTTCCACCAGCACGCCGTGGTGATGTTCGTGTTCGGTCTGTTTGGCCATGGCTGGAATTATAGGGCCCGGTCCAGCGCCGGTCGTGGACGCCCATGCCCGGGCGCCGGCACAATGCCGCTCAATCCCCCGCTTCCCACCTTCCAAGGAGCGAAACTCGATGCGTCTGCTTGCTGCGGCCCTGATTGCGCTGTCATCGATGCCGGCTATTGCCGCCGACACTGCTGCCCGTGAAACACAGCATTCTGCTGCCGACCCGCAGATCGCCCGGCACCTCGACAGCCTCGAGTACAAGTACGAGGTGGACGACGACGGCGACTACAAGCTGACTTTCAACATGGACGACGATCGCAGCCAGCTGGCTTACGTGCTTTCGGCGACCGAGAAGTTCGGCAATCTCAACATCCGCGAGATCTGGTCGCCGGCGTATCGCGCCTCCGCGGCGCAGTTCCCGGTCGACGTCGCCAACCGCCTCCTCGAGGACAGCCAGACGAGCAAGCTCGGCGGCTGGGTCAAGCAGGGCAACATGGCGGTGTTCGTGGTCAAGATCGCCGCCGACGCCGGAGCAAAGGAGCTCGACGACGCCCTGGACTTCGTCCTGCGGTCGGCCGACCAGATGGAAGCCGCGTTGACCCAGGGCAAGGACGAATTCTGAAATGAGCTATCGCGAGGGCCGGTTCTGGCAACCCGATGTGACCGTGGCGACGGTGGTCGTCGATGGCGGCCGCTTGCTCGTGGTCGAGGAATCGGTCGGCGGCCGTCTCGTGCTGAACCAGCCGGCGGGCCACCTGGAGCCCGATGAAAGCCTGATCGAGGCGGCGCTGCGGGAAACGCGGGAAGAGACCGGCTGGGACGTCCGCCTGACCGCCTTCGTCGGTGCCTACCAGTGGAAGGCACCGGCCAACGGCGACGGCAGCGGTGGACGCCACTACCTGCGTTTCGCCTTTGCCGCCGAACCGGTCAGGCACGATCCGGCACGAACGCTGGACGACGGCATCGTGCGCGCGATCTGGATGACCCCCAGCGAGCTCCAGGAAGCCAGGGACCGCCACCGCAGCCCGCTGGTATGGCGCGCCGCGGCCGACTTCCTGGCCGGACACCGGCACCCGCTGGAGCTGGTCGGACACCTCGCATGAATTCGTGTGTGCGGACGATCGTCGGCATGTCCGGAGGCGTCGACTCCTCCGTCGCCGCGCTGCACCTGCGCGACGCCGGTGAGCCGATCGCCGGATTGTTCATGCAGAACTGGGCCGATGACGGCAGCGGTGACTGTCGCGCCGAGGACGACCGTCGCGATGCGGTCGCTGTCAGCGGCCGGCTTGGCATCCAGATCCACTTCCGCGACTTCTCCGGCGAGTACTGGGCCGGGGTGTTCGAGCATTTCCTCGCCGAGTACGCCGCCGGCCGGACGCCCAATCCCGACGTGCTGTGCAACCGCGAGATCAAGTTCAAGCATTTCCTCGATGCCGCACGCGAACTGGGCGCGCAGTACATCGCCACCGGCCACTACGCCCGGGTCGAGGCCTCCGCCAGTGGCCACCTGCTGCTGCGCGCGGTCGATCGCAGCAAGGACCAGAGCTACTTCCTGCACCAGCTCGGCCAGGCCCAGCTGGCGGCGACGAGATTCCCGCTCGGCGGACTGATCAAGCGCGACGTGCGGCAGATGGCGCTCGACGCCGGCCTGCCGACCGCGGCCAAGAAGGACTCCACCGGCATCTGCTTCATCGGCGAGCGTGATTTCCGCGAGTTCCTCGGCCGCTACCTGCCGGCGCGCGAAGGCGAGATGCGCACGCCGGATGGCCAGGTGATCGGCCTTCACCCGGGCGTGTTCTATTTCACCCTCGGCCAGCGCGAAGGCCTCAACATCGGCGGCGTCCGCGGCTTCGATCCGGCACCGTGGTACGTGGTCGGCAAGGATGTCGCCGGCAACGTCCTGTACGTCGACCAGGGCGCCGAGAACCCCTGGCTGCAGTCGCACACGCTCTGGTCCGAGCCGGCCCACTGGATCGCCGGCGCGGCCCCTTCCGCCCGCTTCTCCTGCACCGCCCAGACCCGCTACCGCCAGGCCGACGAGGCCTGCGAGGTCAGCGTGGCCGACGGCGGCACCCTGGAAGTCCGCTTCGCCCGCCCCCAACGTGCGGTTACGCCGGGGCAGTCCCTGGTGCTCTATGACGGCGAGGTCTGCCTTGGCGGCGCCGTGATTGCCGCCACCGACGCGCCGCTGGAACAACGATTGAAGGCCCAAGCTGCATGAATCAAAGCAAATCCATGTCCACCCGCGTCCTCGCCCTTGCCGGACTGGTGCAGGCGCTGGCACAGGTACGGCGCGTCGCCGACACCGGCCAGGCCAATGCGGCCATCCTCGGCACCGCCATGGATTCGGTGTTCCGCATCGACGCGCCCTCGCCCGCCGCGATCTACGGTGACATCGACGCGGTGCGCCCCGGGCTGACCCTGCTGCGCGACTACTTCAGCAACCAGCAGCGCGACGAGCAGTTGCCGCGGCTGGTGCTGGCGGTGCTGCAGCTGGAGCGCCGCTTCGTTCGCGACCACGACATGGCCGAACGCGTCCAGGCCGGCATCCGTGCCCAGGCCGGCAACGCCGAGCGCTCGGGAAGCAGCCATCCCGACGTCCTCAATGCCCTTGGCAGCCTGTACGCCGAAACCCTGAGCCACCTGCGCCCGCGCGTGCTGGTCCAGGGCAACCCGCACTACCTCGGGCAGGCCACGGTGGTCGCCGAAGTGCGCGCGATCCTGCTGGCCGCCGTGCGCTCGGCGGTGCTCTGGCGGCAATGCGGCGGCAGCCTCTGGGACTTCCTGCTGCGCAGGCGCGAGCTGCTGACGGCGGTCAAGGACCACCTGGGCTGACATTCCCTGGAAGAGCGCGGCGTTACCGCTAGGCCAGCGGAACCAGCGCTCCCCCGCTCTGCCCCAGGGCCCAGCAGACCGCCGCGATCAACGCGAGCGCGAGCGTCCAGCGAAGCGTCTGTTCGACGCGATCCGTCCCTTTGTGCGCTTTCATGTTGTCCCCCTGCTGCGCGCGATGTAACGACAGCGTGCGACGCAAGTCCTTGACTGTTGTCACGCACTGGACGCGCGGGGTCGGCCAGCTTCGCGGTTAGCGATGGACGGCACAGTCTTTGTCACCCGTAGCAACAAGTAGTCCACAAAAAACCCCGGCATGGCCGGGGTTATTGTTCAACGCACTACGACCCGATCAGGCCGCGACGGTCTCGGCGACCTGGCGGTAGTCCTCGATCTGGTCGAAGTTCATGTAGCGGTAGATTTCGGCGCCCTTCGCGTTGATCACGCCGATGTCCGCCATGTACTCCTCGCGGGTCGGGATGCGGCCCAGGCGCGAGCAGATCGCCGCCAGTTCCGCCGAGCCCAGGTACACGTTGGTGTTGCGGCCCAGGCGGTTCGGGAAGTTGCGGGTGCTGGTCGAGAACACCGTCGCGCCCTCGCGCGCCTGTGCCTGGTTGCCCATGCACAGCGAGCAGCCCGGCATTTCCATGCGCGCACCGGCGGTGCCGAAGGTGCCGTAGTGGCCTTCCTTGGTCAGCTCCGAAGCGTCCATCTTGGTCGGCGGCGCGACCCACAGGCGGGTCGGGATGTCGCGCTGGCCTTCCAGCAGCTTGGCGGCGGCACGGAAGTGACCGATGTTGGTCATGCACGAACCGATGAAGACCTCGTCGATGGCCGCGCCGGCAACCTCGGACAGCGTCTTCACGTCATCCGGGTCGTTCGGGCAGGCCACGATCGGCTCGACGATCTGGTCGAGGTCGATCTCGATGACGGCGGCGTATTCGGCATCGGCATCGCCTTCCAGCAGCTGCGGATTGGCCAGCCAGGCTTCCATGCCCTTGATGCGGCGCGCCAGCGAGCGCGGGTCGGCGTAGCCCTCGGCGATCATCCACTTCAGCAGCGTGATGTTGCTGGTGAGGTATTCGATGATCGGTTCCTTGTCGAGCTTGACCGTGCAGCCGGCGGCCGAACGTTCGGCCGAGGCGTCGGACAGCTCGAACGCCTGCTCGACCTTGAGCTGCGGCAGGCCTTCGATCTCGAGGATGCGGCCGGAGAAGATGTTCTTCTTGCCCTGCTTGGCAACCGTCAGCGTGCCCTGCTTGATGGCAGCCAGCGGGATCGCGTTGACCAGGTCACGCAGGGTCACACCCGGCTGCATGGTGCCCTTGAAGCGCACCAGCACCGACTCGGGCATGTCCAGCGGCATCACGCCGGTGGCCGCGGCGAACGCGACCAGGCCGGAGCCGGCCGGGAACGAGATGCCAACCGGGAAACGGGTGTGGCTGTCGCCGCCGGTGCCGACCGTGTCGGGCAGCAGCATGCGGTTGAGCCAGGAATGGATCACGCCATCGCCCGGGCGCAGCGAGATGCCGCCACGGTTGCTGATGAAGGCCGGCAGGTCGTGGTGGGTCTTGACGTCGACCGGCTTCGGGTACGCCGCGGTGTGGCAGAACGACTGCATCACCAGGTCGGCGGAGAAGCCCAGGCAGGCCAGGTCCTTGAGCTCGTCACGGGTCATCGGGCCGGTCGTGTCCTGCGAACCCACCGAAGTCATCTTCGGCTCGCAGTAGGTGCCCGGTCGGATGCCCGGCTGCACGCCATCGACTTCGGCCAGCCCGCAGGCGCGGCCGACCATCTTCTGCGCCAGCGAGTAGCCCTTGCCACTGTCGACCGGATTGGACGGCAGGCGGAACAGCGTCGACGGCGCCAGGCCGAGCGCTTCGCGCGCCTTGGCGGTCAGGCCGCGGCCGACGATCAGCGGGATGCGGCCGCCAGCGCGGACTTCATCGAACAGCACGTCGGACTTCACCGAGAACTCGGCGATGACCTGGCCGTCCTTGAGCGCCTTGCCCTCGTACGGACGCAGCTCGACCACGTCGCCCATGTTCATCTGCGACACGTCGAGTTCGATCGGCAGCGCGCCGGCGTCTTCCATCGTGTTGTAGAAGATCGGTGCGATCTTGCTGCCCAGGCATACGCCGCCGAAACGCTTGTTCGGGATGAAGGGGATGTCCTCGCCGGTGAACCACAGCACCGAGTTGGTCGCCGACTTGCGCGAGGAGCCGGTGCCGACAACGTCGCCGACGTAGGCGACCAGGTGGCCCTTGTCCTTCAGCGACTCGATGAAATTGACCGGACCGCGCTTGCCATCTTCTTCCGGCTCGATGCCGTCGCGGCGGTTCTTCAGCATCGCCAGCGCGTGCAGCGGGATGTCCGGGCGGGTGGTCGCGTCCGGTGCCGGCGACAGGTCATCGGTGTTGGTTTCGCCGGTCACCTTGAAAACGGTGATGGTCAGGCTGGAAGGAACCTGCGGGCGACTGGTGAACCACTCGGCGTCGGCCCAGCTCTGCAGCACGGCCTTGGCGTTGGCGTTGCCGCCCTCGGCCTTTTCCTGCACGTCGTGGAAGGCGTCGAACATCAGCAGCGTCTTCTTCAGCGCCTCGGCGGCGATGACGCCGACCTGCGCATCGTCGAGCAGGTCGACCAGCGGATGGATGTTGTAGCCGCCCAGCATGGTGCCGAGCAGTTCGGTTGCGCGCTCGCGGTTGATCAGCGAATTGGTCTCGGTGCCGAAGGCGACCGCGGCCAGGTAGGAGGCCTTGACCTTGGCGGCGTCGTCGACGCCGGCCGGCACGCGGCTGGTGATCAGGTCGAGCAGGAACTGCCCCTCGCCCGCCGGCGGATTCTTCAGCAGCTCGATGACCTCAGCAGTCTGCTGTGCGGTCAGCGGCAGCGGCGGAATGCCCAGCGCGGCGCGCTCGGCAACGTGTTGGCGGTAGCTGGAGAGCATTGAGAGTCCCGTCGGTTGAAGCGAATAGACAACTGCGAGCGCTGTTCGGCGCGCCGGACGGCGGGCGTGCAGGCTGGTCAGCTGGGGTCGGAGCGCCCTGGCAAGGGACTGCCCCTCGACTGCGTATTTTGCCTTGAATGGCCAGTCCGGGCAATGCGCAAAAGGTCTCCGGGCCATGTGCCACAAGGGTTTGAAGCGCCGTTGGAACACTCCGTGGCCACGTTGCGACCATGGTCTGCACGCTACCTGAATCCGATAGGGTGATAATCGACGGACCGCGTCGGCAGGGCCGGCGCCGTGCAAGCCATAGCGCCCGCCACGGGCCAAGCCACACGATCAGGAGCCCCACTCATGCTCGACTCCTTCTCCACCCGCCGCCAGCTTGTCGTCAACGGCCGGACCCTCACCTACAACAGCCTGCCGGCGCTGGGCGAGCGTTTCGACATCCGCAAGCTGCCCTATTCGATGAAGATCCTGCTCGAGAACCTGCTGCGCCATGAAGACGGCGGCATCACGGTCGGCACGGACCACATCGAGGCCGTGGCGAATTGGAATGCCAGCAAGGAGCCCGACACCGAGATCGCCTTCATGCCTGCGCGCGTGGTCCTGCAGGACTTCACCGGCGTGCCGTGCGTGGTCGACCTGGCGGCGATGCGCGATGCGGTCAGCAAGCTCGGCGGCAACGCCGGCCAGATCAACCCGCTGATCCCGTCGGAACTGGTCATCGACCATTCGGTACAGGTCGACGTGTTCGGCCGCGCCGACGCGCTGGACCTCAACGGCAAGATCGAGTTCGAGCGCAACATGGAGCGCTACAGCTTCCTGCGCTGGGGCCAGAAGGCCTTCCACAACTTCAAGGTGGTGCCACCCAATACCGGCATCGTCCACCAGGTGAACCTGGAAAACCTGGCGCGTGTCGTCGTTGAACGTGAAGTCGACGGTGAACTGCTCGCCTTCCCCGACACCGTGTTCGGCACCGACAGTCACACCACGATGATCAACGGCATCGGCGTGCTCGGCTGGGGCGTGGGCGGCATCGAGGCCGAGGCGGCCATGCTCGGCCAGCCTTCGTCGATGCTGATCCCGCAGGTGGTCGGCTTCAAGCTCACCGGCAGGCTGCCCGAGGGCACCACCGCCACCGACCTGGTGCTGACCGTCACCCAGATGCTGCGCAAGCTCGGCGTGGTCGGCAAGTTCGTCGAGTTCTACGGCGAAGGCCTGCCCCACCTGCCGCTGGCCGACCGCGCGACGATCGCCAACATGGCGCCGGAATACGGTGCGACCTGCGGCATATTCCCGATCGATTCCGAGTCGCTGACTTACTTGCGCCTGTCCGGGCGCAGCGACGAACAAGTCGCACTGGTCGAGGCCTATGCCAAGGCCCAGGGCCTGTGGCACGAGCCGGGCCAGGCCGAGGCCAACTACTCGACCACGCTCGAACTCAACCTCGCCGACGTCAAGCCGTCGCTGGCCGGTCCCAAGCGCCCGCAGGACCGCGTCCTGCTGAGCGACGTCAAAGCCAACTTCACCGAGAACCTCGGCGACCTGACCTCGCACCGCGTCAACGGCGCCACGCGCCGGATGGACGCCGAAGGCGGTCACCAGCCGCAGGCCGAACACCTTGCAGCGCGACCGCGCTCGAAGATCCACATCCAGGACCAGGACGCCGACCTGTGCGACGGCTCGGTGGTGATCGCCGCCATCACCTCGTGCACCAACACCTCCAACCCGGCGGTGATGCTCGGCGCCGGCCTGCTCGCGCGAAACGCCGTCAAGCTCGGGCTCAAGGCCAAGCCGTGGGTCAAGACCTCGCTCGGACCGGGCTCGCTGGTGGTCACCGATTACCTGAAGAAGGCCGGCGTCCTCGACGACCTGGAGAAGCTCGGTTTCTTCGTCGTCGGCTACGGCTGCACCACCTGCATCGGCAACTCCGGCCCGCTGCCCGATGAAGTGTCGCGTGGCATCGCCGAAAACGACCTCGCCGTTGCATCGGTGCTGTCGGGCAACCGCAACTTCGAAGGCCGCGTGCACCCCGAAGTGAAGATGAACTACCTGGCCTCGCCGCCGTTGGTGGTCGCCTACGCAATCGCCGGCACGGTCGACATCGACCTCACCCGCGAACCTCTCGGCCACACGCCCGACGGTCGCGCCGTGCACCTGCGCGACATCTGGCCGAGCAACAAGGAGATCGGCGACGTCATCGCCGCGACGGTCGGCCCGGAGCTGTTCGCGCAGAACTACGCGGACGTGTTCAAGGGCGATTCGCGCTGGAACCAGATCGCCTCGCCCGAAGGCGAGTCGTTCGCCTGGGACGGTGCCTCGACCTACATCAAGAACCCACCGTACTTCGACGGCATGACCATGGCCGTGGGCACGATCGACGACGTCCATGGCGCCCGCATCATGGGCCTGTTCGGCGACTCGATCACCACCGACCACATCTCTCCGGCCGGCAACATCAAGAAGGATTCGCCGGCGGGGCGCTTCCTGGTCGAGCGCGGCGTGCAGCCGGCCGACTTCAACAGCTATGGCAGCCGTCGCGGCAACGACGACGTGATGGTCCGCGGCACGTTCGCCAACATCCGCATCAAGAACCTGATGCTCGGCGGCGAGGAAGGCGGCAACACGCTGTACTTCGGCAAGGCCGGCGCGGCGCCGGAGAAGATGTCGATCTACGACGCGGCGATGAAGTACAAGGCCGCGGGCGTGCCGCTGGTGGTGATGGCCGGCAAGGAATACGGCACCGGCTCATCGCGCGACTGGGCGGCCAAGGGCACCAACCTGCTGGGCGTCAAAGCCGTGATCGCCGAGAGCTTCGAACGCATCCACCGCTCCAACCTGGTCGGCATGGGCGTACTCCCGCTGCAGTTCAAGGACGGCGAGAACGCGCAGACGCATGGCCTGGATGGATCGGAGGAAATCAGCGTGACCGGCATCGACGACGGCCGCGCAAGGACTGCAACCGTCACCGCGCGCCGCACCGACGGCAGCGAGAAGCGCTTCGAAGTGCGGGTACTGCTGCTGACGCCGAAGGAAGTCGAGTACTTCCGCCACGGCGGCATCCTGCATTACGTGCTGCGGCAGCTGGCGGCAAAGAAGCCGGTGTGACCGCCGGCACGCGGGTTCACTGCACATCATCCCGCCGTCATTCCCGCGCAGGCGGGAATCCGGGGGCGTTCGCGTCGGCCGTATCAACGTCCCTGGATCCCCGCCTTCGCGGGGGTGACATGAGGAGGTTCGATTGCAGCTACAGCTTCGGCGTCCAGGTCGCGCTGGTAAGTCGCCACTCGCCCGCTTCTTCGCGCCAGCCGGTCTCGACCTCGTAGACCTGAGCAGCGTCGGGAAGCAAGTCACCCGCGCCACCGGTCAGCGCGGCGGTGAATCGGGCCGTTGCATGACGCGGCTGAAGTTGCACCGAAACCGGCCCCAGGTTCATGCCGACCTGTCGATGACGCAGGAACATCAGGCGCGCCATCCTGCCGGCGCCTTCGCGATCGAGCGAACCGGGCCCGATGAAATCTTCTGCGAGGACGTCATCCAGCACCGATGCATCGCGTTGCTCGATGCCCTGCTGCAGCGTCGCGACTGTGTCGCGAAGTCGCTGCTCCGGCGGCGTTCGACCGCAACCGGTCGCCGCCATGATCAACACCATCAGTGTCACGCTGCACCGCACAAACGCGTTCGTCGCCTGCATGCCCTGCCCCTTCGTGTTCCCCCGGACCATGCTGCCATGCCGCCGCGGGCACCGTCGTGTTGCCTGAGCGCGCCTTGCCAGCCCATGGGCCCTATGCTCCAATCGCTGGAAGCACCGTACGGCAGCGCATTCGCATCACGCGCCACCGAAGGCTATCAACTGCGATTGGAGAGGGGATCGCGCGATGAGTTTTGAACGTCCTTGGCTGGCCCAGTATCCGCAGGGGGTTGCGGCCGAGATCGATGTGGACGAGTTTCCGTCCGTCGTCGCCGTGCTGGAAAACGCGATCGAGAAGTATCGTGATCGTCCGGCCTTCGCCAACCTCGGCAAGACCCTCACCTATGCCGAAATCGACCAGCTCAGCGCGCAGTTCGCCGCGTACCTGCTGGGCGAGCTGAAGCTCAAGAAGGGCGATCGCGTCGCGATCATGATGCCCAACTGCCTGCAGTACCCGATCGCCACCTTCGGTGTCCTGCGCGCCGGCCTGACGGTCGTCAACACCAATCCGATGTACACCGCGCGCGAGCTCAGGCACCAGCTCGTCGACTCCGGCACCACCGCCATCCTCGTGCTCGACAACTTCGCGCACACCGTCGAGGAAGTGCTGGCCGACACCCAGATCAAGCAGGTCATCACGACCGGCCTGGGCGACATGCTCGGGCTCAAGGGCACGGTGGTGAACTTCGTCCTGAAGTACGTGAAGAAGATGGTGCCGGACTTCAACCTGCCCGGTTCGATCCGCTTCCGCGACGCCTTGGCGCTGGGCCAGCGCCACAACCTGGCCGATGTCGAAATCTCGCCGCAGGACATCGCGTTCCTGCAGTACACCGGCGGCACGACCGGCGTTGCAAAGGGTGCGATGCTGACCCACCGCAACCTCGTCGCCAACATGCAGCAGGCGGCGATGTGGGTGGGCACCGGCGTCAAGTACGGCGAGGAAGTGATCATCACCGCGCTGCCGCTGTACCACATCTTCGCGTTGACGGCGAACGGACTGGTCTTCATGAAGTTCGGCGGTCTGAATTACATGATCACCAACCCGCGCGACATGAAGGGCTTCGTCAAGGAGCTCAAGAGCGTGCCGTTTACCGCGATCACCGGCGTCAACACGCTCTTCAACGGCCTGCTCAACACACCGGGTTTCGATGAGATCGATTTCTCCAGGCTGCACCTGACCCTGGGCGGCGGCATGGCCGTGCAGCGCTCGGTTGCCGAGCGCTGGAAGCAGGTCACCGGGGTGACCCTGGTCGAGGCCTACGGCCTGACCGAGACGTCGCCGGCGGCCTGCATCAACCCGATGGACCTGAAGGAGTACAACGGCTCGATCGGCCTGCCGATCTCCTCCACCGACGCCTGCGTCAAGGACGAGAACGGTGTGACGCTGCCGATGGGCGACGTCGGCGAGCTCTGCATCAAGGGCCCGCAGGTCATGAAGGGGTACTGGCGCCGGCCCGAGGACACCGCCGCGGTGATCGACGCCGACGGCTGGCTGCACACCGGCGACATGGCGCGGATGGACGAGAACGGCTTCTTCTTCATCGTCGACCGCAAGAAGGACATGATCCTGGTCTCGGGCTTCAACGTGTACCCGAACGAAATCGAGGACGTGATCGCGATGATGCCGGGCGTACTCGAGGTGGCAGCCGTGGGCGTCCCGGACGAAAAGTCCGGTGAGGCGGTCAAGGTGGTGATCGTCAAGAAGGACCCGGCCCTGACCGCAGAGCACGTCAAGGCCCATGCCCGCGAGCACCTGACCGGCTACAAGCACCCCAGGTATGTCGAGTTCCGGACCGAGCTGCCAAAGACCAACGTAGGCAAGATCCTGCGCCGGGAACTGCGCGACAGCCCCACTCCCCGCTGATCCGGGCGGGGCCGGGACCGGTCCAGCGCCCGCTTCTGACGCCCGCAAGGCCCAACGGCCTTGCGGGCGTTTGCTTTTGTAGGCATAGAATCGAGCGGTCGGACGCACCCCCTTGATCGCAATGCCGTCCCGAACAGCGCGACCGGCCGGACGGTTTTTATCCACGGAGGATTCGCAATGTCAGCTGTCTACCCGTTCCACCGCACTGCATCCGGGCGCAACCTGCGGGTCGTCGAGGAAACCGAGCGCGGCGTCTATTGGTGCCACATGCACGCCGGCGCCGTGCCGGGCCGCCGCGCCTGCTTCTCGATGGATCTGGTGGACGACATCATCCAGTACCAGCGCGGCCTCGGTGATCGCCTTCGCGCGGCCCCCGGCAGCCGCGGGCTGTCGCACGTGGTGCTGGCCTCCGACGCCGATGCCTTCAACCTCGGCGGCGACCTGGATCTGTTCTGCCGCCTGATCCGCGCGGGCGACCGCGACGGCCTGCTGACCTATGCGCGCCAGTGCGTGCGTGGCGTGCATGCCTTTCACGACGGCCTCGGCGCGGGCGCGCACAGCATTGCCCTGCTCCAGGGTGATGCGCTGGGCGGCGGCTTCGAAGCAGCGCTGAGCTGCCACACCATCGTTGCCGAAGAAGATGTGCTGATGGGCCTGCCGGAGGTGCTGTTCGACCTGTTCCCGGGCATGGGCGCGTACTCGTTCCTGTGCAAGCGCGTCACTCCGCACGTGGCCGAAAAGCTGATGCTGGAAGGCAACATGTTCACCAGCCAGGAAATGCACCGCATGGGCCTGGTCGACGTGCTGGTTCCGCGCGGCGAAGGCGTGGCGGCGGTCGAGGACGTGATCCGCGGCAACCTGCGCATCCCGCATGCGCGCGCGGCCATGCACCAGGTCCGGCAGATGACCCAGGCCGTCAGCCTCGACGAGATGATGCGGATCACCGAAGTGTGGGTGGACACGGCGCTGCAGCTTGGCGACAAGTCGCTGCGAACGATGGACCGGCTGGTGCGGGCACAGGAACGCAGGGCCGGCAACGGAGCTGCCTGAGCAGCCGAAAGGCCGGAATGCTGATTGACTGGGGAAACGCAGAAGAATCAGGCTGGCCGATGCCCGCCTGACACGCAACATCCAGAAAATTCAGGGGAATCAGAGCCCGCAGGAGGGGAATCCGGCGGGCCGGTGCCCTTCCGTTCGTTTCGCCACGCCTACCGCTCGCCTTCTCCGCGCGCGGCACGCTGCCGCTCACGCGTGTCGAGCGCCGCCCTGCCCTGCGCCATGCGCTCGCCCAGGCCGTCGAGGCGGGCCTGCCACTCGCGCGCGAGCTGCCAGTCGGGCAGCCGCATGATCTCGCCGCTGACCGCGGCCAGCTTGTTCAGGCCGAGATTGCTGGCCACGCCCTTGAGCGCATGCGCGTGATCGCGGGCCCGGTCCCAGTCGGCCTGCTCGCCGGCCTGGCGCAACCCGACCATGCAGCCGTCGGCGTCACGCAGGCACTGGGCGATGAACTCGCGCTCGAAACCGGCGCCCATTCCGAGCGCGCCGAGCTCATCGAGCACGGAGCTGTCGAAGGTGCCGTCACCGCTTGGCAGCTCGCTGCGAAGGGCGACCAGCGGCGCGCCGGCGAAGCGGGTGTTGGCAGCGATCTCGGCCAGCGTGTCGAGCAGGCGCACTGTCGACACCGGCTTGGCCAGGAAGGCACGCGCGCCGGCCTGTTCGCAGGCGCGGATCGATGCGGGGGTGACGTCTGCGCTGAGGATCAGCACCGGCGTGCGGCGGCCGCCACCGGCCTCCATCACCCGCAGCTGGCGCAGCAGGTCGAGGCCACTGACATCGGGCATGTGCAGGTCGGCGACGACGGCGTCGTAGTCCGAACCGGACAGCGCATTGAGCGCTTCGCCGCCGCCATCGACACAGGTGACCCGATGGCCGGCTTTCTGCAGCAGGCGCTGCAGCACCATGCGGTTGGCGACATGGTCGTCCGCCACCAGGATGCCGAGACTGCGCACGCGGGCGCGGTGGCGCAGGAACGGATCGGAGAAGGCGATGACGTTGGGCGAACCTGCGCCGTCCGAGTCGGCCCGCGAGCTGCCATCGGGCGCAAACACGGCCCCGGCCTCGGCGCCGGCTTCGTCGATGATCCGGTCGAACGGCAGGTCGACCCAGAACCGGCTGCCGCGCTGTTCCACGCTTTCGAAGCCGATGCTGCCGCCCATCGCCTCGGTCAGGCCCTTGGCGATCGTCGTGCCCAGGCCGGTGCCGCCATAGCGGCGGGCGAGGCTGACATCGGCCTGTTCGAAGGCCTCGAACAGGCGCTGGCGCATCGCGATCGGCACGCCAATGCCGGTATCGGTCACCGAAAAGCGCAGCCGGACCCTGGTCGGGCTCTGGTCGACCACGCTGACATCGAGGCTGACCGAGCCCTGGTCGGTGAACTTGACCGCGTTGCCGGCCAGGTTGATCAGCACCTGGCGCAGGTGGACGACGTCGCCGCGAAGGCTGACCGGCACGTCCTTGCCGATCGCCGCTTCGTAAAGCAGTTCCTTGGCGCGGGCCTGCGGCTGCAGGATCAGGCCGATGCTGTCGACCAGTTCCTGCGGAATGAATTCGACCAGGTCGAGCTTGAGCTTGCCGGCCTCGATCGCGGAGATGTCCAGCACGTCCTCGACCAGCGCCAGAAGGCTGCGGGTCGAGGCCTGGATGGTGCTCAGGCATTCGCGCTGCTCGGCATCCAGGCGCGTGGTCGCCAGCAGTTCCGACATGCCGGCCAGGCCGTTGAGCGGGGTGCGGAACTCGTGGCTCATGTTGGCCAGGAAGCGGCTCTTGGCCTCGTTGGCCTTGCGCGCGTCGTCCACGGCCCGGGTCAGCGCGTTGAGCAGCGAGTCGAAGTAGAGCGGCACAGCGCCCAGGCCCAGCAGCAGGCCCCAGGCCAGATACGGGTTGTCGCGCCAGTACGGCGAGATCAGGATCACCGACAGGAACGACGCGGTCGCCAGCGCGGTGGCGATGCGCAGGTAACGGCTGCCATAGCGCATGCCGTTGCCGATCGTGACCCACAGGTACACGGCATACAGCGGCGCGGCGGGCTCGCCCTGGATGCACATGATCGCGCCCATCGCCGAATAGTCGGTGAGCATTCCGATCCAGCGCCGCACGTGCGACACGCCCGGCTGCAGCAGGATCGCGGCCAGCAGGCCCAGCGCCACGATCAGCTCGCCGAGCAGGATCATCCAGGTCAGCGGCAGGGTGTTGTCGGCGCCGTCCAGGTGCAGGAAGCGCCAGCCCAGATAGGTCGAGAACAGCGCCGTGATGGCGATCCGGACCAGGTCCTGCGCGTGTTCGCTGTCGGGCCGAGCGGCCAGGCGCGTCTTCAGCTTGTGCAGGACCGAAACCATGGCTACTCCATGCCGGGGCGTGCGGAAACCGTCGAAAAGCGGTTGCAGATGTCCTCGAGCCGCTCACGACTGCGGATCAGGGCGTCGACGCAGCGCGGATCGAACAGCCGCCCACGTTGCGCGTACAGGTAGCCCAGCGCCGCATCCGCGTCCCAGGCCTTCTTGTACGGCCGGGGCGAAATCAGCGCATCGAAAACGTCCGCGACCGCCACTATCCTGGCTTCCAACGGAATTTCCTCGCCCACCAGGCCGTCAGGATAGCCGCTGCCGTCGTAACGCTCGTGATGGCGCAGGGCGATCAGGGCGCCGGCCTGGATGAAGCGGTTCTGGCTGCCGCTGAGCAGTTCGTAGCCGATGCGCGGGTGACGGCGCATCACCGCGGTCTCGTCCTCGGTCAGCGGGCCGGACTTCATCAGCACTGCATCGGGAATGGCGATCTTGCCGATGTCGTGCAACGGCGCGGCCATTTCGATCACGCGGACTTCGTCTTCGAACATGCCCAGCTGCTCGGCGATCAGGCCGGCGACATGGGCCATGCGCTCGAGATAGGCGCTGGTGCCGGCATCGCGGTACTCGATCGCACGTGCCAGCCGCGACAGCGTCTCGCGCTCGCGTTCCTCGACCTCGTGCATGCTCGACAGCAGCCGCTGTTCCAGCGACAGCGCACGCTGCTTGACGTTTTCCGACTGCTGGCGCAGTTGCAACAGGTTGCGGCAGCGGGCGCGAAGTTCGCGCGGTCGCACCGGCTTGACCAGGAAATCGATGACGCCGGCTTCGAGCGCAGCCTGTCGCACCGGTTCGTCGCCGACCACCGTCACCAGGATGATCGGGATGTCGCGGTGCATCGGCAGGCGGCGGAAGCGCCTGGCGAACTCGAGGCCATCGAGCGCCGGCATCCGGTAATCCAGCAGAAGCAGATCGGGCTGGTTGCTCTCGCACCAGCCCAGCGCCGCCTCCGGGTCGCCGAAGTCCGAGACCCTCAGCTCGGAGGATATGTCTTCAATGATGTGGCGCAGCATGGTGCGCGCAGAAGTTTGATCATCGACGATAACGACGTTCACACCGGACATCCATTAGAGCCGCCACCCCCTGTGGTGGCCACGGGACCGAGGATACCCCGCGGCGCGATCGTCCGCAGGGTTCCTTTCGCCAGTCCGGTAATCCGGCGTTGTTGGTTCAGGATCAGCCGCCCGCCTCGGGGCGCATGTACGGGAACAGCAGGACGTCGCGGATCGACGTGGAGCCCGTCATCAGCATCACCAGGCGGTCGATGCCGATGCCCAGGCCGCCGGTTGGCGGCAGGCCGACCTCCAGCGCACGGATGTAGTCGGCGTCGAAATGCATGGCTTCATCGTCGCCGCCCTCCTTGGCCTCGACCTGGGCGCGGAAGCGCTCGGCCTGGTCCTCGGGGTCATTGAGCTCGGAGAAGCCGTTGGCCAGCTCCTTGCCGTTGATGAACAGCTCGAAGCGGTCGGTCAGTTCCGGGTCGCGGTCGCTGGCGCGGGCCAGCGGGCTGACCTCGACCGGGTGGTCGATGATGAAGGTCGGCTGCACCAGGGTGTGCTCGACGGTCTTCTCGAAGATGTCCAGCAACAGCTTGCCCCAGCCATTGCCGGGCTTGGCCGGGATGCCGAGGCGGGCGCAATGCGCACGCATCTTGTCGATATCGCGAAGTTCCTCGCGCGGGATCTCCGGGTTGTGCTCGAGCACGGCATCGGTCATCGACCAGCGCCGGAAGGCCGGGCCGACGTCGATGTCGTGACCTTCCCAGTGCAGCTGCGTGGTGCCGAGCACGCCCTGGGCGACGTCACGGATCACGCCTTCGGTCAGGTCCATGATCTCGGTGTAGGTGGCATAGGCCTCGTACAGCTCAAGCATCGTGAACTCGGGGTTGTGCCGGGTCGACACGCCCTCGTTGCGGAAATTGCGGTTGATCTCGTAGACGCGCTCCAGGCCGCCGACGACCAGGCGCTTGAGGTACAGCTCCGGCGCCACGCGCAGGTACAACTGCAGGTCGAGCGCGTTGTGATGCGTGACGAACGGCTTGGCCGCGGCGCCGCCGGGGATGTAATGCATCATCGGCGTCTCGACTTCGAGGAAGCGCCGAGCGTCGAGCCAGGCGCGCATCGCGCGGATGATCTTCGAGCGCTTGACGAACACGTCGCGCGCCTCGGGCGTCACGATCAGGTCGACGTAACGCTGGCGATAGCGCTGCTCGACGTCGGCCATGCCGTGGAACTTGTCCGGCAGCGGACGCAGCGCCTTGGTCAGCAGGCGCAGGCTCGCGGCCTTGAGCGAAAGCTCGCCGGTACGCGTGCGCGTCAGCTCACCTTCGGCCGAGACGATGTCGCCCAGGTCGAGTTCCTTGAACACCTCGTAGGCATCGCCGAGCAGGTCCTTCTTCAGCCACAGCTGCAGGCGCCCCGACTCGTCCTGGATCTGCGCGAAGCCGGCCTTGCCCATGTCGCGCTTGAGCAGCACGCGGCCGGCGACGGCGACGCGGTGGCGCTTTCCTTCCAGTGCCTCGGCCGTCCATCGCTCCGGATCGGCATAGGCATCCTGCAGGTCGCCCGCGTAGTCGGCACGACGGAAGTCGTTCGGGAACGCGATGCCCTGCCCGCGCAGCGCCGTGAGTTTGGCGCGACGCTCGGCGATGAGCCGGTTCTCGTCCGGCTGGCTGCCGTCGGTGTGCGTCTGGGGCGTGGGCTGGTCGGTCATGGATTCTTGATCTTGCTTGAGGATGGAGGCCCGTCATTCCCGCGCAGGCGGGAACCCAGTGTCTTTGTTCTTTTCAGTGAAAGCAAAGTCGCTGGGTTCCCGCCTGCGCGGGAATGACGAAAGTGTGCTGGATCAAACTGCGTCGGTGCGCTTGGAGCCCACTTCCAGGCCCGATTTCAGGCTGGCCTCGACGAATTCGTCGAGGTCGCCATCGAGGACCTTCTGCGTGTCGCTGCGCTCGATGCCGGTGCGCAGATCCTTGATGCGACTCTGGTCGAGCACGTAGTTGCGGATCTGGCTGCCCCAGCCGATGTCGGACTTGGTCGCCTCGACCGCATCGCGCTCGGCATTGCGCTTCTGGATCTCCAGCTCGTAGAGCTTGGCGGCCAGCATCTTCATCGCGTTGTCGCGGTTCTGGTGCTGGCTGCGACCGGTCTGGCAGGCCACGACGATGCCGCTCGGAATGTGCGTGATGCGCACCGCCGATTCGGTCTTGTTGACGTGCTGGCCACCGGCGCCGGAGGAGCGGTAGACGTCGGTGCGCAGGTCGGCCGGGTTGATCTCGATGTCGATGTTGTCGTCGACTTCCGGCGACACGAACACCGAGGTGAAACTGGTGTGGCGGCGGTTGTCGGAGTCGAACGGCGACTTGCGCACCAGGCGGTGCACGCCGGTTTCGGTCTTGAGCCAGCCGTAGGCGAAGTCGCCCTCGACCCGCAGCGTGGCCGACTTGATGCCCGCGACGTCGCCGCCGCTGACTTCCATCAACTCGGTCTTCCAGCCGCGCGATTCGCACCAGCGCAGGTACATGCGCAGCAGGATCTCGGCCCAGTCCTGGGCTTCGGTGCCGCCGGCGCCGGCCTGGATGTCGACGAAGGCGTTGGCCGTATCCATCTTGCCGGAGAACATGCGCCGGAACTCGAGCTTCTCGACTTCCTTGGCATAGCGCTCGACGTCGTCGACCACCGCCAGCGCGGTGCCCTCGTCGTCCTCCATTTCGGCCAGCTCGAGCAACTCGCCTGCGCCATTGAGGCCGTCGGTGAGGTTGCGGATGCCGTCGACGACCTTTTCCAGCGAGGAGCGCTCACGACCCAGACCCTGGGCACGCTCGGAGTCGTTCCAGATGTTCGGGCTTTCGAGTTCGCGGTTTACTTCTTCGAGACGTTCGACTTTGCTGTCGTAGTCAAAGATACCCCCTAAGCGAATCCAGCCGACCGGTGAGGTCGGCGATGCGCTGGCGGACGGGATTGAGTTCGATCATGTCCGTGCGGTGCGGTCAAAGGAACCGCGAATTGTAGCAGCCGCGGAGCCATCAGGCCCCGCGGGTGCCCTCGCACCCCTGCCCGCCCCGCCGAGGACTCAGCGGAACTTGAACGGACCGGGCCGCCAACCGCTGTCGGCGTAACGGCTGACCGGGCTGCCGTAGCCGCTGCTGGAACCGTAGCCCTGGCCAAAGCCGCGACCGGACTCGCGGCCACGGCGGCGGTGCATGCGCTCCTGCAGCTCGTCGCGGCGGGCCTGCAGCCAGTCCGCCCGGCCGACCGTCTCGGGTTGAAGCGAACGGCGCTCGGACTCACGCTGACGGAAGTCGCAGAAATCGTCGTAGGCCTCGATCTCGTGCGTCAGGGCACGGGCGCACAGCTCGATCATGATCGCGTCGTCGAGGAATCCGAACACCGGTACATCATCCGGAATCATGTCGGCAGGCGCGGCCAGGTAGTTCAGGGCGCCGCGGACACGCAGCGAATCCTCTTCAGACAGCGCCCAGGCTTCGTCGCGCAGCATCGCGATCAGGGTGCCCAGCGCTGGCAGGCGCTCCTTCACGAATCGCGGCGGGTCGCCCTGCTGCGCCTTCTCCAGCAGCACCGTGGCGGCGGCCACGATTTCATCGTTGCTCTTTGCACCGGCGTCCTTGCGGGCCGATTCGATCTGGCTGGTGAACCTCTCCAGGTCCTCGTCCGACAGGTCGATATTGATGGTCAACGACATGGCTTGCTCCGTGGTCGGTGAAGGCGATCCTCCGCAGCGTAGGGGCGCGCCTGTTGAATCCGCGTCAATGCCCCCTGGCGACCCGCGGGGCGATCCGGGCGGCCCCGCGCCCGTCACCGCAGGCGATGTCGCCTTCCGGATCGCGGCGACGAGTAACGGTTGGGAGCCCCGAGATCAGCCGGTGCCCCTGTGACAGCGCACGACATCCCGGCTTCGACAAGCGCGCCGCCCCATCTGGCGAGCGCTTTCGCGGCCATTACCTGCAATGCCATCCCGCGCAATCCGTTAGGAGCACTACCGCATGGACATCAAGCAGCGCGTACTGACCGCCTCGATCCTGCTGGCAATCGCCGCCACCGCCGCCACCTCCTGGATGAACTCCGGTGGGGACGGTGCCCATGTCGGCCCCCCCTCGTCGGCCAGCAAAGACCCGCATCCGCACGACCCGGCCCCGGCCCCGGCGCGACCGGCGGCGGCGCACCGGCTGGGTCCGGGTTTCGTACCGACCGTGGTCGCTTCCGGCTCCACCCCGGCCGCGGGACTGGAGAAGCATCCCGCTGTCATCCGCGCACGAGAACTGCTGCGCGAACAGAAGGCCGCCGATCATGGCGCCAGGACCGCCAGTTCCGTTGACCCGCAGGCGCTCGACGCCGAGGCGTATCGGCCGCGTGACCTGATTGTCGAGGCCGACGGCAGCCAGTACGTCCGTTTCGACCGGACGTTCCAGGGCTTGCCGGTGATCGGCGGCGGCCTGGTCGCGCACATCAGGGATGGACAGCTGCGCTGGCTCAACAAGACCATGGACCTCAAGCTCGGCGACGGTCGTTCACCCACGCCTTCACTGTCGGTCGACGAGGCGATCGCCAACGCGGCCGGCTATTTCGACGGCAACAGCCTGCAGCGTCCGCAGACGCGCGTCGTCTATTTCGCCGAAGACAACCAGCCCAGGCTGGCCTACGAGGTGACTTTCCGAGGCACGGACGCGTCACGGCGACCTGCCCACGATCTGGTCTACGTCGATGCCGACGAGGGCGGCTTCCTCGGCAAGGACGCGCAGATCCTGAGTGCCCAGGCGGCCACCGGGCGTGGCTTCACCATCGGCCGCGGCCAGGTCCCGCTGTCGACCAGTAGAGTCACGGCCACCGAGAGTGACGGGCGTGGGCGTGGTTTCCTGTTGCGCGACGACCGCCGTGGCGGCGGCACCGTGCACGACCTTGCCGGTGCGAACGTCAATTCCGACAGGGGCAGCAACGAGTTTGCGCAGCTCCCCATGTTCGACCTGAACAACGTCTGGGGCGACGAGCAGGTGGGCAACGTCGGACGTTCGGCAGCCGAAGTGCACTACGGCGTATCGGCGACCTGGGACTACTACCGCCAGCAGTACGAGCGCCAGGGCATCCAGGGCGACGGCATCGGCGTGAAAAGCTACGTCAACGGCCGCTTCGTCAACGACCGTGGCGCTGCCGTCAGCAACGTCAATGCCTTCTGGGACGGCAACCAGTCGCACATGGTGTATGGCACCGGCGAACCCGGCAGCACGCATCCGGTGGTCGCGATCGACGTCGCCGGACACGAGATGACCCATGGCGTGACCGATGCGACCTCCAACCTGTTCTATTCCGGCGATGCCGGCGGCCTGAACGAGGCGAGCTCCGACATCCACGGCACCCTGGTCGAATTCTTCGACAACAACGCCAGCGATCCGCCGGACTATCTGATGGGCGAAGGGGTCAGGCTAGATGGCTCGCCACTGCGCTACCTGTTCAAGCCCAGCCTCGACAAGCGCTCGTTCGATTGCTATCCCGCCGGCGGTTTCAGGGGCGACTTCATTTCCGTGACGCAACTCGGGCACGACCCGCATTTCACCTCCGGCATCGGCAACCATTTCTTCTACCTGCTCGCCGAGGGTCAAGTGGTGCCGGTATCCCACCGCACCACGGTCCGGCCTGCCGACCTTACCTGCAACGGCGCGATCAACCTGGCCGGCATCGGCCGCGATGCCGCCGGAAAGATCTGGTACCGCGCCTCGCTGGCCATGACCGAACGTTTCACCTATCCGCAAGCGCGGCAGGCGACACAGGTCGCGGCGCAGGAACTGGTCGGCAAGGGCCTGCTCGGGTCCACTGTCGTCAACTCGGTCGCGTGTGCATGGGAGGCGGTATCGGTACCGTTGCCGCGCGGTTCACGTGCGGCGCGCTGCCTCAACTGACAAACCGTTTGGCCAACCTCCGCGCCAGCAATGGCGCGGGGTCTTTGGCGATCGCCGGATCATTCGTAAGGGTGCTCTCGCACCCATTTGGTCGCTATCCACTTCTCGCCGCCAGTCACCGGCGCGCCGCCGTGCAGACTGCTGGCATCCAGTTGCCCGTGGCCATCGCTGTAGGCGAAGTACAGCGCGCAGCCGCGACGCGGCACGAAGGCGACACCCGGCAGCGGAAACACGGTTTCGCCGCCCGCTTCCGGGCTGTTGAGGTACATGATCAGCGAGGCGGTCCGCTGGCCGCCGCGGGTCAGGTGTGGGGCGCTGCCGGGCTGTTCCGGCGGGAAGTAATCGTAATGCGGCCGGTACTCGCCGCCAACGCGGTAGTGCAGCACCTGCAGGCCCTCGCCATGCGCCACGGGTGTCCGCATCAGCTCCGCCAGTCGCGTTTCGATGGCGGCGATTGCCTCGTCATGGCCACGGGCGAACCACGCGCCTTCGCTGCTGCGTGCGGCGATCGTGGTCATGTCGCCGGTGTCGGGCGACACCACCGTGGACGGAAGCGTCTGTTCCTTCGATCGCGCGATCAGGTAATCGCACTCCTGCATCGACAGCACATTCTCCAGCAGCACCGCCGCTGGCCGGTCGAGTCTGGCGACGACGCGGATTTCGCGCCCGCCGATCGCGGCCACGTTCGCGAATCGGAATACGAAGCCCGCTGGCCAGCACGGGCCCGCCGCCGGGCGGGCACCGGCAAGTCTTTCCAGCTCGCGGGCAACCGCGCCCGCTGCCTCGTGCTCGTCGATGCGCTGGGCGAGCATCACCCGCACCAGCGAATCGGGGCTGCAACCGCGCTCGAGGTTCTCGCGGATCCAGCAGGTCCAGTCGGCGGAAAGCATGGTGGATCTCCCCGATGAATGACTCATCGCCTCATCCGCCCGGCACTGGGATAGTGGGCGAACTTCCACTCCTGGTAGCTCTGCTTCATTGCGAAGCTTGCGTACTCCGGCGGAAAGCCGTGTTGCTTGAGCGGTTCGCCGGTGGCGGCACTTTGGACGCCATAGATCTCGCCATCGACGCCCTTGATCAGCAGCCACTCGCCACCCGTCATCGGGTCCGGGTAGAGGGCGCGCAGGTGATGGCGCGGGTACGGTACACGCGGATCCACCAGCAGGTCTTCCAGCCGCTGCGGGTACGTGCCGCCGCCGTCGGCCAGCGCATAGCGGCCGATGGCCTTGCGGATCGCGTCGCCGCTGCGCAGCAGCTGTGCTTCCCGCGACCGCTGCACCTGCAGGCTCCATATCGTCCCTGCTTCCATCAGGTAGATCGCGATCAGCGCCACGCATAACAACGCGGCGAGGATGCCGAAGCCGGCCTGGCAGGCACGACCGGGCGGCGCGGGCACTGCCCGCCTACCAGCTGCTGTAGTCGGTTCCATCGTTTGCCTTGCCCTTTGCGCCACTGCGCACGTCGTAGATCCCTGCCTCGCCGCCGGACGGCGCCACCAGCGTCCAGGTGCTGCGGCTGCCGGTGATGGTGTCCATCGGGACTTCGCGCAGGTAGCGACGTTCGACGAGCTCGTCCAGCGCTTGTGGATAGCGGCCCCTGTCACCATGGAAGCGGTCGATGGACTGGCGCAGCACCGTCAGGTTTTCGCGGAGCACCGTCTCCTTGGCACGGTCGGCCTGCTCGAAGTACCTGGGCACCACCAGCGTGAGCAGCGCGCCCATGATCGCCAGCACGACCAGCAACTCGATCAGGGTGAAGCCATGTCGTTTCATCGCGCGCCTACCACGTGCGGTACGCCGTTCCGTCCAGCGCGATGCCGTCGGACAGGGAATGGACATCGTAGACGTCGCTGCCTTCGCCGGGTGAATCAGGTGGACTGGCATAGCTTCGCAGCCCCCAGGTCTGGCCGTCGCCGCGGCTGGGACAGTCGCAGGTCGGGTCACGCGGGACTCGTCGGAGGAAATAGATCCGCGCACCGGTGGCGCTGCCCCTGTCGGCCACGCCGTCCACGAGCGCGTCCAGCGTCGGCGGGTAGCCGCTGTCGTCGACAGACTTGTCGATCCGGCCTTCGTCGGTGGCTTCCTTGTACGCGTCGATCGCATCGCGGATCTGCCACAGCGCCCGCCTGAGCTCGTCCTCGCGCGAACGTTGTGCGGCTACCTGGGTCAGGGGCAGCGCGACCGTCGCCAGCGTGGCCATGATGGCGAGCGTGACCAGCAGCTCGATCAGGCTGAATCCTCTTGCCATGGGCCGCTTCACCTGCGTCTGCTCCGTTGCTCCTGTTGTGGTGGCTGCTGCGGCTGCGATTGCGGTGGTGGCTGCGGCGACACTGGTGATGGCGACGACGGACTGGCGCTGCTCGGCGTGGGCGTGGGCGTGGGCGTGGGCGTGGGCACCGGCACGGGTGCAGGGGCGGACGTTGGCGTGGCTGCCGCGCCACCGGCCGTGTCGTCGCGCTGGGTGCTCAGGCGCATCTCGGTACCAGAGTAGAAATCGGTGATGCTGTTCGCCGGAACACCCTGGTTGCGGACGATGTGCGGCGTCAGCAGCAGGATCAGTTCGGTCCGCCGTTTGTCGCTGCCCTTGGTACCGAAAATCCGGTCGAGGATCGGGATGCGGCTCAACCCGGGCAGGCCGGTTCCGCCGGACTGCTCATTGCGTTGCAGCAGACCCGCCAGCGCCTGGGTCTGGTTGTTGGCGACGCTCATCACCGTCTCGGCCGTGCGCGTACCAATCTGGTAGGCAACCAGGCCGGTGTTGGTGGTAATGGTGTCCGTCACGCTCGACACCTCCAGGCGAAGCTTGACCTGCACTTCGTTGTTGCCGCTGATCACCGGTTCGGCCTCCAGTGTCAGGCCGACATCCTGGTAGTTGATGCTCTCGGTGCTGAAGTTGTCGGACAACGTGGTGGTAACCACGGGCAGGCGGTCGCCGATCAGCACTTTGGCCTTCTCGCGGTTGCGCACGCGGATGCGCGGGTTGGCGAGCGTGTTGGTCCTGCCCTGGCGCTGGAGCATGTCGAGGGCCAGCGTCGGCGCCCCCAGCCGGACCAGGATGTCGCCGCTGTTGATGCTCTTGAGCTCTTCCAAGGTCAGCAGACCCGGCGTCCGCCGTCCCACCTCGCCGTCGGCCGTCGCCGGATCGGCGGTGAACTCGATCCGGTCCGGATACAGCAGGCCGAACTGCAACAGATCGCTGGCCGACACCTCCAGCACCTCCGCCTCCAGGATCACCTCCGCAGGCGCCACGTCCATGGCGGCCACCAGGCGCTCGGCCACGCCGATGGCCTCGCGCGAATCGCGCAGGATGATCGCGTTGGTGCGCTCGTCGAGGACCGCGTCACGGGTCTTGATCATCTGCTTGAGTGCGGCGAGCACCTGCGGCGCCTGGGCGTTCTGCAGGTAGAAGGTGCGCACCGTCAGGTCGCGATACTCGATCTCCTTGTCGGGTCGGCGCGGGTAGACCAGCAGTGAATTGCCGCTGACGACCTTGCTGGAAAGCTGGTTGGCCTGGAGCACCAGCGACAGCACCTGCTTCACCGGGGTGTTGCTGGCGTAGATCGTCGTCGGCGCGGTCGACACCACTTCGCGGTCGAAGGTGAAGTTCAGGCCGGTGATGTTGGACATCAGCTCGAAAATGCTGATCAGCGGCTGGTCGCGGAACTGGACCGTGATCAGGCGGTTCAGGTCGCGTGTCAACGTCGGCACGAGGTCGTCCGCGGTCGGCGCCTCGATGGCATCGCGCATGCGCCCGGCCTGCACGTTGCCAGGCTGCGTGGCGAGCACGTCGTTGACGATCGCCAGCGCCTCGTCCGGCCGTTGCGCGCTGATCGATCCGGCATGCCTGAGCTTGGAGTCGATCACGGCCTGACGGTCGATCCAGTCCAGCATGGCCCGCGGCGGCGCTTCATCCGGTGCGACCTGCGAGGCCTGGCTGGCCCACGCCTTTGCCTGCGCCATGTCGCCGGCCTCGTACGCGGCGACCGCCTTGCGGAGCAGATCGTTGACGACTTCTCGTCGCACCTGCAGGTACCGGCTGCGCAGTGCCAGGTCATCGGGATGCTCGGACGCCTGTTTCGTCAGCCACTGCAGCGACGCCTCCGGTGTCTGGTTCTGCAGCATCGAATCCATCTGGTAACGGCGCATGTCGCTGGCGCAGCCGATCAGCAATGCGAGCGAGGCGACGCCGGCTAGTTTCGCGATCCGTGGCATCTCAGCCACCCAGCGACATCTGTTGCCGGCGCTTCATCGGCAAGTACAGGAAATGGACCTCGCGACTGGTCAGCTTCTCGATCCGGTAGGTCCCCAGCAGCACGTCACCCTCGCGGTAGAACCCCGATTCACGGCACGCCGCGCACAGCGGAAACTCACGTCCCTGTGCGTCGAGCACTGCATAGAACGCGCCACTGCCGTCCAGCCACAGCGCACCGATCGAGAACGGCAACGGCGGCGGTTGCGCGGGCGGCACCGGAGCGCCCTGCTCCTGCACGGGCGCAGACTGCGGCGGCGACCAGTCCTGGCGTGGAAACAGGTCGACGAATACCGCAGGCGCAACCTGCGCCGGTGCCGTCGCCGACGCGCGGCCGCTCTTGCGCGCAGTCGCATTCGCGCTTGCCGGCAATGCCCGTCCCGCCATCGGCCCCGCGGCCCCGCCGGCGCGGGCGCGCTTCGTCGCTGCCGGCAGCGCAGCATCCCCGCGGCCGCCGGGCACGATGTCCAGAAAAGACAGGATGGCCACGATCCCCGCGATGCACAGTGTCGACAGCGCCACGGCCATCCACGGTGCAAGCCGCCTCAGCGCCGCTGCGCCGCCATGCCGGACTTTCATGACGACACTTCCACCAGGAACGAGCACTGCAGCCTCACCGCCAGCCGGGTCTGCCCGATGTCCTGGCGCGACAGTGTCACGTGCTCGATGCGCACTCCCGGCAGTTGCCGCAGGTCGGCGATGAAACCGCGGAACTGTTGATAGTCGCTGTTGAAGGAGGCTTCCACGAGATAGCGACGCAGCCGGTTGCTGTCGCTCGGCGCGGCCTGGTAGACCGCGCTGGGTATCGCCAGGCCACGCCGCGCGGCGATCGCGTGGAAGCTGTGCAGGAAGATCGAGAACTTCTGGTCGGCGCTGGCCTTGTCGCGCGCCGCCTCGGGCAAAGGTGGCGGTGGCTCGACCACTGCGGCGACACGGTCATCCAAGCGGGCGCGACGTTGCGCCAGGTCGCGCTGCATCGGCCACACTTCCACCCATGCGATCACCACGGTTATGGCGAGCACCGCGATGGACACGCGGCCGAGCGTGCCCAACCGCCACAGGCCCCGCCGCAGTTCCCATTCGATCCGGTTCATCGCTGCCCCGATGGCGACGACGGCGGCCGGGAGGACCGCGCCGGCGTCTCGCCCTTCGGCGGGTCCGCATGCAGCGACCGCCAGATGATCTGCAGGCTGGTTTCCATCGAATTGAACTGCGCCCCGGTCCTGGCGGATTGCCGCTTCACGAGTACGCGCTCGGTGGCCGGTTGCACCTCGAGCCAATCGACGTAGGCAAGGGCCTCCTGTGCCGACCGGGTCTCGAACACCATGTTGATCTGGCGTGTATCGGTCGCCAGCTCGAGGGCCAGGAATGCGATCCCGGGGTGCCATCCGCGCTCGATCAGATCGCGCGCCGGCTCCATCGCGAACCGCTGCCTGGCCATCAGGTCGCGTGCCAATGGATCGGCGGCGCTGCGATGGGCATTGCCGATCAACCGGCGGCTGCTCTCCTGGCGACTGATCGCCGATTCGCGCGCATCCAGTGCCTGGCCGCGGTCACGCAGCACATCCAGGTACTGCATGGTCGCGACCAGTGCGATCACCGCCCCCAGCAGGCTCACGGCCGCCACCGGCAGCGCCGGGCGATTGCCGCGGTGCAGGTCGAGCCTGGACGCTCTCATGGCATGCCTGTCGCTGACGCTGGCAACCAGTGCGCGCCGGGCAGCCCGCTCAAGGCCGCCTGCATGTCAGCCGGAGCAATCAGATAGGTGCGTTGCAGCGGCATCGCACGACACAGCAAGGCGGCGTCGCGAAGGACATGCTCGAGCGGCGCGGTCGCCGGCAGCGCGATGAATCCCGTCCACTGCCTGTCGTTGCGGAATCCGACATGGGCCACCGCGCGGCCGCCGGCGCCGTCCTCGATCTCGACGATCGCGATCGGTCCATCCTCGATGCGCGAGCGATGACGGGACACCGCGTGGGTGAATGCCGGCTCGATCGCGGACAGCCGCAACCGGCGCTTCGTGCACAGGCGCGCGATTCCCGCGCAGAGTGCCTCCGGCATCGCCGCAACGAGCCGTGAGCACCCCCAGCGGCCGTCGGGCACGGTGAATCGCCACCCATCCGGGGCACCGAGTCCATCCATCACGAAGCGCGTTCGTGCCGCTGCCAGCCAGTCGCCCGGTCGCGGCAGCGGCTTCCACGGCAGCGTGAAATGACAGACGAAGGCGCCGCCAACCACGACGACGATGCGGTGCAATCCGCGCGTCCCGATCCCGGGCAGCGCGGCGTCCACCGCGTCCAGCGCCGACGCCACGTCACCGGGGGAATGGATCACGGCTTTGCAAAGCGGACGACCGGACGCGCCGTGCAGGCGCGCTCCTTCGTTGTCGAGCCACAGGACGTGCCGGCTCCACAGGGCACCGCGCAACTGTGGCAGCGCCGAAAGCTTCGCGCGAACCCTCACGGCGAACGTCGCGCCGAAGCGAACGCCGGCCTCGGCGCCGAGGCTATTCAACCAGCGTGACACGGTTCACCTCCGCCAGCGTGGTGCGTCCGTCTGCCACCGCGCGCAGCGCGACCTGACGGATCGGAATGAAGCCGCTCTCATGGGCGACCTGCCTGAGCTCCAGCAGCGGCCTTCGCTCAACGAAGCACTGCCTGATCCGATCGTTGAAGCGGAGCACTTCGGCGATCGGCTGGCGCCCCAGGTAGCCGGTCCTGCGGCAGGCATCACAGCCCGCGCCCTCGCGGAACCGCCAGCCGTGCACCTGCTCCCGGGTCAGCGCCGATGAGCGCAGCAGCGCCTCATCGGGCATGGCATCGCACAGGCAATGTGGGCAGTTCAACCGCATCAGGCGCTGCGCCACCGCTCCCAGCAGCGAATCGACGAAGCTGTGCATGTCCACGCCCATGTGCAGGAAACGGTCGAGCACCGAGAACACGCCGTTGGCATGCACCGACGTCAGCACCAGGTGGCCAGTCAGCGCCGCCTGCACGGCGATCCCGGCGGTCTCGCCATCGCGGATCTCGCCGACCAGGATCTTGTCCGGGTCGTGCCGCAGGATCGAGCGCAGGCCGCGGGCGAAGGTCAGGCCCTTCTTGTCGTTGATCGGAATCTGCAGGATTCCCGGCAACTCGTACTCCACCGGATCTTCGATGGTGATGATCTTCTCTTCGCCGGTATTGATCTCCGACAAGGTTGCGTACAGCGTCGTCGACTTGCCCGAACCGGTCGGCCCGGTCACCAGGATCAGGCCGTAGGGCTCGTGGGCGACCGCCCGGATCGCGCTGACGACATCGGCCTCGTGGCCGATCGCGTCGAGCCGCAGCGGCGCGGCATCCTTCTGGCCGCGCTGCTTGTCGAGCACGCGCAGCACGGCGTCCTCGCCATGGATCGACGGCATGATCGAGACGCGGAAGTCGATCTCGCGCTGGTTGATGATGGCGCGGAAGCGTCCGTCCTGCGGGATCCGGCGTTCACCGATATCCAGGTCCGCCATCACCTTCAGTCGCGACAGCACCTGTTCGGCGACATCGACGCCCGAGGCCGATCCTGCCGCCAGCAGCACGCCGTCGATGCGGTACTTGACCACCAGCCCGGTGGCCGTGCTCTCGACGTGGATATCCGACGCGCGTGCCTTGAGTGCATCGTAAAGCGACGAGTTGACGAGTCGAATCACCGGGTGGACGTCGGCGGCAAGCGTGGCGAGTGTGATCTTCACCCCGTCACTGCCTGACGCCTCCGCGCTGCCCATGTCGACGTGCCCCATCGCCTGGTGCTCGACCTCGTGCGTGGCCAGGCATGCCGCCAGCACGCCGGGAACGCAGAAGGCGAAGCAGAACGCAACACGGAGGCGCTGCATCGCCCACGTGCGCTGCCGGGGATCGAACGGATCGGCCAGCACCAGCAGGGTCTGGCCGGCCTCGTCGCGTGCAAGCAGGCAATTGCGCGGCATCGCCTCGGCGAACGGCAGCAGGTCGAAGCACGGCGTGAGCGCTTCCAGTTCCACCGCATCGACGCCGCGCAGGCCGGTGATGCGACTGATCCGGTGCAGGTACTGGTCCGGATCCTGTCCGGCCTCGTTCCACATGCGCACCTGCAACGAGCCGTCGCCGGCCCAGGCGAACTCCTGCTCCTCGCCGCCAGGCCCCTGCGTCCGGCTGTAGTCGCTCGCCATCGAGCTCATCCCACGCTTCCGGCGAGCTGGAAGATCGGCATGTAAAGCAGGAACACGATCGTTCCGACGATGCCACCCACCACGAGCATCAGCGCAGGTTCGACCATGCGCATCAGCGTGTCGATGGCGCGGTCGAGCTCGTCGTCGCAGAATTCGGCCGAGCGCGTGACCATGGCCGCGACTTCGCCGCTCTGCTCGCCCACGCGGATCAGGCGCTCGGCCACCGGCGTGGTCAGCTGCGCTGCCGGCAGCGCCGTCGACAGGGACTTGCCGGCCCGGATATTGTCCAGTGCCTGCAGCAGCGATGGCTGCATCCGCACCGGCAGGAGTTGCGCCGACAGTTCCAGCGACGCCACCACCGGCATGCCACCGGACAGCAGCAGGCCCAGCGTCCGGTAGAACCGCGTCAGCGCGAACAGGCGCTGATACGCGCCCATCTTCGGCAGCGCCCAGAGCACCGCCATCAACTTCTCGCGAATGGCGGCGCTTCGCAGCAGCAGCGCAGCCAGCACCGCCGCCGCCACGATCGCAGCGAACAGGACCATGCCGTGGGCATGTACGAGGTCGCCCCACCACAGCATCAGCCTGGCCGCCAGCGGCAAGTCTTTCATCGACGCATAGACCTGGCTGAACTTGGGAATGACGTAGAACGCCAGGAACAGGATGATCATCGCCCCGGTCGCGATCACGACCATCGGATAGACCATCGACGAAACGACTTTCTTGCGCACGACTGCCAGGCGGGCGTCGTAGTGGTGATAGCGCTTGAGCGCCTCTGCCAGGTGGCCGGTGCGTTCGGCCGAGGCGACGGTCGCCACGTACAGTCCCGGGAAAGCCTCCGGCTGGCGTTCCAGCGCCCTCGACAATGGCAGCCCCTCGCACAGCCCGTCGACGATGGCGGTCAGCACGGTCCGGTTGATGCCTTCGCCACTCTTGTCGCGCAACGTCTCCATCGTCTCGATCAGGCTCAGGCCTGCCTCCAGCAGCGCGATCAGTTCCTGGGTGAACAGCGATCGGTCGAAGCGCGGCTTGCGCAGCGCGAAGCCCGGACGCCGCTTTTCCACCGGCACCACATCCAGCACCGCCATTCCCATGGACTGCGCCATCTGTCGCAGCTGGGATTCGTTCTCGGCCTCCAGTTCCATCTCACGCTGGATGCCTTCGGCACGGACGCGAACCTGGTAGCGCATGGCGTCGCTCCTACCTGGCAACAATGTCGGCGTCGTCGCCGCTGCCGCCAGGCTTGCCGTCGGCACCCAGGCTCATCAGGTCGTAGTCCTTGCCGCTCTCGCCCGGCACGCGGAACACATACGCCGCGCCCCACGGGTCGGGCGGGACTTCATTGCTCATGTACGGCCCCGACCAGCCATGAAGGCTGCCCGGGTCGACCGTGAGCGCATCCAGTCCTTCCTCGCTGGACGGGAACCGGCCGGTGTCGAGGCGATAGCGATCGAGGGCGTCGGCAATGGACTTCATCTGCGAAGCGGCGGTCTTGCCCTTGGCCTTGCCGATCTCACCGAACAGCTTCGGCCCGACGTAGCCGGCCAGCAGCGCGATGATCAGCAGGACCACCAGCAATTCCAGCAAGGTGAACCCTTGCGACGCGCGGCGATCGACGAAAGCGGTGGCGCAGGAACGTGCGTGCATGTCGGCTCCGATGAAGATCAGGCCAGGGCCGCGGTGACGCGGCGGGCTACTTGTTGATCTCGCCCATCACCTTGGTGAGCTCCGCGCCATCGGCATCGCCATCGAGTTCCCAGCTGAATACGCCGCGCAGGTTGTGCTGGCGCACGTAGTCGAGCTTCTCGCGGACGGTGGCCGGCGTGTCGTACGACCAGAACGTCGTACCGTCGTACTTCCATGCCTGCTTGCTGACCGGATGCTCGCGCACCGTGCCCGGCGCGTTCTTGAGGATCTTGTAGTCCTCGATGCCCGCTTCGTAGCTGCCTGGCGCCTGCTTTGCGGCCGGCTGGTACAGCCCGTCGCCCTTGGGACCGGCACTCACGCCGGTCCAGCCGCGTCCGTAGAACGGAATGCCAACGACGATCTTCGACGGCGGCACGCCGCCCTGCATCAGCGCCTGGATCGCACTGTCGACGTTGAACGTGGCGCCGTTGCCCTTGGCGTTGGGGCTTTCCGGATCGATGAACAGATTGGACTGGAAGTCGGTCGGGCCGGTGGCTTCCCAGCCACCGTGGAAGTCATAGGACATGACATTGATCCAGTCCAGCGACTTGCTGTATTCGCCCGGTTCGGTGTTGGCGATCTTGTCGCCGCCCGATCCGATCGCCACGGTCAGCAGGTAGTGCTTGCCGTTCTGCTGGCCGACCGCATCGAGCTGCTTGCGGAACTCCGCGAGCAGCAGTGTGTAATTGCGCTTGTCTTCGGGGTCGACCGCGTTGTATGGCATCCCGCCGCCGCCGGGGAACTCCCAGTCGACATCGATGCCGTCGAACACGCCCGCCGCGATCGCATCACCGCCGGCATTGCTGGCCTGGTCGAACGGCAGGTTGCCCTTGATGTAGACATTGATGCACGAACTCACCAGCTGCTTGCGCAGGGCATCGGTAGCCGCGGCCTTGGCGAACCATCGCGACCAGGTCCAGCCACCCAGCGAGATCATCACCTTCATGCCCGGGTGTTTGGCCTTGAGCTTCTTGAACTGGTTGAAGTTGCCCTTCAGTGGCCCGGACTTGCCGGTGCGTGGGTCGTCCCAGCCGAATCCCCAGGTGTCGGCCGCGCCGTCGATCGATTCCGCGGCGGTGAAACCCTTTTGATAGTCGGCCCAGCCGTCGCCACCGGTGCCGGCCTGCGGGCTGTTGGAATCGGACGGTTCGGCCTTGGTGATGATGTCGCACTCGTAACCGCCGTTTTTGACATAGAGGTTGCCGAAGGCGTAATTGACGAAGGTCAGGTGCTGCGCGGCGCCGCTGGTTGCGATGTCCTTGACCTGGTAATTGCGGCCATAGATGCCCCATTGGGCGAAGTAGCCACCGACTTCCTTGCCTGACGACGGGCCGGCGCCGCCGGTGACGGGCCCGGGTGCCGGAGCAGGTGCAGGTGCAGGTGCAGGTGCAGGGGCTGGCGTTGGTGTTGGTGTTGGTGTTGGTGTTGGTGTTGGTGCCGGTGCCGGTGTTGGTGTTGGTGCCGGTGTTGGTGTTGGTGCCGGAGTTGGTGCAGGCGCTGGCGCGGGCGCCGGAGTTGGGGCCGGGACAGGAGATGGTGCCGGTGCGGGAACTGGCGCAGGCGCAGGAGTCGGCGACGGCGCAGGTGCGGTGCTGCCGCCGTCCGAACACGCTCCCAGGTCCTGCCACACGCCCCATTGACCCGACTGCGAAGGGTTATCGCCCTGCGTCCACCACTTGTTCTGATAGTTGCGTCCGTTGTGCGTGACGCGAGTCCCCGCGTTGGCATAGGTGGCGCTGGCGGACCACGATGCGTTGCAGCCGCCTGATGAAGGACTTGGCGAAGGTGCGGGTGCCGGTGCTGGTGCTGGTGCTGGTGCTGGCGTCGGCGTCCCCGTTGCCGTCCCCATGTCACGCCACAACGTCGGACTGGCCGACGGCGTCCAGCCGGCGCCCGCATAGGCGGTGTGGGTCTGTAGCGCCTGGTAGGTCCGGCCGTTGTAGGTCACGGTCGAGCCGGCACTGTAGGTCGCCCCCTCGCGCCACTCGGCGGAGATCGCAGCGGAGGACCAGGCGGCCAGCAACGCCACCGTCAGAAGAGACGCGCGATACCTTTGCAGATTCATGAGGTGGCCCACCGGCTGCCTGCGCCTGAACGAATGTTCAGCTTCGGCTCAACGCTATAGGCACCTACCGCAACGGTCTTTAAGAATTGTCTGAAAGTCCGGGCAAGCCCCGCGCCGCGCTGGCGCGGGGTTTCACCATCGACGCGGGACGCACGTCCTGCACCCGTGCGCTGCGCACGCCAACGCCGTCAGCGATTCGACGGCACCGCCAGGTACGCGGGTCGCTCGCCGCTGACCCGATCGATCGCGCGGCCGGAAATCTGGCCGAACTCATTGATGTCCATGGCCGACTCCAGGTGCACCGCTACCTGGGGCGCCTTTAGCGCATTGAGATCGCGCATCACGCCGTTTTCCCAGAGGAATGCGCGGCAGCCGGACGCGCCACAGGAGAGGCCGACGACTTGACCGCGCGCATTGATGCCCTGGGCCTGGCTGCTGGTGTCGCCCGGCAGCGTACCCAGGTCGCGCATGCCATGCGCTCGAGTCCACAGGAACGCGTGCAGCACCGGATCGTCTGGATCACTGCCGGCCAGGCTGGCGAACCCGACCACGTCGCCCTGGCGGTTCAGCGCGGTCGGCGTGTTCCAGGAGTCGCCGCCGATGTTGCCCAGATCGATCACCGCGCCGCGCTCCCAGAGCACGGCATGGCGCGCTGTATGCCGGCCCACGGACTGATCGCAGATGCCGGAAATACCTACCACCTGGCCGCGGTCATTGACTGCGGTGGCGGCCGAGGACGAGTCGCCCGGCAACGACAGCAACTGCCGGGTGCGATTGCGCAGCGGCTCCCAGACCACCGCCTGGAACTGCAGCACCTGCGGCGGTACGCAGGTCGGATCGCGCACGGTGTTCTCGGCCCAGCCGACCACCTGGCCGAGGTTGTTGGCGCCGGCGGCATAGCCGTTGTTGCCGCCAAGCGTCGGCAGCAGCTTCATTACTCCGTTCCACCAGACGAAGCCGAGGCACGTGAAGCCCCTGGCATGGCTACCACCGAAGAAGGCCGAGCAACTCCAGTTCTCGCCCAACGGCTCGGGTGAATCTGTCTGGCTGATGCCGACGATCAGGCCGAGATCATTCTTGACCGGCCATGCCACCGAGCTGTTGGGGCCGCCGAGAGTGCCCAGGTCGATCTTGCGGCCATTGCGCCAGAGGGTGGCGTGGCGGTTGAGATCGGCAAGGGTGGAGTAGCCCGAAACCCAACCAAGGTTGTTGATGCTGTTACCGCGGCTGAGAGGTCCACCGTTCGATTCCAGCAGGCTGACGCGATACTCGCGCTCGCCTGCCTGGGCATGGTTGCCGCAGGCGGCGCCGAGCAACCAGGCAAGCGGGAACATGCAATGCATGATGCGTGTGTTCATGACGGCCCTCCACAAGGTCAAAGCAGGCACGCGCACGCGCGGCGTCGCCGTCGCGCCGCATGCCGGATCGGTCGATGGAGACGCTGCCTGCTTCCGTCTTGCCGGGCGACGTTCATGTTGCGCCTGCGGCCAGTTGCGATCACGCAAACCGGGCATGTTCTCCGCAGCGGAAGCTATTACCTTGCTGCGCGGATTGCTCGCCACTTTCGGACAGCGTTCCCTTCGCCATTGCCGCCGCGCGACCGCTTCGTCTATGCCGACTCGCTGTGCACGACCACCAGCTGCACGGCATCGCCGCCGCGGTACTCATCGGGTTCGAGCCGATAGGCGATGCGCAGGCGGGCCGGCGGCGGCTCGCCGATCCAACCGCCGAATTCGATGGCGTTGAGATGAAGGCCGGCGAATCCGAGCACCAGCTTGAGGTGTCGTTCGCCGACGACGCGCCAGCTCACCACTTCGAACTCGCCGTCGAACTGGGGTTCCGGGAAGCCCTGCCCCCACGGCCCACCATCGCGCAGCGACTCGGCGCTGGCCCGATTGAAATCGGCCGCCCCAAGCTCGCCGTCGCTGAGGAAGTCGGCCTGCAGCAACTCAGGCGTCAGCACCGCTTTCGCGCATTGCTCGAACGCGTGCGCGAATGCCGGATAGGCTTCCGCGCGCAGCGACAGGCCCGCCGCCATGGCATGGCCACCAAACCGTTCGATCAGCGTCGGATGGCGCGCGGCGACATCGGCAAGGGCATCGCGGATGTGGAAGCCGGGAATCGATCGCGCCGAACCGCGCAGCGTGTCACTGCCCGGCTCGGCCGGTGCGAACGCGATCACCGGCCGGTGCAGTCTTTCCTTCATCTTCGAGGCAACCAGCCCGACCACGCCCGGATGCCACTGCGGGTCGTACAGGCAAACGCCGCTGCGTGCGGCCTGCTCCAGCACCGCCACCCGCGCCAGCGCCTGCTCCGCCTCCTCGGTCATCTGCTGCTGCACGGCACGGCGTTCGCTGTTGATCTCGTTCAGCGTGGCAGCGATATCGCGGGCGCGCGCCAGGTCATCGGTGAGCAGGCATTCGATGCCCAGCGACATGTCTTCCAGGCGTCCGGCGGCGTTGAGTCGCGGTGCCACCGCGAAACCAATGTCGCTTGCAGTCAGGCGGCCCGGATCGCGCTGGGCGACTTCGATCAGGGCACGCAGACCAACGCTGCCCTGCCCTGCGCGCAGACGGCGCAAGCCGGCACCGACCAGCGCCCGGTTGTTCGCATCGAGCGGCACGAGGTCGGCCACGGTGCCCACGGCGACCAGATCGAGCAGCGTCGAAAGATCCGGCACCTGGTCGGCGAACGCGCCCTGCGCGCGTAGGTGCCGGCGCAATGCCAGCAACACGTAGAACATCACGCCGACGCCCGCCAGCACCTTGCTGGGAAATGCATCGCCCTGCAGGTTCGGATCCACGATCGCATCGGCCGGCGGCAGGTGCTCGCCAGGCAGATGGTGGTCGGTGACGAGTACTTTCCAGCCGCGCGCCTTCGCCGCGGTGATGCCGGCATGGCAGGCGATGCCGTGATCGACGGTCACCAGCAGATCGGGCTGCAGCGCTGCCAGTTCCTCGACCAGCGCCGGCGACAACCCGTAGCCGTGGACCATGCGATTGGGCACGGCATGCGAGACGCGTCGCGCACCGAGCATGCGCAGGCCACGCACGCCGACCGCGCAGGCAGTCGCGCCGTCGCAATCGAAGTCGCCGACGACGACGATGTGGCGATCCGCGGCCATCGCCGCGGACAGCAGCGCCACGGCGGCATCGAGGCCACCGAGCTGGTCCGGTGCCAGCAGGTTGGCCAGGCGCGGCTGTGCCTGTTCGATAGTGGTCGCGCCGCGCGCCGCGTAAAGGCGACGAAGCAGCGGCGACAGGGTTTCAGGCCAATGCCCGTCCTGCGCGCACTCGCGCCGGCGCAACCTGGCCTGCGGCCTCATGCGCCCTTGCTGCCGGCGGCGATGAATGAATGCAGCGGCTTGCGCCAGAAGCGCCAGCGTTGGCTGCGTGCGAGTGCGTAGATCGCGCCGTCGGCGAAGTCGAATTGCAGGGCGCCGAGCTGGCCCTGCGCCTGCGCCGCCAACAGTGGCGCGAACCAGTCCCGTTCGAGCAGCGCCAGATCGCGCGCGTCGCGCAGGTCGAACATCGCGTCGTCGCCATTGCCCGGCCACGATGACGGTCGCGGCCCCACCTCGACGCCGGCAAGACCGGCCAATGCGGTCACCGCCTCATCATCGCTGGCGATCCGGGCAAAACCTGTGCGGACGTGATCGGGCAACTTGCCCGCGCCCCAGAACCACAGCGAATTGACTGGCGCCAGCCCTGCGGCGCTGCGCCGGGCATTGAGCGGGTGGTTGTGGAGCACGACCTGCGCCTCGCTCAGCAATGCGCGCCAGCGCCGGCCTTCGGCGCCTTCGGGCAGCTGGTCGAACATGTCGGCACCGAGCGCCTGCTCGGGCGAGGTGAACTCGGGAAGCTTCGACCCCAGTGGCAGGCGCAGGTACCAGCGCGAAGGCGCCGGCGCGTCAATCGGGAAGCCGGCATCGCCGAACAGCGGCTTCAGCGGACGCAGCAGTGCTTCCGCGTCGGCCGCACTCAGGCCGAGGGCCTGGCCGTAGGACAGCAGCCGCGCGCCGTTGATGTCCGGCTGCACGTACGCCGGATCTGCACGCAACCACATGGCGTTGGCGGCATCACCTGCGTCGCGCTGGCGTGCCGCCGCGGCCACCGGCAAACCGCGCGGCAGCACGTCGAGCACGCGCGCCAGTTGCACGCGTCCATCCTGGGAAGGGTCTGCTGCCACATCGGTGCGATCGGCGCGGGCCAGGGCCCTGCCCGTCACGGGCGACAGGCGCTGGCCACCGAAACGACCGCGTGCCGGCAGCAGCAGCGTAATCATCAGCCGGCGTAACTGACGCCGACGATCTCGTACTCGCGGATGCCGCCGGGCGCTTCGATGGTCACCGTGTCGCCCTCGTGCTTGCCGATCAGCGCACGCGCCACCGGCGAGGAAATGGCGATCAACCCCTGCTTGATGTCCGCTTCCAGGTCGCCAACGATCTGGTAGCTGCGCTCTTCATCGGTCTCGCTGTCGGCCAGGTCGACCTTGGCGCCGAACACGACGCGCGAACCGGCGTTCAGCGACGACACGTCGATGATCTGCGCATGCGACAGCTCGGCTTCGAGCTGCTTGATGCGGCCTTCGATGAAGCCCTGCTGCTCGCGCGCGGCGTGGTACTCGGCATTCTCCTTGAGGTCGCCATGCGCACGCGCTTCGGAGATCGCATTGATCACCGCCGGGCGCTTGACCGACTTCAGTTCTTCAAGCTCAGCGCGCAGACGTTGCGCGCCCTTCAACGTAATGGGTGCTCGCATTGCAATACATCCTCGTGCCGGCGCAAGCCAGCGCAATTCTTCACAGGTACGGCCGGCTCATCACCCGTGGTTCTGGGGCCGGCGGATCAGGGGAGATTGTGCACGGAAGCCGGCGCGCCGTCATTCCTGGAGGGAATGACGGCGCCGGGTCCGCAGTCAGGCAGCGGCGACGCCGGCCGCCGTGCCCTGCAGTTCCGCGTGCAGTTCCTGCAACGACCAGACCGGGCCGGTGCCGCGGTAGTCGAGCGAGTTCACCA
>DATDBK010000163.1:0-14793 GCA_036524935.1 Lysobacter sp. | reverse complement strand
AAGAAGGCCGTCAAGAAGGTTGCTGCCCGCAAGAAGGCAGTGAAGAAGGCCGTCAAGAAGGTCGCCAAGAAGGCAGCAGCCAAGAAGACCGCTCGCAAGAAGGTCGCCAAGAAGGTTGCCAAGAAGGCCGTAGCCAAGAAGACCGCTCGCAAGAAGGTCGCCAAGAAGGCCGTCAAGAAGGTTGCCAAGAAGGCCGCCAAGAAGACCGGCGCCCGCAAGTCGGCTGCCAAGAAGGCCGTGAAGAAGGTTGCCAAGAAGAAGGCGGCCCGTCGCAAGTCGGTTGCTTCTGCCATGCCGGCCACCCCGGCGCCGATGATCTAAATAAGAAAGTCCCGATTGCCGTAATCCAGCTCTCTCCCCGCAGCCCAGGCGGGGGGAGAGTTTTTTTTTTGGGGTCCGGAATCAGCGCCGGCCTGGAGCCAGGCGCGCGCGAGCGACGAGCCGGGACGTGACCGGCTCGTGCCTGGGTACAACAGGGATCAGCGCGGAGCGGAGCTGGCGGTTTGCGCCTGGCTGCCCGGAGCGTTCGGCGACGTCGGCTGCGAGGCGTCGGCGTAGAGGGTCTCGTCGATGTCGCCGTCGAGCCACTGCTGCGCCGGCAGGCCCAGGGCGCGGTCGAGGATGGTCGGCACCAGGCCGGAGGGCAGCGAGCTCTCGCTGTTCCACAGAATGGCGACGCCGAAATCGCGGTCCGGCACCATCGCGATCATGCCGCGGTAGCCCTGCACGGCACCGCCATGGAACACGATGCGATGGCCGCCGTAATCGTAGGTGCGCCAGCCCAGTGCATAGCCGGCCGAGGTCAGACGCTGGCGCCGCCAGGACGAGCCGCGCATCTCGCTCGGGGTATCGACCAGCGGCTGGTGCAGCGTCGCCAGCAGCGGCGCCGGCAGCACGTCGGGACGGTGACCGGTGTGGGCGAGCAGCCACTGCGCCATGTCGCTGGCGCTGGCATTGACGCCGGCGGCCGGTAGCACCTGGTAGTAGGTCGACTTGGGCATCGTCGAGATCCAGCCGCCGCGACCGCGCACGTGCGGGCGCGCCCAGCTCGGGCTGGCCTGGATGCCTTCCAGGCCAAGGCTGGCGTCGTTCATGCCCAGCGGCTTGAACAGGCGACGCTGCACTTCCTGCGCGTAGAAGTCGCCGGTGGCGGCGAAGACGACGTCACCGATCAGGCTGAAGGCGATGTTCTGGTAGCTGTAGCAGGTGCCCGGTGCGCACTTGAGCGGCGCATACGCGAGCTTCTGGGTCAGCGTGTGGTAATCGACGAAACGCTCAAGGTCGCGATCGAAGGCGTTGTGGCTCAGCCCGACGCGGTGGCTGAGCAGGTCGGCGACGGTGAGTTGCTGCGAGGCGACCGGATTGCTGAGCTGGAAGCTGGGCAGGTAGCGCACCAGCTTGCTGTCCCAGCGCAGCGAGCCATCGTTGACGAGCAAGCCGGTCATCGTGCCGGCGAAACTCTTCGACAGCGATGCCAGGCGGAACACGGTATGCGAATCGACCGGGCGCGCCAGGCTGACATCGGTGATGCCGTAGCCGCGTGCGCTGATGATCTGGCCGTTGTGCACCAGTGCCATCGCCAGGCCGGGAACGCGCTGGCCCGCGACCAGTTGCTGGGCCATCGATTCGAACTGGCGAACATCGAAGCCGGCGGCGAGCGGTGCGGCCGGCGGGAGCTGGGGAGTGCGGTCGGTAACGGTGACGCTGCCCTGGGCCGCGACGCTGGGAGTGGAAGCCTGGGGGTTCCAGTGCAGCGGAGTCTGCGCGGTCGAACCGAGGGTCAGCGGCAGCAGGAGGGCGATTGCGCCGAGTCGCGGGAGGGCTCGGGAGCGCTTCTTCTTGTTCTTGTTGTTCATGGCTCTTGAGCGCCTGCTCATGCTGCGATCCGGCCCGATTCTAGCTCCGATCTCAGGGGTTGTGACAGCTATCGGGCTCAGCGGACTGATTTGGCAGGCTTAAGTGTCTGCCATCCCATTTCGTGGGCCGTGCGGACTCCTGTTCAGAAATTCCGCGTGCGCAAACTGAATACCCGGCTCGTGCCGGTCGTCGGATGCCCGCTCTCGATCAGCCTGCACGGATGAGGTCGGCGGCGCGCTCGGCAATCATCATCGTGGGGGCATTGGTGTTGCCGCCGATCAGCGTCGGCATCACGGAGGCATCGACGACGCGCAGGCCCTCGACCCCGCGCACGCGCAGTTGCGTATCGACCACCGACGCATCGTCATGGCCCATCCGGCAGGTACCCACCGGGTGGTAGATGGTTTCGGCCTTGGCGCGGATGAAATCCATCAGCTGCGCATCGTCGAGGTCGTTGCGCGCGGGGAAGATCGGCGCGCCGCGATAGGCATCGAACGCCGGCTGCGCGAGCAGGTCGCGCGAAAGTCTGGCGCACTCCACCATCATCTTCATGTCGAAGCCTTCCGCATCGCTGAGGTAGTTCGCTTCGATCCGCGGCTTGTCGCCGGCGCGCGCACTGGCCAGCGCGATGCGGCCGCGACTGCGTGGGCGCAGGAAGCAGGCGTGGACGGTGTAGCCGATGCCCTTGAGCCGGTGGCGTCCATGGTCGTCGAGCATCGCCGGGACGAAGTGCAGCTGGATGTCGGCGCGTGCATCGGTCGCGAGCTGCGAGCGCACGAACGCACCGGCCTCGGCGATGTTGCTGCTGCCCACGCCGCTGTGTCCGCGCAGGTAGTAGTCGAAGGCGACCTTGGCGTCGTTGAGGCGGTCGTAGGTGACCGGCTGCGTCGCGTGCTGCAGCGTGCAGATGTCGAGATGGTCCTGCAGGTTCTCGCCGACCTGCTGCACGTCGGCCACCACGTCGATTCCGTGACGTCGCAGTTGCGCCGCCGGACCGATGCCCGACAGCATCAGCAATTGCGGCGAGTTGATCGCACCGCCGCACAGCAGCACCTCGCGCGCCGCCGGCTGATGGTAGGCGCGGCCCTTGGAGGTGTAGATGACGCCGTCGGCGCGGCCCTGCCCGAACGTGATCCGATTGACCTGGGCATCGGTGACGACGCTGAGGTTGCGGCGCTCGCGCACCGGGTCGAGATAGGCGACCGCGCTCGAACAGCGCGCTCCGTTCTTCTGCGTCACCTGGTAGAGGCCGAAGCCCTGCTGCTCGACGCCATTGAAGTCGCGGTTGTACGGATAACCGGCCTGCCGGCCCGCATCGATGAATGCCTGCGACAACGGATTGCTGTAGCGCAGGTCGGAAACATACAGCGGCCCTTCGTCACCGTGCAGCGCATCGGCACCGCGCTGGTTGCGCTCGCTGCGGCGGAAATAGGGCAGAACCGACTTCCAGTCCCAGCCGCCGGCGCCCAGCGCCGCCCATTCGTCGTAGTCGCCTGCGACGCCGCGGCTGTAGCACATGGCGTTGATCGAGCTGGAGCCGCCCAGCACCTTGCCGCGTGGCCACCACAGCACGCGGTTGTCGAGCTGTGCCTCGGCGGCGGTGTGGTAATCCCAGTTGACCCGCTTGTTGCTGACCAGCTTGGCCAAGCCCGCGGGCATGTGGATGAAGGGATGGCTGTCGCGCGGGCCGGCTTCGACCAGCAGCACCCTGACGTCGGGATCGGCGGACAGTCGATTGGCGAGGACGCAGCCCGCGGAGCCGGCGCCGATGATGATGTAATCGAACACGTTGCGTGCGCCCTGCCAGTGGAGACTGCCCTACAGCCGAGCGACCGTAAGGGGGGCCATTAGAGCAAATGCTCCCGTGGAAGGTGCGGCCAGTGCCACCGTAGCCCGGGTAAGCGCAGCGCACCCGGGTATCGGGCGCCTCGGCAGTTTCACCCCCGGGTGCGCTGCGCTTAGCCGGGCTACCCCGGGCTACCATTCAGGCGAAGCCTGCCGGCCGGCAGCGAGGATTTCGAGAATGGCGACAGGCGGGGACGGTACCGGCAGTGGGGTCGCCAGCCACCTGGCCCAGTTCCGCACGGCCCTGCGCGAGTCGCCGCCGCTGTGGTGGTCGCTGCTGTATTTCTTCTGCCTGCTCTGCGGCTACTACGTGCTGCGCCCGGTCCGCGATGCGATGGGCGCCTCGGGCGACATCGCCACGGTGTTTCCGCAGGCGAGCATCGACTGGGCCAGCGCGCACGGCTTCGAACTGCGTGACTTCACCCTGCAGGTCCTGTTCACCGGGACGTTCCTGGCGATGTTGTTGCTGCAACCGGTGTATGGGGCGCTGGTGTCGCGTTTCCCGCGCAGGGTCTTCCTGCCGACGGTGTACCTGGTCTTCATCGCCTGCCTGTTGGGCTTCTACTGGGCCTTCGCGCACGCGGTGCCCGGACGCGGCGCGGTGTTCTTCATCTGGGTCGCGGTCTTCAACCTGTTCGCCGTGGCCGTGTTCTGGAGCTTCATGGCCGATGTGTTCGACAACGACCACGCCAAGCGCCTGTATGGCTATATCGGCGCCGGTGGCACGGTCGGCGCGCTGGTCGGTCCGCTGCTGACGACCAGCCTGGTCGGCCCGCTGGGGGTGGCCAACCTGCTGCTGGTCTCGGCCGGCTTCCTGGCGGTCTGCCTGCTGTGCATCCTGCGCCTGCGCACGTGGGCGATCCGGCGTGAGCGCCTCAGTGGCGCCGCCGACGGCGAGACCGCGATGGGCGGCTCGATCGTGGCCGGCCTGCGCCTGGTCTGGGAGCGGCCACTGCTGCGCGCGCTGGCGATCACGATGTTCTTCGGTGTCGGCGTCGGCACGCTGCTCTACAACGAGCAGGCGGCGATCGTCAAGGCGTTCTACCCGGATGCACGCGCGGCGACGCGCTATTACTCCATCATCGACGGCGCGGTGAACACCGTGACGATCCTGGTGCAGTTGCTGCTGACGCGACTGCTGCTGCGCCGCTATGGCGTTGCGCCGACGCTGCTGATCCCGGCCTTCGCCATCCTCGGCGGCTACGCGTTGCTGGCGCTGTCGCCGGTGCCGCTGCTGGTGGCGATGGTGCAGGTGGCCACGCGCGCCGGCGAGTTCTCGCTGGCCAAGCCCGGCCGCGAGACGATCTATACCCGCGTCGACCGGGAATCGCGCTACAAGGCCAAGGCGGTCATCGACACCGTGGTCTATCGCGGCGGAGACCTGACATTCGTGTGGCTGCACAAGGCGCTGTCGGCGTTCGGCTCGCGGCTGGTGTTCGTCGCCGGCATGGCCGTTGCGCTGGGACTGACCTTCGGTGCGTGGAAGGTGATACGCGCGCAGCGCACGCTGCCTGACGACCCGCCGGCAGGCGCTGGTCACTGACCACTTCGTGATGGGCGTCGCGCCGTCGTAAGCTGCCGGCTACCGTCATGGAGGAAGCGGCATGTCGTTGCTCTCAGTGGTACTGATCGCGCTGGTCGCGTTGCTCCACCTGGGCTTCCTGGTGCTGGAGATGTTCCTCTGGACGAAACCTTACGGCCTGAAGGTATTCCGCCAGTCGCGCGAGAAGGCCGAGCAGTCGAAGGTGCTCGCCGCCAACCAGGGCCTCTACAACGGCTTCCTTGCCGCGGGCCTGGTCTGGGCAATCGCAGGCCAGCGAAGCGACGTGGCGCTGTTCTTCCTCGGCTGCGTGGTCGTTGCCGGCGTGTTCGGGGCGGTCACGGTCAATCGCCGCATCTTCTACGTGCAGGCGCTGCCGGCGCTGGCAGCGATGGCGGCGGTGTGCTGGGCCTGAGGCTGTGAAGCGGAACGGTTGCCCAGGCGATGTCGAAATGGCCGGCCTGCAGACGACTACCCGGTGAAGGCGCTGCGAATCCGCCGCCCTCCCGCGCCGCGCGCGCGTCCCCAACCAGGAGCCAGCAATGAAATACGCATGCCTGATCTACGACGACGAGAAGCTCTTCGACGCCATGCCCAAGCCCGAGGTCGATGCCATCCTCGGCGAATACTTCGCGCTCTCGGACGAACTGGGGCAAAGCGGCCACCTGCTCGGCGGCGAAGCCCTGTTGCCGGTCAGCAGTGCCACCGTCGTGCGGGTGCGCAACGGCCGCGTCTCCACCACCGACGGGCCGTATGCGGAAACCAAGGAACAGCTGGGAGGCTTCTTCCTGATCGAAGCGCGTGACCTCGACGAGGCCATCCGCATCGCCGCCCGCATCCCGTCCGCGCGCCTGGGCAGCATCGAGGTGCGGCCGGTGATGGAGTTCGAGCGGTAGCGCAGCACGCCATGGGCGATTCGATGCGCGAGCGGCTCGACGCCATCTACCGCAGCGAATCGCGGCGCGTGCTGGCCACACTGATCCGCCTCCTCGGCGACTTCGACCTTGCCGAGGAGGCGCTGCATGACGCATTCCGGGCCGCGATCGAGCAATGGCCGCAGGAGGGCGTGCCCGGGCAGCCGCGCGCCTGGCTGGTCTCGGCCGGGCGTTACAAGGCGATCGACCGCCTGCGAAAGCGGGCGCGTTTCGATGCCTCGCTGGCGACGATCGCCGACCGGCTCTACAGCGACATCGGCGAAGGCGCATCCGGCGACGAGGATGTCGAGGATGACCGCCTTCGGCTGATCTTCACCTGCTGCCACCCGGCATTGCCCGCCGATGCGCAGGTGGCCCTGACCCTGCGCGAAGTCTGCGACCTGACCACCGAGGAGATAGCGCGCGCCTTCCTGATCACCGCACCGACCGTCGCCCAGCGCATCGTCCGCGCCAAGGCCAAGATCCGCGAGGCACGGATCCCGTACCAGGTGCCGGCACGCGACGAATTGCCGCAGCGCCTGGACATCGTGCTGCAGGTGATCTACCTCGTCTTCAACGAGGGGTATGCGGCGACGTCAGGCGAGTCGCTGACGCGCCACGAGCTGTGCAGCGAGGCGATCCGCCTCGGCCGCCTGCTGGTGGCGCTGTTGCCGGATCCGGAGACGTTCGGGCTGCTGGCGTTGATGCTGCTGCATGAATCGCGGCGTCCGGCGCGCGCGACCGAAACCGGGGACCTGGTGCTGCTCGCCGAGCAGGACCGCGGCCGCTGGGACCGCGCGCTGATTGTCGAAGGGCTCGCGCTGGTGCAGCGGATCCGTGCATCGCGCCGGTATGGGCCGTACAGCCTGCAGGCGTCGATTGCGGCAGTCCACGCCAGTGCGGGCAGCGCCGGCACGACCGACTGGGCGCAGATTGTCGCGCTGTACGACGTGCTGCTGCGTGCCGACACGTCGCCCGTGGTCGAACTCAACCGGGCTGCGGCGGTCGCGATGCGCGACGGGCCCGCTGCCGGCCTGGTGCTGATCGAGGAACTGCTCGCGCGCGGAGAGCTGCAGCAGTACCCGCTGGCGCATTCAGCCCGTGCCGACCTGTGCCGGCGACTGGGCCGGAATGAACAGGCCCGCACCTCCTATTTGCGCGCGCTCGAACTGACTCAGCAGGCACCACAGCGACGCTTTCTTGAAGGCAGGCTGCGCGAGTTGTCTAATCCCTGAACCCTCCGTGCAGCCCGTTGACCTGGGCGTCAGGCGTCATGACCGACCGTCTTGCTTCATGCAGTTGCGGACGACTCACCGTGAAGACACAGGGTGAGCCGGTTCGCGTCTCGATCTGCCATTGCCTGGAATGCCAGAAGCGTACCGGCAGCGTGTTCGCTGCCCAGGCCAGGTTCCCGGCTGACGCGGTGACCATCGATGGCGCCAGCACGGAGTACTCGCGCACCGGCGATGAGGGCACGACAGCCCGGTTTCACTTCTGCCCGGTGTGCGCCTGCACGGTCTATTACCTGATGGACGCCATTCCCGACATGGTCGCCATTCCTGTCGGCGCCTTCGCCGACCCGAATTTCCCGCAGCCGCGCGTGTCGGTTTATGAGGGGCGACGGCATCACTGGGTGCGCGTTCCGGACGACATCGAGCACTACTGAACTGCGGTACCGCGCGGGCGGTGTGCCTGCACCGGTGCAGTCGCAGCGTTCCGGTAGCGGGACTGGTCGCCAGCACTGACCCGGTCGTACCCTTCGCCTGCGGCCGATCCCCCACGGCCACCGGAACCTGACATGCGCGCTGCCGCCTACTCCCGCACCGGGCCCGCGAGGGACGTGCTTGCCATCATCGACAAGGACCGGCCCGAACCAGGCCCCGGCGAAGTGCGTGTCCGCATCGTCTGGTCCGGGGTCAACCCCTCGGATGTGAAGTCACGTGCGGGCACCCGTTCGGCGACCCTGCCGTACCCGCAGGTCGTCCCGCATAGCGATGGCGCCGGCGTCGTCGATGCATTGGGCGAAGGCGTGCCCGCGCATCGCATGGGCGAACGGGTATGGATCTGGAACGGGGCATGGGGCCGTGCCGACGGCACCGCCGCCGAATGGATCGTGCTGCCTTCCGCGCAGGCAGTGACCTTGCCTGATGCGGTGGAGCTGGAGGTCGGTGCCTGCTTCGGGATTCCCGCGCTGACCGCCTGCCATGCGGTCAGTGTCGATGGCGGCATCGCCGGGAAGCGCGTCCTGGTGGCCGGCGGCGCCGGCGCAGTCGGGCACTACGCCGTGCAGATGGCGCGACTGGCGGGCGCCAGCCAGGTGATCGCGACGGTCAGCTCCGCCGAGAAGGCCGAGCGTGTGCGTGCAGCAGGCGCGGACGTCGTGATCGACTACCGCAGCGAGGACCTGGTGGCGCGCGTCGCCGAAGAAACCAGGGGGCATGGCGTCGACTGCATCATCGAAGTCGACTTCGCCGTCAACGTCGAGCATGACTTCGCGATGCTGGCACCGGAGGGTCGAATCGTCGTCTACGGCAGCGGCGCGGGCGAGATCCGGGTACCGTTCGTGCCGGCCATCCTGAAGAACGCGCGGTTGTCGTTCTTCATCGTCTACAACCTGTCCGGCGCCGATCGCGCCGCGGCCATCGAGCGCCTGCACGAGTGGTCCGCCGCCGGCGCACTGCAACACGCCATTGCATTGCGGCTGCCGCTGGAGGAGATCGCGCAAGCGCATGAAGCGGTCGAATCCGGACGGGTCATCGGCAACGTCGTGCTCGCCGTAGGCCAGTAGCGCTTCGAGGCCCTGGGTGCCGGTCAATCCATCCGGTTCAGCACGCGAACGCGCACCTGTGCCGGCTTCACGCCGTGGGCCACGGCAGCATCCTTGCGTACTCGAACCAGCACGTCGGCAGGATCCAGTTCTTCACCCGCCGGTACACAGTGCACCAGCGTGGTGTGGCCCCAGACGCGCAGATGATCGCTCAGCTGGATCTCGTAGTCGGCGAAGTAGCAGTAACGCATGGCGATCACGTACCTACGTGGATGTCGTTCTCGCACTCGGCGCAGCCCAACCGCTCCAGTGCGATCGAAAGGGCGAGCACGTATCCCTGCGCGCCGTATCCATCGATCACACTGACGGGGTTGCCAATGGCGATGTCGGTTGCGCCACTTGCGTCGGCGTGGACCTCGATATAGGGAACACGGATGCGAAGCAGGGCCGCGCCAAGGTCATCGCCATTGACGGCCGCGCGCGCTCCAGGGTCGAGTAGCAGGAACTCCGTGCTGTTGCCATCGATGAGGCGTAGACGCCTGATGACATCCGAGGCATTGCGGCAACTGCACACCGACAAGGTCTTGCCGGCCTGGGAAGCTCGTTCGACCAGCTGCGATACGACTTCCCTGGGCAGGCCGCGCGCGCCGGATCGTTCACCATCGGGGGCCGCGATGATGGGTGCGGCGATGATTGCGATGGACATTGTCTGCTCCGCTGTTGACTGGCAGGCAGTCTCGGATGGATGCGCGTAAAGCTGCCAGTTGCATTCCGTCCCGAAGGCGTAAGCGGCGCGTAAAAATATCGTGGTCGTGGTCGTGGTGGAGTTGGTGCCTCCGGTTGCCATCGTCCTCCGCGCTGGTTCTGGGAATGCGACGTCCTGACTTGTAGGAACTTGCGGCCAAGTGAACTCAGCCTCGGTCGAACTTCCGGGTGAGGGAACCACTGGCTGGCAGCAATCCGTGAAGTACACGCACTCCGCGCGCGGCCGGATCAAGCGTGTACCTCCTGTGGATTCGCCTGATGCGGATCGCGGCGCTCTCAAACGCGTTGTCCACCATCCGTATGATCGCGCCGACCGGCGTAAGGAACGCCCTCCACGAAAAGGACTTCGACGATGCGTATTCGTTCGCACGCCACTGCACTGGCGATCGCCCTGTGCGTGACCGCATGCCCCGGCGGCCGTGGTGACAAGGCGGCCAAGGAGCCACCCAGGCCGGTTCCGCCGACCACGCCAGCTCCACCACCGACGACCCATCTGCCGCCGCTGGAGATCACCCGGCTCGAGCTTGCGCAGACCCACGTCATACCCGACTCGGGCCTGCAATGGGCGCTGCCCAACGCCACCGGGTCGTTGTATGCGATCGGTGGCCGCGAGGCGCTGGCGATCATGACGTTGTCCGCGGACGACGCCCGCAACGTACAGCTCGAAGGCTGGGCCAACGGGGTCCTGCTCGGATCGGTCGCGGCGGGCGCCGGCCTGCCCGGCACCGAGGCCGGTGGTCCCGCGTATGCCACGGGTCGCTACAGCGCCACCGTGCCCCGGCAGTGGATGGTGCCCGGCATGCACCTCCGCGCGCGTGCCGAAAACTACAGTCTCGGCCGCCAGCGCGATCCGGTGATGGGTGCCGACAGTCCGCTGACGTTGCGGGTGCTGCCGTTTTATCTGTTCGGCGCGACCGAAACCAATTCGGTACCACCGGCGGAGATCGCCACCGTCGACAAGGGCACGGCGCAGGAACTGTTTGCAAAATGGCCAGTGGCCACGCTGGTGGCGCAGAACCATCCCGCCCGCCAGGCCATCTGGCCGAACCTCGTGGTGCGCCCCCGTGGCCCGGGCAAGCCGGCCGCGGTGCTGCGCAACAGCGACCAGCAACGCGAGTCGTACGAGGTCAAGGCCGCTGTCCTCGACGTGCTCGATGGACTGTTGCGCGCGAACGGAGAGGCGCCAGGCCCGTACCTGTACTACTCGCCGCTGGTCATGTTCAATTCGCGCGGCGCCGTGGCCGTGCCGGCCAGTGACGCAAAGGAAATGCCCGACAGGGGCGCGGGCTCGATCGGCGCCAGCATTGGCGTTGGCGACTACGACTACACCGGCACCTTCTTCCACGTAGAGGGCCACGCGTTCGGCCTGCCGCACCAGGGCGAGGCACATGGCCAGGGACGCTATCCGTATCCTGGCGGCAGTGTCTCGGGCTCTGCATGGGGATACGACTCGATCCGCCGCGAATTCCTCGCTCCGTTCGTACCTGCCACGGCATCGCGATACGCGCGCTGCAATCGCGATACCTTCGCCGGGACGCGGCGACAGATCGACGATGCCGGACGCTGCATCAAGCAGGATCCGATGGAGGGCGGGGCAGGCGATGAGGCACGTGGGACCCGCTTCGCGATGTTCTCCGACTACAGCGCGGCGATGATCCAGCGCCATCTCGAGGGCATGCCGATTACCGACGCCAATGGCAAACCGGCGTTGGAAGGCGGCAGCATCGTTACCGATGCCTCCTTCGCGGGAGGCTTCAGGCGCTGGGACGGCAGGATGCGCCGGTGGGTGCCGTTCACGCCGTACACCGCCGACGGCGGGCTGCATGGCCTGGACTCTGGTCTGCCTCACCGCATCGGCGTTCCGGTCCATTCGATCGTGATCACCTACAGCCGCGCCGGCACCGCCGGTGCCACACAGATCTATCCGCCGCTGAGCTACAGCGGCAACCTGGTCAGTGACATCGATCCCACGCAACCGGCCCAGCGTTCAATGATCGTCCCCGGTACCGGGCCGGTCCCGCGCTACTGCCACAGCGGCGGTTGCGACTTCACGGTGCGTGTCACCTATGACAACGGAAGTGTCCGCCATACGCTGCTGCAGCGAGGCTTCCGGCCGTTGCAAGAGCCGTTCGGAACGCCGTCGCCAAGCACTGCGAATGCGGAGAGCCCGGACAGTTTCCGCGTATGGGTCGTCAACGTTCCCGGCGAACGTGGCTTGCAGAAGATCGAACTGCTCGACACACCGCGCGCGTGGGGTGGCCTGCCGTCCAATCCCGCGGTTCTGGCCTCGCGCACGGTGCGCTTCGGGCTGCAGGCAGCTGCTTTTGCGCCTGCGGGTGCGGGTGCCTGTGCCGGACTGGCGACCGTGGTCGTGCCTGAATCGGCGTCGGCCACGGCCTGCGGCGTGGCGCAGCCGTCAGCGACGGCGCCCCGGCCTTCACCGCGGGCGCGCCTCGGGCGTACGCCGCGGAAGCCGTGGGGACGGCCATGAGCGCGTGAGGCTGGCCGTCATTCCACGCGGTGGGCACGCTAGTGCAGCTCGTTTTCGTTGGCGCTGCCGGTCGGCCGGGACGCGCGATCGTCCCGGCGCGGCGACACCCACATCGTGATGCGCGCGCGGAACACGGTGTCACCGGCGTCGTCGCTGACGGCGACGCTGACTGGCAACTCGTAGCCACTGCCGGAAGCGACCACCGGGATATCCGGGGTCGCCACGCCGTGCAGGGTGCCGGTTGCCTTCTTCAGGTACTCCACCGTCATCCCCTTGGGAATCCAGCGCATGCCCGCGGGGATCGTCGCGTCCGTCATCACGCCTGCACTCAGCTCGGCCAGGTTGCACAGGGCAATCGCGTGCACGGTGCCGATGTGGTTGTGGACACGGCGGCGGTCGCGGATGCGGACCTCGCAGCGGCCCGGTTCCAGCATGACGAAGCGCGGCGCGATCGTGCCGAAGTAGGGTGCCTTGAAGCAGATCGCGCGCGAGAACAGCCAGTGGCCGGCGGGCCAGCGGGTGATGCGGCGGTACATCGAGAGGATCGGTGCGGGCATGGCGGTGGAGTGCTTGTGCCGGAAAAGACAACGGCGGGACATGCCCGCCGTCGTCTTCACTTGCGATCGCCTCAGGCGGCGGCGCGACTGTCGTGCTGCAGGTCGCGATAGCCGGCCGAGCGCAGCTCTTCGCTGTCGAAGTCATCGACGCTGATGGTGTCGATGGTCATCTCGCGCAGCTCTTCCAGCTGGCGACGCTCGTCGGCGGTGATCCAGCCCTCGCGCACGCCTTCGTCCAGCTGCGAGGCGAAATCGTGCGCCTCGATGTCGCTGTTCTTGAGCGCCTTGAGGAACTTGCGTTCCACCGGCTCGGCAAGGATCGCCTTCTGCAGGTAGCTGTTGATGCGGCCGGCCGGGTTGTTCTCGCACGGGGTGATGAAGATGCCCTCGGCGAGGCGGTCGCGCGCTTCGTTCGGCGACATCAGCAACGACGCCGTCTTGTGGCCGAGGCGGTCGCTCGGCGCCTGTGCGCGGCGGCCCCACGGGAACACCAGCATCCACAGCAGCCAGCCGACCGGACGGATCGGGAAGTTGCGCAGCGCCGCCGAGAAGGCGATCTCGATCTTGTGCACGCTGTTGTGCACCGACCACGCCAGCAGCGGCTGGTCGGACACCGGGCGGCCCTGGTCCTCGTAGCGCTTCAGCATCGAGCTGACGATGTAGAGGTGGCTGAGCACGTCGCCCAGGCGTCCCGACAGCGACTCCTTGAACTTGAGCTTGCCGCCCAGCAACAGCATCGAGGTGTCGGCCATCAGCGCCAGCGCCGCCGAATAGCGGTTGAGCTTGCGGTAGTAGCGGCGGGTGTAGGTGTCGCCCGGGGCCGCGCCGACCCTGGCGTTGGTCAGGCCGAACCACCAGCTGCGCACGGCGTTGGAGATGGCGAAGCCGATGTGGCCGAACAGGTTCTTGTCGAACTCGCGCAGGCGCTCGTCCGGATCGGGCAGCGTCGTCGCCTTCATTTCCTTGAGCACCCACGGATGGCACAGGATCGCGCCCTGGCCGAAGATCATCAGCGAGCGCGTCATGATGTTCGCGCCCTCGACGGTGATCGCGATCGGCGATGCCTGCCAGCCGCGGCCGAGGTAGTTCTTGGGGCCGAGGATGATGCCCTTGCCGCCGTGGATGTCCATGGCGTCCTTCGCCGCTTCGCGGCCCATCTCGGTGCAGTGGTACTTGGAGATGGTCGACGGCACGGCCGGCAATTCACCGCGGGCAACGGCAGCGGCTGAAGCTTCGGCCAGCGCGCTTGCGGCATAGGCGTTGCCGGCCAGGCGCGCCAGCGCTTCCTCGACGCCCTCGAAGCGGCCGACCGACAGGCCGAACTGCTTGCGGATGCGCGCGTAGGCACCGGTCACGATCGCGGCCATCTTGGCGCCGCCGCTGGCGGTCGAAGGCAGGGTGATCGAGCGACCGATCGACAGGCACTCCACCAGCATCTGCCAGCCCTTGCCGGCGTAGCTTTCGCCACCAATCAGCTGGCTCAGCGGGATGAACACTTCGCGGCCATGGATCGGCCCGTTCTGGAACGGCGAATTCAGCGGGAAGTGGCGACGGCCGATCTCGACACCGGCGGTGTCGCGCGGCAGCAGGGCCAGGGTGATGCCGATGTCCTTCTGGTCGCCGATCAGGCCATCCGGGTCGTACATGCGGAAGGCCAGGCCAATCAGCGAGGCAACGGGGGCCAGCGTGATGTAGCGCTTGTCGAAGGTCAGCTTGACGCCGACCACGCGCGCGCCGTTCCAGTCACCAGTGGTGACGATGCCGTAGTCGGGGATCGAGGTCGCATCGGAACCGGCCCACGGGCCGGTGAGGCCGAAGCACGGCACTTCACGGCCATCGGCCAGGCGCGGCAGGTAATAGTCCTTCTGTTCCTGCGTGCCGTAGTGCAGCAGCAGTTCGGCCGGGCCGAGCGAGTTGGGCACGCCAACGGTGGAACTGACCACCGAGGAAACCGACGCCAGCTTCTGGATGACCTTGTGGTTGCCCAGCGCGGAGAAGCCCAGGCCGCCGTATTCCTTCGGCACGATCATGCCGAAGAACTTGTTCTTCTTGATGAA
>DATDBK010000162.1:0-11896 GCA_036524935.1 Lysobacter sp. | reverse complement strand
TGGCGTCGTTGAACCATTTCACGGTGCCGTACTGCATGTCCTTATCAACCTCATGCTGGATGCGTTGTCGCGCAGGGACCGGGACCCGACCCCCAGCGCTGGTCGAGTATGCAAACTGAACGCCGGCTTGACAATCACCCCTGCGCCGAACGGTCGACCAGGGCCGCCAGCAACGCCGGCAGCCCGGCCGAGGCAACGGCCACATTGTCGAGCACGTCCTGGAGAGTGATGACCTCATCCGGGTCCGGACCGGCGCCCGCCGCCCAGTTGGCGACAATGGCCAGACAGGCGTAATCCAGGCCCATTTCGCGCGCCAGGCCGGCCTCGGGCATGCCCGTCATGCCGACCAGATCGCAGCCATCGCGGCGCATCCGCACGATCTCGGCACGGGTCTCCAGGCGCGGCCCCTGGGTCGCCCCGTAGCAACCGCTGGCGACCATGGCCACGCCCGCCTTGCCCGCCGCAGCGATCACCGCCTGACGCAGACTGCGCGTGTACGGCTCGCCAAAGTCGACGTGCAGCACCTCGGTGCCTTCGTCTTCACAAATCGTTGACACCCGTCCCCAGGTGTAATCGATCAGCTGGTCCGGACAGGCCAGCACCCGCGGCCCGAAGCGCTCGCCGATGCCGCCGACCGTGTTCAGCGCGAGCACGCGTTGCGCCCCGAGCGACTGCAGCGCGGCCAGATTGGCGCGGTAGTTGATCTTGTGCGGCGGCAGCGAATGGCCTTCGCCGTGACGGGCGAGGAAGGCGACGCGATGGCCCTCGAGCGTGCCCAGCCGGATCGGCCCGGAGGGCTCGCCGAAGCGCGTCGACGGCTGCAGCGTCTCGACATCCCGCAGCGCCGCAAGCTTGTACAGGCCAGTGCCGCCGATGACGGCCAAATCGATCCCACTCATCCGCTCAGTCCTTCAACGCGTAGATCGCCGGCAGGTTGCGGCCCTGCTCGTGGTAGTCCATGCCGTAGCCGAACACGTAGCGGTCCGGCACTTCGACGCCGACGTAGTCCGCGTGCAGGCCCGGCACGCAGCGATCGTGCACCTTCACCGCCAGCGCGGCGATGCGCACGTCGCGCGCGCCCTGCTCCAGGCACCACGCGCGGATCGCCGCAAGCGTGTGGCCTTCATCGAGGATGTCGTCGGCCAGCAGCACGCGACGGCCCTTGAGCGGCGTCGCCGGGCGATGCTTCCAGGTCAGCTCGCCGCCTGACGTCGCGCCGCGATAGCGGGTGGCGTGCAGGTAGTCGAACTCGAGGTCGAGCCCGAGCGCACCGACTTCCATCGCCAGCTGCGCGGCAAACGGCAGCCCGCCGTGCATGATCGTCAGATAGACCGGCACTACGTCGTAATCGGCGCGGATCGGCGCGGCCATGCGCCTGATCGCCTCCTCCAGCGTGTTCCGGTCGATCAGCAGGTCGGAGTTGGCCAGCGCGGCGGCCAGGTCGTGGGTCTTCTCGGCGGTGGTGCTCATCAGGCAAGGCCCTCCAGGTGGCTGCGCGCGGAGCCGTAGCGGCTGTCGGCCAGCAGGCCGTCCCAGCCCATAGCGCCGCGACCGATCAGGCCGGTCAGCGCCATCGTGTTGAGCGTGCGGCCCTGCACCGCCGCCAGCGATTCCTCGACCAGCTGCGGATGGCAGACCAGCACCACGTCGCAGCCGGCGTCGTAATGCGCGTCGATGCGGGCCTTGATGCCGCCGACGGAGAACGCGGCTTTCATGCCGATGTCGTCGCTGAAGACGACGCCACGGAAGCCCATCTCCTTGCGCAGCATCTCGTCGATCCAGAACTTCGAATAGCCCGCCGGCTCCGGCGCAACGGCCGGGTACTTCACGTGCGCCATCATCACCGCGTCGGCTTTGGCTTCGATGCCGGCGACGAAGGGAATCAGGTCGGTCGCGCGCAATTCGTCGAGCGGGCGCGGATCGACCGCATCGTCGAAATGCGTATCGGCCTGGACCGAGCCATGCCCCGGAAAATGCTTGAGCGTCGCGGCCATGCCGGCCGCGTGCATGCCGCGCACATAGGCGCGGGTGAATTCGGCGACGACAGCCGGATCCTCGGAGAACGCACGATTGCCGATCGCAAGGTTGCCGCGGCCCAGATCCACCACCGGCGCGAAACTGAGGTCGACACCGCTGGCCTGCACCTCGGTCGCCATCAGCCAGGCGTGTTCTTCGGCCAGCTTGAGTGCGGCTTCACGGTCGTTTGCGTACAACTTGCCGAAGCCTTCAAGCGGCGGAAGTGCGCTGTAGCCCTCGCGAAACCGCTGCACGCGACCGCCTTCCTGGTCGACACAAATCAGCTGCGGGCGCGTGGCCGCGGCGCGGATCGCGGCCGACAGCTCGGCGACCTGGTCGCGCGAGGCGAAGTTGCGGGTGAACAGGATCACGCCGGCGCACGCGTCGTGCTGCAGCCAGTCGCGCTCCTGCGCGGTAAGTTCGGTGCCGGCGACGCCGATCACGAGCATGCGGAAAACTCCAGGCGATGGGGGCGCGTCAAGGGCGCGGCCCCGCATTGTCGCGCAGATGGGCGGCCGCGGCAGCCCCGCGACGGTGGCGGTTCAGCGATCAATATCGAGGAAGACCGAGTGGGAAGGCGCGACGAGGAAGGCCGCGCGCGATCAGACCGCGCAGCCGTCCGGGCCGTCCGGACCGCAGGCGGCATTGGCTTGCACGGCATCGGCTTGCGCGGCAGCCGCCGGCGCGGGCGCGATACCGATCCGGGCGAATGCATCGCGGAACACGTCCGGCGTCTGCGCGCCCTGCACCGCCAGGCGTCCGTCGAGGACAAACGTCGGCACCGCCTGGATGCCCAGCGCCCGGGCCTGGCCCAGCTGCGCGCGCACCTCGGCGATGCCCTCGTCGGAATCGAGCATGGCGCGTACGCGCTGCTCCGACAGCCCGCCGGCGGCACCGGCGTCGATCAGCGTCTGCGTGTCGGCCAGGTTGCGTCCTTCGGAGAAATGGGCGCGAAACAATGCCTCGCCAACCCGGTCGGCGTCGCCTTCACGTCCCGCCAGCCAGACCAGCCGGTGCGCCTTGAGGGTGCTGACGCGCACCTGGCCGCGGTCGAAGTCGAACGGCAGGCCCTCGGCACGGCCGGCGGCCTGGGTCTGCGCCAGGATCTGTTCGGTGCGTTCGCGCCCGCCGAACTTGCGTTCGTAGGCCTGGCGGAGCGGAACGGGAGTCTCGTCGGACTCCGGATCGAGCTGGTAGGCGTGCCAGTGGATTTCGGCGTTCTCGCCGACCTCGCCGAGCTGCGCCAGCGCAGCACGCAGGCGGTGCTTGCCGATCCAGCACCAGGGGCAGACCACGTCGGACCAGATGTCGATTCGCAGGGGTTTGTTGTCCATCGTCTTCAGATGGGGGCTCAGTGGGTCGATGCAACCGCGCCGGCGCGCTCGCTTTCGCTCCATTGCGCGTACGGGCGCGTGGCCAGGGCGAGGTTGTAGTAACGCATCGCCTCGGTAACTTCCGCGCCGATCCAGTCGGGCCGCGCAAACACCTCGTCGGCGGACGACAACTCGATCTCGGCAACGATCAGCCCGGCGTTGTCACCGAGGAATTCATCGACTTCCCACAGGTGCCCTTCGTGCTCGACATAGTGGCGGCGCTTGTCGACCAGGCCGCCGACGCACAGCGCCAGCAGGCCGCGGGCATCGTCGACCGGAATCGGGTAGTCGAACTCCTGGCGGGTGTGGCCGAGCTCGCGCGACTTGAGGTTGAGGAAGGCCTCGTCGCCGGCGATGCGCACGCGCACCGACGCCTTCATCGCGCCGGTGTCCATCGCTGCCTGGTCATTGATGTAACCCTGCGCCATCGGCACGACCTCGCGCGCGGCCGCGCGCCAGCCATCACCGGTGACCAGGAACTTGCGTTCGATTTCGATGCCCATGTGGTCCTCCGCCTATTGCACTCAACCCGGTTCGAACAGCGCGATCGACTCCACGTGCGCCGTGTGCGGGAACATGTCCATCACGCCCGCCGCACGCAGCTTCCAGCCGCGCTCATTGACGAGGAACCCGGCGTCTCGCGCCAGTGATGCCGGGTGGCAGCTGACATAGACGATCCGCTTGAACTGTTTCAGTGGCAGCTGCGCGAGGACGACGTCGGCACCGGAACGCGGCGGGTCGAGCAGCAGCTTGTCGAAGCCCTGCTTCATCCAGTACTCGCCGCTCAGGTCCTTGGCCAGGTCGGCGGCGTGGAAATCGGCGTTGGCGATGCCGTTGTGCGCGGCGTTCTCACGCGCGCGCCGGACCAGACCGGCCTCGCCCTCCACGCCGACCACCTCGCGCACCTGCCGCGCCAGCGGCAACGTGAAGTTGCCGAGGCCGGCGAACAGGTCGAGCACGCGATCGTCCGGCTGCGGCTGCAACAGGTCGAGCGCGTGCTGGATCATCTTGCCGTTGAGGCCGGCGTTGACCTGGATGAAATCGAGCGGACGGAACAGGAATTCCAGGTTCCATTGCGGCAGGCTGAAGGCGAGCTTCGGTTCCGCCGGCCACAGCGCGTGCACGCTGTCGACGCCGGCCGGCTGCAGGAAGATCGCGAAGCCGTGCGCCTGCCCGAACGCGACGATGGCGTCCCTGTCGGCGTCGGTGAGCGGCTCCAGGTGGCGGATGGTCAGCGCGATGCCGCTGAAGTCGGGCGTCGGATCGCCGGAAATGAACTCGATCTGCGGGATCTCGCGACGCGCCTGCAGGCCGTCGACCAGCGCGGCGAGCGCGGGGATGCTCTGGCCAATCTGCGGGATCACGGTGTGGCATTCGCGCAGGTCGGCGACGAAACGCGGATCGGTTTCGCGGAAGCCGACCAGGGTCTTGTCCTTCTTCTCGACACGACGCACCGAAAAGCGGCCCTTGCGGCGATAGCCCCAGGCGGCATCGGTCAGCGGCGCGAGGATGCGCTCGGGCGTGACGTGGCCGATGCGCTCGAAGGTCTCCATCAGCACGTTCTGCTTGGCGAGGATCTGCTTGTCCTCGGCGTAGTGCTGCAGGGCGCAGCCACTGCAGGTACCGAAGTGCGGGCAGCGCGGTTCGACACGCTCGGGCGCGGCGGTCAGCACCTCGACGGTGCGCGCCTCATCGAAACTGCGATGGCGACCGGTCTGCGAGGCCATGACGCGCTCGCCCGGCAGGGCGCCGGCAACGAACACGGCCTTGCCGTCGGTGCGGCGGGCGACGCCGCGGCCATCATGGGTCAGGCCGGTGATTTCTACTGCGAAGGGGGTTTGATCTATGCGGGCCACAGCGGCTGGCGTGTACGCGAATCTGGGGGCCGGCTATTGTCGCAGATACTGGCGGCTCGCCCCTCACCCCATCCCCTCTCCCGCAGGCGGGAGAGGGGCTCTACCTTACTTCTGCTTCCAGTTGCCGCCGGCGTCCTGTACCCACCAGCCCGCGCGGGCGCTGTCCATCCACTGGCGTGCGAACACGGCGCGGATCTGCTGCTCCCATTCGGCATGGCTGTTGGCCACCGCGATCTCGCGATAGACGGCCTTGGCGTCACGGCCCTGCTCGGCCACGGCCTGGTTCACGGCGACCCGTTCCGGCAGCGGAATCTTCGAGGCATCGCGGACGCTGATGGTGCCGTCATTGGCGAAGCCGAGCGCACCGGAGTCGAAATGCGCGCGCAGCTGGCTGTCGAAGCGCGACGCCATCCGCGACTGGATCGCCTGGATCGCAGGGGTCTTGATGTTGATGTCGGGCTGGTCCTGCGCGTGCGCCGTACCGATGCCGACCAGCGACAGCCAGTCGATGCGCGAGGCAAGCGTCTCGGCAGCACGCGGAGCCAGCGACGCGCTCTGCCCGCCGGGCTTGTCCTGCGGCGCGGGCTGCGCCTGCGCCTCGTCGCCGATGACCTTCTCGACGAACTCCTTGGCCGCTTCCTTGGCTTCCGCCGCAGGGAAGTAGACGTTGATCGTGACGCAGGCGGTCAGCATCACGGCGGCGACCGGTATCCCCATCCAACGGCGCATGTGTGTTCTCCTTTGATCGTTGTCCGCGGCAGTCGCACTGCCCGGATTGAAGCGTGGCTTACCTTACTCGAAGACCGGTTTGACGTCGCCGCTGCTGGCCGCGACCAGGCGCTCGAGCAGCGTCGGCCAGTCGACCCGGCGGTTGAAACCGACCACGCTCAGCCGCGGCAGGCTCGACCCTTCGACGATAATAAATCCCGGTCCGGCTGAACCCAGCCCTTCCATTTCGCAGACCTCGTCGACCAGCCGACAGGCGATGCCGATCTGGCGATAGCCGAAGTCGTCGAAGAATCCGATCAGCTGCGATTGCAGTCCACTGACGAACGACGCATCGCTGACGCTCGACAGGTCCTGCACGGCGCGCTGGCTGATGCGCTGGCGCACGCCACCGGCCCTGGCGGCATCGGCGTCGGTCTGCAGGTAGGAGGTGAATGCCACCGGCTGCCAGTCGACCAGTCGCAGGTCGGCGACGCGGCCGTCGAGCTTGCCGGTGATCGCGCCGAAGCCGAGCACGCCGGTCAGCGATTCCAGGTCGATGTTGTCGAATGCGATGTCGGACGACAGCGTCGGCGCGACGCCGAACGGACGCTCCATCGCCAGCGACGACACCTGCACGGTGCCACCGAACAATGACATCGCCAGGCCGCCTTCGAAATCGAGGCGGTCGTCGGCGTAGCGCGCCTCCGGAATGCTGCCGGTCAGCTCGCCGGTGAACGGCGGCCAGCCCAGTGCGGTCGAGAGCTGGGCAACGTCGAGCTGTTCCAGCTCCAGGCCGAAGCGCACTTCCAGGCCCTTGCCTGCCGCCGGCGGCCTGATCTGGAGATGGTCGATACCGGCGCGTCCGCCCAGCAGCGACATCGATACCGCCTGGCGCAGGTACAGCAAGCCGTCCTCGCTGCGCAATGGCAGGCGTACCGCGCCGAAGGCAATGCCGTGCAGCGCGCCACCTCGCCAGCGCAGCTCGCTTTCCTCGGTCGCGGTCGCGGAAAATCGCACGTCGCCTTCCAGCCCGTCAAAGCGGAAGCCGCCGCGCGGATTGTCGAGGGTGACCGAATCCAGCTTGAAATCGGCTTCGCGCAGGTCGCCGCGTTCGATCCGCAAGCGTGCGTCGGCGGCACCGCCGAGCTGCATCTCGCCCATCCCGGCCAGACCAAGGAAGCCGGTGAGGTAACCATCGCGCAGCGGTGCCAGGTTACCGCTGTGCGCACGCATATCGAGCGTGCGCAATTGCAGTTGCGTGTCCAGCGCGGCGCTGGCATCGACGCGCAGGATGCCTCGATCGTTCCAGGCCAGCTTCGGAAATTGCCATCCGTCGCCCTCGTGCTGCAACGCCTCGATGTCCAGGTCGACGCTGCGCTTCTGCAGGGACACGTAGGCATTGCCGAACAGCATCTCGCCGCCTCGCAACTGTCCAACGATGCCGACCCGGGTGGTGGCCGCGATCTCGCTCTCGATGTCGAGTTGCGCGCCGATATGCTCGCCGGCGATGGTGCCGTCGGCCGTATCGAACGCGACGTCCTGCAGTTGCAGCGGCCCGCTGATCCGCAATGGCCCTGTCGCCGGGGCGACGACGTCGAGTCGACTGCTGACCGTGCCGGCCTTGAGCCGGCCATCCGGCCAGGACTGCGCAAGCAGGGCCTGGGCCCAGGCAACCGGCACGCGGGTCAGGTCGACGCGGGTCAGGTCAGGCGTCGCGGCGGAGCGCTCGATGGCGAGCATGCCTCCGGCCTGGGCAAGCCGGATGTCAGTGCGCATGGGGCCGAGGTCCACGGCCAGGCGCAAGGGCCGTATGTTCCCGCTGCGGACATCGCCCTCGCAAAGCCAGCGCTCGCGGTCGCGGCGCAACGGGCAGCGCCAGGTGACATCACGGTAGCGATATCCCAGATCCGGTGCTTCGACCCGCCGCGCGCGCAGCTCCAGCATTCCCTGCGCCGCCTGCGCCGGCCAGTCCAGGCGCACCTGCACGTCGCTCAGGGTTGCAACGGCGAGGGTCACCTTGGCGATCCGCGCCTGCGCCGTGCGCGCGTGCGCCACGCCCGCCGCCATCAACGGCACGCTCAGCAGGCAGCCCAGCAGCAGGCGTAAAATCCCTCGCGACATCCGCGCAGCATACCCACAGGACGCCAACCTGCGATGACGCCGCACGATCGACCGCCTGCCGAGCCACCAAGAATCCTGCTTGTCGAGGACGATCCGATCAGCCGGAGCTTCCTCGGCGCGGCCCTGGGCGGCGTGCCGGCCGAGGTCGATGCTGCCGACAGCGTCGCGGCTGCGGTGGCCCTGGCCTCCTCGCAGGATTACGCGCTGTGGATGATCGACGCGCGCCTGCCCGACGGCAGTGGCAGCGGGCTGCTGGCGCGACTTCGCGGGAAGCATCCGCGCACGCCTGCGCTGGCGCACACCGCTGCCCACGAGGCGGCCATCCTCGATGCGCTGCTGGCGGCAGGTTTCGACGAAGTGCTGGTCAAGCCGATGCCGGCGACGGCAGTGCAGTCGGCGGTGCGTCGCCTGCTGGGCCTGTCCGGCGAGCAACGCGCACAAGGTGTTGCCGACGGCGGCCTGCTGCCACTGTGGGATTACGAGGCTGCAGCGCGCGCGCTCAACGGCAACCGTACCCACGTCGACACATTGCGCGGCCTGTTCGCGCTCGAACTGCCGAAGTCATTGCAGGCGATCACCGATGCCGGCGCGCGCGGCAACGGCGACGCGATGCGCGCCGACCTGCATCGCCTGCGCGCCAGCTGCGGTTTCGTCGGTGCGCTGCGCCTGGGCGCGGCGGTGGAGGCACTGCATCGCGAACCGGCGTCGACGACGCTGCAGGACGCGTTCGGGCAGGCCGCGAGGGACACGCTGGAGTCACTGTAACGGCCGATGGCCGGGGCGGTCGCCAGCACGCTGGTTCCTACGCTCGCACCTTATGCGGACCCTGCCGGGTCGGTCGGTTCGCGCTTTGCGGTGACCCGCCCCAGCTCCGCCAACATTTCCCACGACTTCAGTCCGCGTGGTCCCAGGTGATGGGCGAGCACGCCGCGCATCGCGCGCCGCAGGCCTTGCAGGTCGTCCGGTCCGGGCTGGTGATCGTCGGCCAGTGAAAGCAACGAGCGGCCGGTGGCGGCGCTGCTGCGGTCGCCGTGGCCGCGATCGCTGAGCAATCGGCGCGCTCCGAACTCCGGATCAAGCCGATATCGCGCGGCTGCGTCGATCGGCGCGCCGTCACCGTCGTGGTGCCAGTCGAAGCCAAAGCCAAGCGCTTCGAGCAGGTCGCGCTCGAAGCGGCGCAAGGTCCAACCCAAAGGCTCGCCGGCGCCGATGCGCGCGCGTGCGACGGCGTACGCGTCATACAGGTCAGGCGCGGGGTCCTGGCGTGGCGCCAGGCGCAACGTCAGCTCGTTGAGATAGAAGCCGGCCAGCATCGCCTCGCCGCCCAGCCGTGGCGCCACGTCGATCGCCTCGGCGGTGCTCAGCCGCGCCAGTTCGCCGACCTGCACCGCATCGAACCGGATCGACTGCAGCGGCTGCAACGCCGCGCGCAACACCTGCCGCTTCGGCCCCTGCACGCCGCGCGCGACCAGGCCCAGCCTGCCGTGGTTGGCGCTGAGCACTTCGACCAGCAGGCTGGTCTCGCGCCAGGGCCGCGCGTGCAGGACGAAGGCTGGCTCGTTGCTCAGGCGCACGTGCGGTCGCTCATTCCCGCGTCGGCCTAGTCGTGGTAGCCAAACGCCCGCAGCGCCGCTTCGTCGTCGGACCAGCCCTCGCGCACGCGCACCCAGGTTTCCAGGAATACCTTGCTGTCGAACAGGCGCTCCATCTGCTGGCGCGCACGCGCTCCGATCTCGCGCAGGCGCTCGCCGCCCTTGCCGATCACGATTGCCTTCTGGCCGTCGCGCTCGACCCAGATGACCGCGCTGATGCGCAGCAGGTTGCCGTCGACCTCGAACTTCTCGATCTCGACCGTGGTGGCATACGGCAGTTCCTCGCCGAGCTGGCGCATCAGCTGCTCACGCACCATTTCACCGGCGAGGAAGCGCTGGCTCTTGTCAGTGATCTCGTCTTCGCCATACAGCGCCGCCTGTTCGGGCAACTGCGCCAGGATGGTCTTGACCAGTGCCTCCAGGCCGCTGCGCTTGAGCGCGGAGATGGGATGCACGCCAGCGAAGTCGCGCCCGTCGGTGACCTTGGCCAGGTACGGCAACAGGGCGGCCTTGTCCTTCATGCGGTCGACCTGGTTGACGACCAGCACCACCGGCATGCCGGCCTTCTTCAGTGCGTCGAAGGCCAGAGAATCCTCGTCGTCCCACTGTCCGGCGCGAACCACCAGCAGGGCGGTGTCGACTCCCTCGAGGGCGCCGCGCGCGGCGCGGTTCATCCAGCGGTTCATCGCCCGCTTCTGTTCGCGGTGGATGCCCGGGGTATCGACCAGCAGCAGCTGGCCTTCCGGGAAGGTGGCAATGCCGAGCAGCTGGTGGCGCGTGGTCTGGGGGCGACTGGAGGTGATGCTGACCTTGGCGCCGACCAGCGCGTTGACCAGGGTGGACTTGCCGACGTTGGGACGGCCGATGACGGCGACGTGGCCGGCGCGATGCGTGGGGGTATTCATTGGGGAGATTGTCGGCTCGCGCGGAGCCAAGGGCAAACAAAGAGTGACGTAGCCCGGGTAAGCAAAGCGCCCCCGGGATGGCGCGCCTCGGCCGCGGGTGCGCTTCGCTTACCCGGGCTACGGCGCCTAGTCGTCGATCTTGAGGCGCTCCAGCGCCACTTCGGCCGCGATCTGCTCGGCGGCGCGGCGGGATCCGGCCTCGCCCTGCGTCAGCAGTGGCGGTTGCGCCAGGGTGCAGGTGACGACGAAGCTCTTGGCATGGTCTTCACCGCTTTCGCTCAGCAGGGCATAGACCGGCAGGGGCTTCTGGCGCCCCTGCAGCCACTCCTGCAGTCGCGTCTTGGCGTCCTTGCCGACCTTGTGCGGCGGCGGCAGCGCGGCAATGGCCGCCTCGAACCACGGCAGGACGGCGGCCCGACAGGCCTGGAAATCGGAATCGAGGTAGATCGCACCGATCACCGCTTCCAGGGCGTCGGCCAGGATCGAGTCGCGGCGGTGGCCACCGGATTTCATCTCGCCGGGGCCGAGGGTCAGGCGCGCCCCGAGCTCCAGCTCGCGTGCGATCGGCGCCAGCGCCGACTCGCGGACCAGTTCGGCACGGGCGCGGGTAAGTGCGCCCTCGTCTGCCCGCGGCCAGCGCGTGTACAGCGCCTCGGCAACGATCAGGTTGACCAGTGCGTCGCCGAGGAACTCCAGCCGCTCGTTGTGCGGCGCACCGGCACTTCGATGCGTCAGGGCCTGATCGAGCAGGCCCTGGTCGGTGAAGCGATAGCCGATCCGGTCACTCATCCAGCGCGGAGCGGCTCAGCAGCTGCTCGGCGGTGAAATGGCCGACCACGTCGATGTTGGCGATCAGCGGGCGACGCACTTCGTAATCGACCGACATCGTGTAACCGGAATCCTTGCGGGCGATCTTGACGTTTTCCGGCTTCACGTTCTCGGCATAGCTGATGTAAAGGCGGCGGAAGAACAGGTCCTTGATCGATCCGGGATCCTTCTGGGCGATGCCGGACTCCTTCGACAGCTCCCGCAGCGCTTCCTTCACCGCGTAGTACTCCGAGTACATCGGAACCAGCTTCATGCCCATGTAGATGAACACGCCGGCCACTGCCAGCGCGATGACGAACCCGATCAGGGTCATGCCGCTCTGCGTACGCTTCATTTCGTAATCCCCCAGTTATTTTGTCTCGCCAGTGCGTCGTCGCAGTCCCCTTCGACGACGCCGGCGGTGCTGCCGGCCCGGTGTTGCCGGGCCAGTATTACTTGATCCGGCTGCCGATACGTGAACGGTCGACGCCGCCATCGAAGTTCATCCAGATCAGGAA
>DATDBK010000161.1:0-9743 GCA_036524935.1 Lysobacter sp. | reverse complement strand
TGTCGGATGCGGCGACGTACTTGCCGCTGGACGCCTCGTAGCCCTGCGGCGGCGCGACGAAGGCGACCTTGGGCGTGTGCTGGCGGGTGGCGGCCTGGTCGATGTGCGTGATCAGGCCCATGCACACCGCGCCGTGCGCGCGGATGGTCTCGAACATGGCCAGCGCCTGGCGGTTGTCGTTGATCGCGCCCTGCAGTTCCGTCCCGGTGTAACCCAGGTCGGCGGCGTTGACGAAGATGGTCGGGATGCCGGCGGTGATCATCGTTACCTTGAACGTGCCGACACCCGGAACTTCCAGGTCGTCGACAAGATTCCCGGTCGGAAACATGCTGCCGCCACCGTCGCTGTCGTCGGCCGGATCGAGGAACTCCAGCGCGATCTCGGCTGCCGGGAAGGTCACGCCGTCGAGTTCGAAGTCGCCGGTTTCCTGCACCTGGCCGTTGCTCATCGGCACGTGCGCGATGATGGTCTTGCCGATGTTCGCCTGCCAGATCCGCACCACGGCGATGCCGTCGGCGGGTACGCGACTGGGATCGACGAGGCCGGCACTGATCGCGAACGGGCCGACTGCCGAGCTGAGGTTGCCGCAGTTGCCGCTCCAGTCGACGAATGGTTTGTCGATCAGGACCTGGCCATAGAGGTAATCCACGTCATGGTCGGGCACCGATGCCTTCGCGATGATCACGCACTTGCTGGTGCTGGACGTCGCGCCGCCCATGCCATCGGTGTGCTTGCCGTAGGGATCGGGCGAGCCGATCACGCGCATCAGCAGCGCATCGCGCTTCGGGCCGGGGACCTGCGCCACTTCGGGCAGGTCCTGCAGGCGGAAGAACACGCCCTTGCTGGTACCGCCACGCATGTAGGTGGCGGGAATGCGGATCTGGGGGAGATGGGACATTGGAATTCCGTCGGCCTTGGTGCGATCAGGGGTTGTCAGGGAGCGGGCTCGTCCGGGATCTCGGCTTCGATCAGCTGCGCCAGCAGCGTCAGCGACTCCTGCCAGCCCAGGTAGCAGAACTCGACCGGGATCATCGCCGGGATGCCTTCCTGCACGATGTTGACCTCGGTGCCGCAGACCACCGTCTTCAGGTTCACGGTGACCTGCATCTGCCCGGGCATGTTCGGGTCTTCGAACTCGTCGACATAGCGCAGCAGCTCGCCGGGCACCAGCTCCAGGTACTTGCCGCCGAAGGAATGGCTCTTGCCGGTGGCGAAGTTGGTGAACGACATGCGGTAGCTGCCGCCGACCTTGGCGTCCATGTGGTGCACCTTGCCGGTGAAACCGTGCGGCGGCAGCCACTTCGCCATTGCATCGGGATCGAGGAACGCACGGTAGATGCGTTCGGCGGGCGCGCGAAGCACGCGATGGAGACGCACGGTCCCGGTAGCTGCTGACATTGCCTTCTCTCCTTCCTGGGGGGACTGCAGGTTGCAGGCAGCCTAGGCGGCCTGCGCGGACTCGAGGAAATCGTTGGCGAAGCGCTGCAACACGCCGCCGGCGTCGTAGATCGACACTTCCTCGGCGGTATCGAGGCGGCAGGTCACCGGCACCTCGACGCGCTCGCCGTTGCGGCGGTTGATGACCAGCGTCAGCTGCGCGCGCGGCGTGCGCTCGCCGATGACGTCATAGGTCTCGGTGCCGTCGATGGCCAGCGTGGTGCGGTTGGTGCCCGGCAGGAACTCCAGCGGCAGCACGCCCATGCCGATCAGGTTGGTGCGGTGGATGCGCTCGAAGCCCTCGGCGGCGATCGCCTCGACACCCGCCAGGCGCACGCCCTTGGCCGCCCAGTCGCGCGAGGAACCCTGGCCGTAGTCGGCGCCGGCGATGATGATCAGCGGCTGGCGACGTTCCATGTAGGTCTCGATCGCCTCCCACATGCGCGTCACCTGCCCGTCCGGCTCGATCCGTGCGAGCGATCCCTGGCGCACCTTGCCGGCCTCGTCGCGGACCATCTCGTTGAGCAGCTTCGGGTTGGCGAACGTGGCGCGCTGCGCGGTCAGGTGGTCACCTCGGTGCGTGGCGTACGAATTGAAGTCTTCTTCCGGCAGGCCCATCTTCGCCAGGTACTCACCGGCAGCGCTCGCCGCCATGATCGCGTTCGACGGCGACAGATGGTCGGTGGTGATGTTGTCGCCAAGCACTGCCAGCGGACGCATGCCGCTGAGCGCGCGCTCGCCGGCCAGCGCACCCTCCCAGTACGGCGGGCGACGGATGTAGGTGCTCTGCGGGCGCCAGTCGTACAGCGGACCGACCTTCTCCCCGTGCAGCTCGCTGATCCGGAACATCGGCTCGTACACCTGGCGGAAATGATCCGGCTTGACGCTGCTGGCGACGATCGCGTCGATTTCCTCGTCGCTCGGCCAGATGTCCTTGAGCGTGATCGGGTTGCCGTCGGCGTCATGGCCGAGCGCATCGCGTTCGATGTCGAAGCGCACCGTGCCGGCGATGGCATAGGCCACCACCAGCGGCGGCGAGGCCAGGAAGGCCTGCTTCGCGTACGGATGGATGCGGCCGTCGAAGTTGCGGTTGCCCGACAACACGGCGGTCGCATAGAGGTCGCGATCGATCACTTCCTGCTGGATCGCCGGATCGAGCGCGCCGCTCATGCCGTTGCAGGTGGTGCAGGCGAAGCCGACGATGCCGAATCCGAGCTGCTCGAGTTCGGCCAGCAGGCCGGCCTCTTCCAGATACAGCTGCACGGCCTTGGAACCCGGCGCCAGCGACGACTTCACCCACGGCCGGCGCACCAGCCCGCGCGCGTTGGCGTTGCGTGCGATCAGGCCAGCGGCGATCACGTTGCGCGGGTTGCTGGTGTTGGTGCAGCTGGTAATCGCGGCGATGATCACCGCGCCGTCGGGCATCTGCCCGGGCACGTCCTGCCATTCGCCGGCAATGCCGCGCGCGGCCAGCTCGGAAGTCGGCAGGCGCTTGTGCGGGTTGGACGGCCCGGCCATGTTGCGCACCACCGACGACAGGTCGAAGCGCAGTTCGCGCTCGTACTCGGCAGTTTCCAGCGCCTGTGCCCAGAGACCGGCCTGCTTCGCGTAGGTCTCGACCAGCCTGATCTGCGCATCCTCGCGACCGGTCAGGCGCAGGTAGTCGATGGTCTTGTCGTCGATGAAGAACATCGCCGCGGTCGCGCCGTACTCGGGCGCCATGTTGGAGATCGTCGCGCGGTCGCCCAGGGTCAGCGCGGACGCGCCTTCACCATGGAATTCCAGGTACGCGCCGACCACCTTCGACTGGCGCAGGAACTCGGTCAGCGCCAGCACGATGTCAGTGGCGGTGATGCCGGGCTGGGGCTTGCCGGTGAGGTTGACGCCGATGATGTCGGGCAGGCGCATCCACGACGCCCGGCCGAGCATCACGCTCTCGGCTTCGAGGCCGCCGACGCCAATCGCGATCACGCCGAGGGCATCGACGTGCGGGGTGTGGCTGTCGGTGCCGACCAGGGTGTCCGGGAACGCGACGCCATCACGCGAGTGCACCACCGGCGACATCCGCTCCAGGTTGATCTGATGCATGATCCCGTTGCCCGGCGGAATCACCTCGACGTTGCGGAACGCCTTCTTCGTCCAGTTGATGAAGTGGAAGCGGTCCTCGTTGCGACGCTCCTCGACGGCGCGGTTCTTGGCGAACGCGTCTTTGTCGAAGCCGCCGTACTCCACCGCCAGCGAGTGGTCGACGATCAGCTGCGTCGGCACCACCGGATTGATCTGCGACGGATCGCCACCGCGTTCGGCGATGGCATCACGCAGGCCGGCGAGGTCGACCAGCGCGGTCTGGCCGAGGATGTCGTGGCAGACCACGCGCGCCGGGAACCACGGGAAGTCGAGGTCGCGACGGCGTTCGATCAGCTGCGTCAGGTAGGCATCGAGCATCTTCGGCTCGGCGCGGCGGACGAGATTCTCGGCGTGGACGCGTGCCGTGTACGGCAGCCGGTCGTAGGCGCCGGGCGCGATCGCGTCGATCGCGGCACGTGCATCGAAGTAATCGAGCGCGGTGCCCGGGAGCGGCTTGCGGTATTGGGTATTCATGGCGGCTGCTGGGTTCTTCGACGGAGATCTGCAGCGGCACTCTGGCGCGGACTTCGCATCGTGCGGCCATGCGGAGCCCGGACCAGATGGTGCGCTGGGGCCGGGGAAATCCCGGCACCGGCGATTATCCCGCAATTGGCCGGTGCCCGGAGCCTTGCCCATCGCGCGGGAGACCCTGCGGGCTCGCTACAGCCCGCCAGACCGCCTCATCCGGGCGGCGGGCGCCCCTCCGGCGTGACCTGCTGCAGCTGCGAGCGCAGGTCGATCAGGGCCTGGTCGGCGGAATCGACGCGGATCAGGCCCATCCGCGGGTACTCGATCTCGATGGTCACGTACACGGTCAGCGACAGGATCGTGGCGAACACGAACATGTGCAGCCAGCTGCGGTCGGGGTTGAGCGAGGTGGCATAGCCGACCAGCAAACCGGCGATGAGGCACAGGCTGCCGAGCAGCCAGTAGACGATGCGCGGCGGATGGTTGCGGGTGGCGGCGACGCGGGTGTCGGTGATGTCGAACATCTCGGTCAACGAGGTCAGCAGCAGCGTCATCGCGGGCGCCGACGTCTCCGGGCGCTGGCAGGCACGCACAGCCTGCGTCCATATCTCCTTCTGCAATGCCGAGCCCGCGTCGAGCTTCGCCTGCGTCGACACGCTGTCTTCGACGTTGCGATAGGTCACCAGGCGCAGCTCCAGGTAGCGCCGGAACAACGCGCGCAACTCCGGTTGCGCGTCTGCGGGCAGCAGGTCGAGGCGCAGGTAGGCGGTTCCTATCGCATTGGCTTCGTCGGCGACCAGGTGGCGGCGATCATCGAAGCGGGAGGCCGCCCCGAAGAAGGTGAAGGCGATCAGCAGCGCGAGCAGGCCGAACACCGCGCCCTCCGCGGCTTCCACGCCTTTGGTGAGGCCACGTTCTTCGCGCGCCAGGTGGGCAATGCCGATCCGTCGCCCGATCTCGATGAACAGCAGGATCCCGACGAACAGGCCGATCGAGAACAGCAGCACCTGCGTTACGAAGCCCATGCCCGTCGCTCCACGATGTGATGCCGCGCAAGGACGGAGTCTTGGCGCGAGGGCATTAGGCGGTCGTGAAGCTCAGTCGGCGACGCGCACCACCAGCTTGCCGAAGTTCCTGCCCTCGAGCATGCCGATGAATGCCGACGGCGCATTCTCCAGCCCATCGACCACGTCCTCGCGGAACTTCACCTTGCCCGCTGCGACCCAGCCGCTCATCTCGCGATAGAACGTGGCGAAGCCGTCCGCGTAGTGGTCGAGGATGATGAAGCCCTGGGCACGGATGCGCTTGCGCAGCAGCAGGCCCATCAGCAGCGGCAACCGATCCGGGCCTGGCGGCAGCTTCTGGTCGTTGTAGTGGGCGATCAGCCCGCACACCGGCACGCGCGCGCCATCGTTGAGCAACGGCAGCACTGCGTCCAGCACCGCGCCGCCGACGTTCTCGAAGTACACGTCAACGCCATCGGGGCAGGCCTGCGCCAGCTGCATTGCGAACTGCGGATCATTGCGGTCGATGCAGGCATCGAAGCCGAGTTCGTCACGCACGTAGCTGCACTTGTCGTCGCCGCCGGCGATACCCACCACCCTGGCACCCTTGATCCTGGCGATCTGGCCGACGACGGCGCCGACCGCGCCACTGGCAGCAGCGACCACCACCGTCTCGCCGGCCTTCGGCTCGCCGATGTTGAGCAGCCCGTGGTACGCGGTGAAGCCCGGCATGCCGAGCACGCTCAGCGCCAGAGAAGGGTGGGCAGCGTCGCCGAGCCGCATCAGGTCGCGACCGTCCGACAGCACATAGTCCTGCCAGCCCGCACCGCCGAGCACGAGGTCGCCTTCCGCGAACTTCGGGTGCTTCGAAGCAACGACCCGGTTGACCGTGCCACCGACCATGGCGTCACCCAGTTCCACCGGCGGCGCATAGGAGGGCGCATCGCTCATGCGACCGCGCATGTACGGGTCGAGCGAGAGATAGAGCGTGCGCAACAGCACCTCGCCTTCGCCGGGGGTCGGTACGTCGAGCTGTTCGAGACGGAAATCCTGCGCGGTCGGTGCGCCCTTCGGGCGGGAGGCGAGGACGAAGCGGCGATTGCTGGTTGGTGTCTGCGGCATGGGGGGTCTCCGGGGGACGCGACACTCGCTGCCGCGATCAGGTCGACATCTTATGCCCGCGACGCTCCGGCCCGGGCGCGACACTGTGTTGCATGGACTGCGACGTGCCGGAGACTGGCGCCATCATCCACCCATCACGCGTCCATCACCGGCGGAAGTTGTATTGAGCGCTGTCACCCGAGCACGAATTGCCATCCATGAAATCGATCACGGTCCTGCCTGTTCTCGTTGCCTCGCTGATTGCCTTCAACGCGCAGGCGAAGCTGCCGTTACTCAATGCCACCTGCCCGGGAAAACTCGACGTGCACGTCGACCAGGGCGGGCCGGTTTACGTCAACGGCAAGGAGGCCAAGCTCAAGGTCGTCAACGAGAACTATTACGAGGCCAGGGACGCAGTCACCGCGACCACGATCTCCATCTCGATCAACCCCGATGGTTCGCCCGACGTGTCGTACACCGGCAAGGGCCGCGCCAATGGCATCTGCACGATCGCCAGTTCCACTGTTGCCGAGCCGGCAGCTGCGCCGGCTGCCGTGGCCGCGCCGGCAGCAGCGAAACGCGAGACGCACCCGGCTTCGGAGAAGGCTTGCCTGGCGGCCGTGTCCAGGAAGGTCGGCGTTGCTGCGGGCAAGCTGTCGGTGATCGAATCGCTGGGTGCCGAGGCCGGCATCTCCGTGTCGGTGAAGGTGCCGGGCGCGGATGCCCCGTGGGCCTGCATGACCGACCAGAAGGGCAAGGTCTGGAACGTCAGCTACAGCGGTTCGGAAGGGAAGTTGTAAGTCACGCCTCCGGCGTGCCGGTGTCTTTCTTGCCGTTGTCGATCCCCGAGCGCGCGGCTGCGGCCAACGCTTGGTACTTGGCCTTGAACTCATCGAGGCTGATTTCCTCCAGTTCTTCCAGGTCGAGCAGGGCGTTGTGCGCGCCCTTGGTCGCGCGGATCAGTTCGTCGAGCTTGACCTGGATGGCCTCGGTGTCGCGGTTCTGGGTGTTCTGGATCAGGAACACCATCAGGAAGGTGATGATGGTGGTGCCGGTGTTGATGACCAGCTGCCAGGTATCGCTGAAACCGAACATCGGGCCGGAGACGAGCCAGACGACGATCAGCAGGGCGGCGATGGCGAATACCCGCGGCCGGCCAGAGAAGTGCGCCGCCGACTTGGCGAAGCGGGAGTACCACGATGAGTTGTGCATTGGGAGCCTCGCTGGTGCGCCGACGATGGCTCCGGTGGCGTGCAGGTGCAGTCAATACCTGGAGTGGGCCCAGGACTTCGTTCATGCGATGGCTAGCGAAGGACTACCAGCGCGACGCCCGTGATGGCCAATGCGGCGTTCCACGCGTGGCGCAGCGCGGCGCCATGCAGCAGGCCGGGATGCCGCGCGACTCCGCGGCAGATGCCGCCGGCGATGGCGCCGGTCGTGGCCAGCATCGCCGCGACATGTACGCCGACAGCCGCGATCGCCAGGACCACCGAGCCCGAGGCGGTAATCTCCCGCGCAGGTGAGTCCGACATGCACAACGGCACGAGTGCCGGCACCAGCATCAGGCCGGCACCGTGTGCGGTGGCCATCAGGCAGGACCAGATCGCGATGCCGGCGTGGCTGGTACGCGCATTGCGTGCCGCCGCCAGCCGCCTGCCTCCGCGCATCCAGCGCCAGGCAGCGACGCCGACCAGCAATGCGCCAGCCAGCCCTTGCACGCGTGCGCGATCCACCAGAACGCCCTGTGCGACGGCGGTCACCACCAACCCGACCGAAGTGGCGTGCCCAAGCGCCATCGGCACGAGGGCGCGCAGCGCCTGTGCCTCATCACGCGAGCGCAGGCCCCGCTCGGCGGCGAACATCCATCCATTCGCCGGGCTCAACCCGTGGAGGGCGCCGAGCCCGGCGACGGCCAACCATGGCCAGAGCGTTTCCATGGACGATTCCCAGGCTGCCTGCAGGCTCAGTCCTGCGAACCGCAGCACGCCGGGATCGCTTTCGCCGGCGCTTCCGCCTCGTAGCGATCGTGGTGGCGCACCCATGCCATCGGGTATTCCAGCCCGTCCTCGTCACGGCCCTTGGGCGTGAGCTCGAGCAGGTTGTAGGTGTGCATCATCACTTCCACGCCGCGGCCATATCGCGAGTAGGTATGGAACACCTGGCCGCTGTCGTCACGAATGAAGACGCTGATGCCCGGCGCTTCCTCGTGCGGGAACGGCTGTCGCACGTAGTTGTAGTCGACCTTGCCGCTCGACCGTTCCTCGTGGGAGAAGTTGACGCCGAAGTCGTGGTTGAAGTCGGTGCCGTGTGAGGAAACCCAGTTGAACTTCCAGCCCATGCGCTGGCGGAAGCGCTCGATGTCGGCCAGCGGTGCGCGCGAGACGGCGAGTAGCGTGACGTCGCGCTGCGCCAGGTGGAGGTTGGCGCCGTCGTTGTGGTCGGCCATGTAGGAGCAGCTCTTGCAGCCCTGCTCCCAGCCCGGCGCGAACATGAAATGCTGGACGAACAGCTGGCTGCGGCCTTCGAACAGTTCGGCCAGGGTACGCGGGCCGACCACGGTGTCGAAGACGTAATCCTTGTCGACCCGCACCCACGGCAGCGCACGGCGCTCACGCGCGATCTGGTCCTGCAGGCGGGTCAGTTCCTTCTCGCGCGCCAGCAGCGTCAAGCGCTGCGCAAACCAACGGTCCCTGGTGACGACGGGATGCTCGTTGCGTGGATGCTTGCGCGTGTTCAATTCGGCAATCGCGGTGTTCATGGTCTGCTCCTGGGCCGGTGAGCCGTCATTGGTTTGAGAAAGCACCTGCCGCCAGCGCGGAGGCAAAGCGCTCCCGTCTCCGGCCAGTGGGCCGGAAGTGCAATCGATACAAGTGGACCGCGTGGCCGCGCGCACCGGCGCGGCCGAAGCGGGGCCGTTACTTCGCCGGTCGGCGCACGGCGCGGACCTTTCCGCTGGATCCGCCGCCGCAGTAGAACAACCCGGCGCCGTCGGACTCGAGGCCGCTGACCGCGGTGCCTGCCGGCATCTCGAGGCGCTCGAGCACCGTTCCGCTGACCGGATCGATATGGCGGATCTCGCTTTCGTCGCCATCCCACACGCCGTGCCACAGCTCACCATCGACCCAGGTCACGCCGGTGACGAAGCGATTGGACTCGATCGTGCGCAGCACCTTGCCGGTGTCCGGATCGACCTGGTGGATCTTGCGATCGCGGTACTGCCCCACCCACAGGCTGCCCTCGGCCCATGCCATCCCCGAGTCGCCGCCCGCGCCGGGTGCGGGGATCGACGCGACGACGGCGCCGGTGGCGGGATCGATCTTGTCGATGCGCGCTTCCGCGATTTGATAGAGGTAGGTGCCGTCAAAGGCGGTGCCGGCGTCGCAGGCCTGGTCCAGGGTGCGAGTGGTGGCGCCGCTGGCGGGGTCGAAGGCGATCAGGCGGGTGCCGGTGGCGGCCCAGACCTGCTTGCCATCGTGGGTGACGCCGGCGACCTTGTCGGCGCCGGGAAAGGGACCGTACTCGCGCACAATCTCGGCGGCACTGGTTCTGGCTTGGGTGCTGTTTTTGCTGGTCATGTCTGGCTCCTGGTGGCGCGCCCCGGATTTG
>DATDBK010000160.1:0-17646 GCA_036524935.1 Lysobacter sp. | reverse complement strand
CGGTTTTACCCGCTAGTACCTGAAACTAGTGCGTCTACCAATTCCGCCACCTGGGCTCTCTGCAACGGTTTGCGCCGTGCGAGGCCGCGTATGTTGCGTTGCGGCGGGCACCTTGTCAACGGCCCGTGAGCAAATTTTTTCTGCGGCCCGATTTTGCATCGTGATCCGGGCGAGCTTGCCCGGACCGCGTCTGCATTTTCCTGGCCAATGAACCCCACCGCAAGGCCCCGGTTGCCGCCTTCCGGATTCGGGGCTATGGTCATCCCACATCACTAACTGGCGGGCGGCGCACCTGGTGCGGCGCCCGTATTGCTATTGGAGACGCGATCCATGAACCAACCCACTCCCCCGCCCCTGCTGATGTCGCGCCTCGACGTGGAGCGCATCGAGGCCCTGCTCGAACTGCCGATCGCCGAGGGCATCGACACCTCGGCGCTGGAAGCGGAGCTCGAGCGGGCCGAGATCGTGGAACCGTCGCAGATGCCCGCGGACGTGATCACGATGAATACGACCGCGCGCTTCCGCGATGAAACCAACGGCGAAGAACACGAACTGACCCTGGTCTATCCGCGCGATGCCGACGGCAGCACCGACAAGGTCTCCATCCTGGCCCCGGTCGGCAGCGCCCTGCTCGGCCTGCGGGTCGGCGATGCGATCGAATGGCCCCTGCCCGGCGGCCGCACCATCCGCCTGCACGTGCTGTCGATCCGCTCGCAGCCCGACGCCAACGGCGAAACGCACCGCTGACTGGCGCCCCGTCGCGGCACGCGATCGCTGCCGCGCCAGAGAACGTGACCAACATGCGCTCCGGCGCCGTGCGGTGCTACCCGCACGCACCGCCCGGCACGGCTAAAATCGGCCCAACGACTTACTCCAGGTCTGCCCCGCTACATGAACGAAACCGTCCGTCCGGCCTTCCACGGCTTCGAGCAGATCCCCCTGCGCGAATACGCCGAGCGCGCCTACCTCGATTACTCGATGTATGTCGTCCTCGACCGCGCCCTGCCCTTCCTCGGTGACGGCCTCAAGCCGGTGCAGCGCCGCATCATCTATGCGATGAGCGAGCTCGGCCTCAACGCGGGCGCCAAACCGAAGAAGTCCGCGCGCACCGTCGGCGACGTAATCGGCAAATACCACCCGCACGGCGACAGCGCCTGCTACGAGGCCATGGTGTTGATGGCCCAGCCGTTCTCGTACCGCTATCCGCTGGTGGAGGGCCAGGGCAACTTCGGTTCCACCGACGACCCCAAGTCGTTCGCGGCGATGCGCTACACCGAGTCCAAGCTCACCCCCATCGCCGAAGTGCTGCTGGGTGAACTGGGCCAGGGCACGGTGGACTGGACGCCGAACTTCGACGGCACCCTGGAAGAGCCGACCTGGATGCCGGCGCGCCTGCCGCACCTGCTGCTCAACGGCACCACCGGCATCGCCGTGGGCATGGCCACCGACGTGCCGCCGCACAACCTCAACGAGGTCGTCAGCGCCTGCCTGCGACTGCTGGACGATCCGGACGCGACCACGCGCGACCTGTGCGAGCACGTGCGCGGCCCCGACTACCCGACCGCCGCGGAGATCATCACCCCGGCCGCCGACCTGCTGCAGATGTACGAGACGGGACTGGGCAGCGTCCGCGCCCGCGCCGTGTACGTGAAGGACGGCAACAACCTGGTGATCACCGCGCTGCCGTACCAGGCTTCGCCGGGCAAGGTGATCGAGCAGATCGCCACGCAGATGCGGGCCAAGAAGCTGCCGTGGCTGGAGGACATCCGCGACGAGTCCGACCACGCCAACCCGACCCGCATCGTGCTGGTCCCGCGCAGCAACCGCATCGATGCCGAACAGCTGATGGGCCATCTGTTCGCGACCACCGACATGGAGAAGAGCTTCCGGGTCAACTTCAACGTGATCGGCCTCGACGGCCGACCGCAGGTGAAGGGACTCAAGGCGTTCCTGAGCGAGTGGCTGGCGTTCCGCACCGACACGGTCACGCGCCGCCTCAAGCACCGCCTCGAACGGGTCGAGCGCCGCCTGCACCTGTTGGAAGGTCTGTTGATCGCCTTCCTCAACCTCGACGAAGTGATCCGCATCATCCGCAGCGAGGACGAACCGCGTCCGGTGCTGATGGCGCGCTTCAAGCTCAGCGACGAGCAGACCGACTACATCCTCGAAACCAAGCTGCGCCAGCTGGCGCGCCTGGAAGAGATGAAGATCCGCGGCGAAGAGGCCGAGCTGGAAGCCGAGCGCGAGCGCATCGTCGCCACCCTCGACAGCAAGGCCAAGCTGAAGAAGCTGGTCAAGGACGAGCTGATCGCCGACGCCAAGAAGTTCGGCGACGTGCGCCGCTCGCCCCTGGTCGCACGCGGTGCCGCGCAGGCGCTGTCGGAGACCGAGCTGGTGGCCAGCGAGCCGATGACCGTCGTGCTCAGCGAGAAGGGCTGGGTGCGCGCGGCCAAGGGCAACGACATCGATGCCGCCGCCCTGAGCTACCGCGAAGGCGACGAGCTGCTGGCCGCGACGAAGAGCCGCAGCACGCAACAGGTGGCCTTCCTCGATTCCACCGGCCGTGCCTATTCGACCGTGGTGCACTCGCTGCCATCGGCGCGCGGCAATGGCGAGCCGCTGACCGGGCGTTTCTCGCCGGCACCGGGTGCGTCGTTCCAGGCGCTGGCCAGCGGCGACAACGACCAGCGTTTCGTGCTCGCCTCCAGCCATGGCTACGGCTTCGTCACCCGCTTCGAGAACCTCACCGGCCGCAACAAGGCCGGCAAGGCGATGCTGTCGCTGACGCCGGGCGCCAGGGTCGTGCAGCCGGCACTGGTCGGCGACGTCGAGCAGGGCCGGATCGCGGTGGTCACCAATGTCGGCCACCTGCTGACCTTCCCGGTCGGCGAACTGCCGGAGCTCGACAAGGGCAAGGGCAACAAGCTGATCGACATCCCGAAGGCCAAGCTCGGTACCGAGCGCGTGGTCGCGGTGGCCGTGGTGGCACCGGGCGCGACGCTGGTGGTGAAGTCCGGCTCGCGCACGATGTCGCTGTCCTTCAAGGACCTCGACACTTACGTCGGTGCACGCGCCACGCGTGGCGGGCTGTTGCCGCGCGGCTGGCAGAAGGTGGAAGGGCTGGCGGTCGAGTAAGCCATGCAGCCCGACTTCTGGCACCAGCGCTGGCACGACAAGCAGATCGGTTTCCACCAGGACACGCCGACGCCGTTGTTGCTCAAGCACTGGCCTGCGCTGCAGGTCGCGGCTGACAGTCGCGTGTTCGTACCGCTCGCCGGCAAGACCCTGGACATGGCGTGGTTCGCGTCGCAGGGACTTCGCGTGCTTGCCGTCGAACTGTCCCGCATCGCAGTGGAGGAATTCTTCGCCGAGCACGGGCTGCAACCCGAGGTCAGCCAGTCGCAGTACGGATCGCACTACCGGGCCGAAGGCATCGAGATGATCTGCGGCGACGCGTTCGCGCTCGACGCGAGCGTGCTGGCAGATTGCACGGCGGTGTTCGACCGCGCCGCGCTGGTCGCCCTGCCGCAACCGCTGCGCCGGCGCTACGTCGACGAGCTGTACTCGCTGCTGCCGGCAGGCTGCCGTGGCCTGGTGATCTCGCTGGAGTATCCGCAGCACGAAAAGGACGGCCCTCCGTTCAGCGTGATCGAGGACGAGGTGCGCGAGCTGTATCGGCGCGATTGGGACCTGGCCACCCTGGAACGCCGCGACATCCTGGCGCAGCAACCGAAGTTCATCGAAGAAGGCGTCAGCGCACTGGACGCCGTCGTCTACCGGATCGGGCGGCGCCCGACCTGAACGGCGCGGCAGGTGCTGCCTGCTTCAATAGCCGTCAATTGACCTGGATCAAGGTGGCCCGCGCGCGCCTGGCCTAGCCTTGCTCCATGGCCATGCAGTCCCTCGCCTTCGACCCCGACCTGGTGCGCCGCTACGACCGGCCAGGGCCGCGCTACACCTCCTATCCGACGGCCCCGCAGTTCTCGCCGGGTTTCCAGGCAGGCGAGCTGCGCGAGATGGCGGCCATCAGCAATGGCGATCCGATTCCGCGCCTGCTGTCCATTTACGTGCACGTGCCGTTCTGCGCCAGCCCCTGCTTTTATTGCGGCTGCAATCGCATCATCACCCGCGACAAGGCCCGCGGAGCCGCCTATCTGACCCGGCTGTACCGCGAAATCGGCATGATGGCGTCGCTGTTCGATCGCGATCGCGAGGTCGCACAACTGCACCTGGGCGGAGGCACGCCGAACTTCCTGGCACCGGAGCAGATCGCCGAGGTCGTGGACGTGGTCCACCGGCATTTCTCGTTCGCCCGCAGCGGTGAGCGTGACTGCTCGATCGAACTCGATCCGCGATTCGTTTTGCCGGACGACATCCGCGTCCTCGCCGAAGCCGGCTTCAACCGCGCCAGCCTCGGCGTGCAGGATTTCGATCCGGCAGTGCAGCAGGCGGTCAACCGTATCCAGAGCGTCGAAGAGACGCTGGCGATCATCGAGGCCTGCCGCGAGCATGGCCTGCGCTCGGTCAATGTCGACCTGATCTACGGCCTGCCGATGCAGACGCCGGAAGGTTTCGACCGCACGCTCGACATCACCCTGCGCGCGCGCCCGGATCGCCTGGCGATCTACAGCTACGCGCACCTGCCGTCCCTGTTTCGCCCGCAGCAACGCATCCGCAGCGAAGACCTGCCCTCCCCGGCGGTCAAGCTCGGATTGCTGCAGCGGTCGATCGAACGCCTCGGCGAGGCCGGCTATGTCTACATCGGCATGGACCATTTCGCCCTGCCCGACGACGACCTCGCCGTCGCCCAGGCACGCGGCGGCCTGCATCGCAACTTCATGGGCTACACCACCTGTGCCGACAGCGACCTGATCGGCCTGGGGGTCAGCGCGATCAGCCATGTCGGCGCCAGCTTCAGCCAGAACCCGCGCGACCTGCCCAGCTGGGAGCGCGCCATCGATGACGGCCGCCTGCCGGTCTGGCGCGGCATGCGCATGGACGCCGACGACCTGGTTCGCGCCGACGTCATCCAGCAGCTGATGTGCCACGGCGAGGCAGACATCGCCGCCACAGGGCGCCGGTATTCGATCGACTTCACCGGGTATTTCGCCGAAGCGCTGCAGCGCCTGCAGCCGCTGCAGGACGATGGCCTGGTCGAGCTGTCGGCCAGCTCGATCCGCGCCACTTCCCGCGGCAGGCTGTTGTTGCGCGTGATTGCCGCGAGTTTCGATCGCTACCTTCCCGACCGCGCGAGCACGGAACCGACGACGAATTCGCGGACGATCTGAATGTGACCGTCAGCATGAGTCCCGCGTCGGCGGCCTGAGCCTGTGATGGCGGCTTCACGCCGATGGAACGTAGCCGGGGCTTGAATGCTGGGACGAAAACGCTGCGCGCCGCTTCGGCCGGCGCAGACGTGAACACTGCATACGCGCCGGTACGGTTTTTCGAAGTTGATGCCGGTTATTGCAGCCGCCCATCCAGATCGCGACACTGCCTCATTACCAGTCGCAGCAGAACCCCGATGACCCGTCCCTCTTCATTCGATCGCGAGCAGCTGCTCGCATGTGGCCACGGCACCATGTTCGGTCCGGGCAATGCACGCCTGCCGCTTCCGCCGATGCTGATGTTCGACCGCATCACCACGATCGCGACCGAAGGCGGGCGTTACGGCAAGGGCGTGATCCGCGCCGAACTCGACATCAACCCGGACCTTTGGTTCTTCGCCTGCCACTTCGAAGGCGACCCGGTGATGCCCGGATGCCTGGGCCTGGATGCGCTGTGGCAGCTGTGCGGATTCTTCCTGCCGTGGCTGGGCGAGCCCGGTCGTGGCCGCGCCTTGGGCGTGGGCGAAGTGAAGTTCACCGGCCAGGTGTTGCCGAACGCGAAGCTGGTCAGCTACGAGATCGACATCCGTCGCGTGATGCGCGGCAAGCTGGCGCTGGTCATCGGCGACGGCCGGGTGTCGGTCGACGGCCGCGATATCTACACCGCCGAGAACCTGCGCGTCGGCTTGTTCACCTCGACGGAGGGTTTCTGAGTGCGCCGCGTCGTAGTCACCGGACTGGGCATCGTTTCCTGCCTTGGCAATGATCGCGAGTCGGTTTCCGCGTCGCTGCGCGACAGCCGGCCTGGCATCTCCTTTGTTCCCGAATACGAGCAACTGGGACTGCGCAGCCAGGTAGCGGGCGTGCCGCAGATCGACCTGGACGCGCGGATCGACCGCAAGCTCAAGCGCTTCATGGGCGATGCCGCCGCCTACAGCTACGTGGCGATGCAGGACGCTATCGCCGATGCAGGCCTCGACGAGGAGCAGGTACACAACATCCGCACCGGCGTGATCGCCGGATCCGGTGGTGGCTCGCCGCAGTGGCAGATCGAAACCGCGGACCTGTTGCGCGCCAAGGGTGTGCGCCGCGTCGGCCCGTACATGGTGCCGCGCACGATGTGCTCGACCGTGTCGGCGTCTCTGGCTACGGCATTCGGCATCCGCGGCCATAGCTACGCGGTTTCCGCGGCCTGCGCGACCTCGGCCCACTGCATCGGCCTGGCTGCGGACCTGATCCGTCATGGCGTGCAGGACATCGTGCTCGCCGGTGGCGGCGAAGAAGTGCATTGGGGCATGACCTCGCAGTTCGACGCGATGGGAGCGCTTTCCACGCATCGCAATGACAACCCGTTGGCGGCATCGCGCCCCTACGACGCCGACCGCGACGGATTCGTCATCGCCGGCGGCGGCGGCATGCTGGTGCTGGAGGAATACGAGCACGCCAAGGCACGCGGCGCGCGCATCATTGCTGAACTGGTTGGCTACGGGGTGACCTCCGATGGCGCCGACATGGTCGCACCGTCCGGCGAGGGCGCGGTGCGGTGCATGCAGATGGCAATGGCCGGATTCGACGGAAACGGCGTCGGTCCGATCGATTACCTCAACACCCACGGCACTTCGACCCCGCTGGGCGACGTGGTGGAACTGGAAGCGGTGCGTGCGGCGTTCGGCGATGCGATTCCGCCGCTGTCGTCGACGAAAGCACTTAGCGGCCACTCGCTCGGCGCGGCCAGCGTGCACGAAGCGATCTATTGCCTGCTGATGATGGAAGGCGGCTTCATCGCCGGCTCCGCCAACATCGACACGCTCGATCCGCGCGCCGAGAGCTATCCGATCATCCGGACCAGTCGCGAACAGGACTGCACCACGGTGATGTCGAACAGCTTCGGCTTCGGTGGCACCAATGGCACGCTGGTGTTCAGGCGCGCGCAATAGCCGCGCCTGCACGACCTTAGCCCAACGCAGCCTGGTGTACGCCGGCGACCGCCCGACCCGACGGGTCGGCCATGCTGGCGAACGCAGCGTCCCAGGCGATCGCCGCCGGCGATGAGCATGCGATCGACTTGCCCCCGGGAACCGTCTCCGCACAGGCCGCACTCGGGAAGAACTGCTCGAAGACGTGGCGGTAGAGGTAGGCCTCCTTCGTCTGCGGCGGGTTCACCGGGAAGCGGCTGGCGGCAGCAGCGAACACGCGATCGCTGACCTGCGCCTGCGCGTGTGCCTTGAGCCCGTCGATCCAGCCATAGCCGACACCGTCGCTGAACTGCTCCTTCTGCCGCCACAGGATCGCCTCGGGCAGGTAGCCGTCGAACGCCTCGCGCAGGATCGACTTCTCGATGCGCCGGCTGCCGTCCGGTCCCGTTCCGGCCATCTTGAATTGCGCATCCATGCGCATCGCCACGTCGAGGAACTCGACGTCCAGGAACGGCACGCGCGGTTCGACACCCCAGGCCATCATCGACTTGTTGGCGCGCAGGCAGTCGTAGTTGTGGAGGGCGTCGATCTTGCGCACGGTTTCCTCATGGAACTCGCGCGCGTTGGGCGCCTTGTGGAAGTACAGGTAGCCGCCGAAGATCTCGTCGCTGCCCTCGCCCGACAGCACCATCTTCACGCCCATCGCCTTGATCCGGCGGGCCAGCAGGAACATCGGCGTGGAGGCGCGGATCGTGGTGACGTCATACGTCTCGACGTGGCGGATCACTTCCGGCAGCGCATCCAGGCCTTCCTCGAAGGTGTAGGTGAAACCGTGGTGCACGGTGCCCAGTGCCTGCGCGGCGATCTCGGCCGCGGCGAGATCCGGTGAACCGTCCAGCCCGATCGCGAACGAATGCAGGCGCGGCCACCAGGCCTCGCTGGCGTCGTTGTCCTCGATGCGCTTGCGCGCGTAGCGCGCGGCCACTGCGGCGACCAGCGATGAATCCAGTCCACCCGACAGCAGCACGCCGTACGGCACGTCGCTCATCATCTGCCGGTGCACGGCGCGCTCGAACGCTTCGCGCAGTTCCTGCCTGGCTACTTCGACGCCCTGGGTCGCGTCGTAATCGCGCCATGGCTTGACGTAGTACCGCACCAGTTCGCCGGCGGCGCTGTCGAAGAAGTGCCCCGGCGGGAACTGGGCGACATCGGCGCAGATGTCGGCCAAGGCCTTCATCTCCGAGGCCACGCACAGGCGACCGTCGCGGTCGTGGCCCCAGTACAGCGGGCAGACACCGATCGGATCGCGGGCAATCAGGTAACGCTTGCTGCCCGCGTCCCACAGAGCGAAGGCGAAGATGCCGTTGAGTTCGTTGAGCCAGGCGGCGACATCGTCACGCTCGCGGTACAGCGCGCTGATGACCTCGCAATCCGAGCCGGTCTGGAACGCGTACGGCTCGCGCAACTTCTGCTCGAGTTCGCGGTGGTTGTAGATCTCGCCGTTGACCGCCAGCGCCAGCTCGCCATCTGCCGAATGTAGCGGCTGCGATCCGCCGGCCGGATCGACGATGGCGAGGCGCTCGTGGACGAGGATGACGTCATCGTCGAGATGCACGCCGCTCCAGTCAGGGCCACGGTGGCGCTGGCGTTGTGACAGCTCGAGGGCGCGCCGGCGCAGGGCCTGCACGTCGTCGCCGGGTTGCAGGCCGAATATGCCGAGGATGGAACACATGGGAGGACTCCTGGTCGGGTTTCTTTCGTGGGCGGGATTTCGTGGACGAACCGGCAAAACGAAGAAGCCCGCGCTTTTGGCGCGGGCTTCGTGAGCGAGTTAGCGTGTCTTGCGCGCTAATCGCCGGCCCGCGGGAGGCTGGCGTTATTGCGGTTGTTATTGTTCAGGCCGGCCACGGGCGCACCGCCGCGAAGTGCGGCTCGGGTGGCGTGGGCAAAGGCCTGGACGGAAGACATGGCTCGATCCTGCGTCAGGTCGCGATGACTTGCAAGCCCCCGCCCCTGCAGGACCGAGGCCCAGCCGATCGGCGGCTGCGAGCCCAATCGCGAGCCAGCCCGCTCCTGCAGGCACGGGTTTGCGCGACACTACGGCGGGGAACAAGACCAACGACGGGGACCATGAAGAAACTGATCAAGCGCAGCCTGCTCGTGCTGCTGGTATTGCTGGTGGTGGTCGCACTCGCGATCTGGTGGCTGATGCGCGGCAGCCTGCCCAGCCTCGACGGCGACCTCGCCCTGCCCGGGCTGTCGGCACCGGTTTCGATCCAGCGCGACGCCCTCGGGGTGGTCACCGTCGATGCCGCCAACGAAGCCGACGCGATGCGCGCGCTTGGTTACGTGCACGCGCAGGAGCGCTACTTCGAGATGGACCTGCTGCGCCGCGCTTCGTCGGGCGAGCTCTCGGCGCTGTTCGGGCCGGCCGCGATCGACACCGACAAGCAGCGCCGCGTGCATCGCATGCGCGCGCGCGCCAGTGCGAATCTCGATGCGATCCTCGGCGACAAACGGCCGATGGCGCAGGCCTACGTCGATGGCGTCAACGCCGGCGTGGCCGCGCTGAAGGTGCGTCCGTGGCCGTATCTGCTGCTGCGCACGCAGCCCGAACCGTGGCGCCTGGAGGACTCCGCCCTGTCCGGTTACGCGATGTACTTCGACCTGCAGGACGCGAGCAACGCGCGCGAGCTGGCGATGTGGCGGATCAAGCCGCACCTGCCGGCCGCCCTGTATTCGCTGCTGGATCACGATGGCAGCAGCTGGGACGCACCGCTGGCCGGCAGGCCGCGCGGCGACGCCGCCCTCCCCGACGCGGCCACGCTCGACCTGCGCACGCTGCCGATGCCATCCGCCAGCGACCGCCCGGCCAACGTGCCCGAGCGCTCGGACGTGGGCAGCAACAACTTCGCCGTGGCCGGGCAGCTCACCGCCGACGGCCGCGCGATCGTGGCCGACGACATGCACCTGGGCCTGCGCGCACCCAACATCTGGTTCCGTGCGCGCCTCCGCTACCCCGACCCGCGCGCGGTCGGCGGCACTGTCGATGCCACCGGCTTCACCCTGCCCGGCCTGCCGGCACTGGTGGTCGGCAGCAACGACCAGGTCGCCTGGGGTTTCACCAACAGCTATGGCGACTGGCTCGACTGGCAGCGCCAGCCGGCCTGCACTGAACCCTGCGATGGCGTAACCCGCCACGTCGAGCGGATCCGCGTCGCCGGCCAGGCCGACGTCGAATTCCCGGTCGACGAGACCGCATGGGGACCGGTCCTGTTCCGGCAGAAGGATGGCAGCGGCCTTGCCTTGCGCTGGGTCGCGCACCAGCCCGGTGCGATGAACCTGGGACTGGCGAACTTCCTGCATGCGCACTCGCTCGACGATGCGCTGCAGATGGCGGACCACACCGCGATCCCCGGTCAGAACCTCGCCATCGGTGGCCGCGATGGCCGCATCACCTGGCGCCTGCTCGGCCCGGTGCCGCTCCGCCAGGCCAGTTGCACGGCCACTACGGTCAGCGAAGCGGCAGCGTGCCCGCCCTGGCCGATCACCACCGCGTCGGGCATCGCCCTGCCGGCCGGCACCGTACAACGCGTGTGGACGGCAAACACCCGTGTCGTCGATGGCGCTTTGCTCGCACGCGTCGGCGATGGTGGCTATGCCAACGGCGCACGCGCACGGCAGATCCGCGACGACCTGTTCGCGAAGCAGCAATTCAACGAACGCGACCTGCTGGCGATCCAGCTCGACGATCGCGCCCTGTTCCTCACCCGCTGGTGGCAGCTTCTACGCGACCAGGGTGCCTCGGAGAAGTCGCCGGCGCTGCACGAACTGGCCGCTGCATCGCCAGCCTGGCAGGGCCATGCCAGCACCGATTCGGTCAGCTACCGCGTCGTGCGCGCGTGGCGCCTGGCCGTGCACGACCGCCTGCTCGATGGCCTGACCGCGCCGGCGCAGGCCGCATTGGGCAAGGACTTCGAGATGCCCAACCTTTCGCACTTCGAGGGCGTGGCCTGGCCGCTGGTGACGCAACGCCCGGCGAACCTGCTGCCGCGTCGCTTTGCGTCGTGGGATGCGCTGCTCGAGGATGCCGCGCGCGAAGTGCGTGACGGGTTGCGCGAGAAGGGACCGGTCGCACAGCGCAGCTGGGGCGAGCGCAACACCGCGAAGATCTGCCACCCGCTCAGCCGCGCCCTGCCCGCCTTCGCCAAGCCGGCGCTGTGCATGGCGGCCGACGAACTGCCCGGCGACAGCGGCATGCCGCGCGTGCAGGGCCCCAACTTCGGCGCGTCCGAACGCATGGTGGTGTCACCGGGGCATGAGGCCGACGGCATCATCCACATGCCGGGCGGACAGAGTGGTCACCTGATGTCGCCGTTCTGGGGCGCGGGCCACGACGACTGGGTGCACGGCCGGCCGACGCCGTTCCTGCCGGGCGAGACGCGGCATACGCTGAAGCTCGCACCGCGGTAACTTTGAGCCCCTCTCCCGTTTGCGGGAGAGGGGATGGGGTGAGGGCACCGCCCCGCCCGTCAGCCCAGCAACATCCGCTCGATCAACGCCAGGTACAGACCAGGCAGCGCCTCCAGGTCGGCCACCGATACGTGCTCGTCGACCTTGTGGATGCTGGCATTGACCGGCCCGATCTCGATGCACTGCACGCCGAGCGGCGCGATGAATCGTGCATCGGAAGTGCCACCGCCGGTGCTTTCCTCCGGCGCGCTGCCGCAATGCGCGGCCAGCACTTCGCGCGCAGCCGCACGCAGCGGGCCCTCGGGCGTGTAGAACGGCTCACCACCACGCTGCCAGCGCACACTGAACTCCAGGCCGTGCCGGCGCAGCACGTCCTCGCATTCCTGCTCGAGCTGCGCCGCACTCCAGCTGGGATTGAAGCGCAGGTTGAACAGCACCTCGAGCTCGCCGGGGATGACGTTGTTGGCACCCGTGCCGGCGTGGATGTTGCTGATCTGCAGACTGGTCGGCGGGAAGGTTTCGTAACCGTCGTCCCATCGCCGCGCGGCCAGTTCGGACAGCGCCGGCATCGCCTGGTGGATCGGATTGCGTGCCTTGTCCGGGTACGCGACGTGGCCCTGCACGCCGCGCACGCTCAGCGTCGCCGACAACGTGCCGCGGCGACCAACCCGCAGCAGGTCGCCCAGCTTCGTCATCGACGACGGCTCGCCGGTGATGCACCAGTCGAGGCGCTCGCCACGCTCACGGAACGTCTCGGCAACGCGGCGGACGCCATTGACGGCGTCGCCTTCCTCGTCGGAGGTCAGCAGCAGTGCAACGCGACCGGGATGGTCTGGATGGGCGGCGACAAAGCGCTCGAGCGCGACCACGAACGCCGCCACGCTGCCCTTCATGTCGGCAGTGCCGCGCCCATAGAGCAGGCCGTCGCGGATCTGCGGAACGAACGGATCGCTGTGCCAGGCCTCGCGCGGACCTGTCGGCACCACGTCGGTATGGCCCAGCAGCACCAGCGTCGGCCCCTCGCTGCCGTGCACGGCCCACAGGTTGTCGACATCGACATGGTGCAGGTGCTCGCAACGGAAATCGGCCGCGAGCAAACGCTGGGCGATGACGGACTGGCAGTCGGCGTCGTGCGGCGTGACCGAAGCGCGGGCGATCAGGTCGCAGGTGAGGTCGAGTACGTCGCTCATGCCATTCATCCCAGCGCACCGACTCCGAAGCGCTGCTTGAAGCCGTTGTCGCTGAAGCCCTGACTGACCTTGCCATCGTCGGTGATCACCAGCGGGCGGCGGATCAGCTGCGGGTACTCCTTCAGCAGCAGCTTCCACTCGGCGTCGGAGCCCGGCGTCTTGCGGTTGTCGGGCAGCGTGCGCCAGGTGGTGGACGACTTGTTGATCATCGCGTCCCAGCCACCGAGCTGGTCCTTCCATTCCACCAGTTGATCCGCGGGCTGGCGCTCGTCGCGGTAGTCGACGAAGGCATAGCCCAGACCGAACCGGTCGAGCCACTTGCGCGCCTTCTTGCAGGTATCGCAGTTGTTGAGGCCGTAGAGAGTGGTCATGAGGCTTAGTCCGCCAGGCCGCGCAGCAGCTCGTTGATGCTGGTCTTCGACAACGTCTTGGCGTCGACCTGCTTGACGATCACCGCGCAGTACAGCGAATGCGAACCGTCCTTCGCCGGCAGCTGGCCGGACACGACCACGCTGTACGGCGGCACGTAGCCGTAGCTGATCTCGCCAGTGGCGCGGTTGTACACGCGTGTGCTCTGGCCGAGGAACACGCCCATGCCGATCACGCTGTGGTGACCGACAACGAAGCCTTCCACGACCTCGGAACGGGCGCCGATGAAGCAGTGGTCCTCGATGATCGTCGGCGACGCCTGCAACGGTTCCAGCACGCCACCGATACCGGCACCGCCGGACAGGTGGCAATGCTTGCCGACCTGCGCGCACGAACCGACCGTCGCCCAGGTATCGACCATGGTGCCCTCGCCGACGTGCGCGCCAATGTTGACGAAGCTCGGCATCAGCACCACGTCCTTGCCGATATGGGCGCCGCGACGGGTGATCGCGCCGGGCACCACGCGCGCGCCGAGCTTGCGGAAATCGGCTTCGCCGAAGCCTTCGAAGCGCGCCGGCACCTTGTCCCAGAACGGCGCCGGAAAGCCTTCGACCAGCTGCATGTCGTTGACGCGGAAGTACAGCAGCACCGCCTTCTTCAGCCATTCGTTGACCGTCCAGCCACCCTTGCCGTCGGGTTCGGCAACGCGGAACTCGCCGTTCTCCAGACCGGTGATCACCCGCTCCACGGTCGGCCGCGTCGAACCTTCCAGTTCATCCGGCGTCAGCATCGCCCGACGCTCGAACGCGCTGTCGACCATGAACTTCAGTTCATCGATGCCCGGCCCCTTCGGCGCGGCCTTCTTGCGGACAGCCTTGCGCGTGGTCTTGCGGGCGGGCTTGTTCTCGGAACTCATCAACGATCTCCTTCGAGGCAGGCCAGCAGCGCATCGCGCAGGGCCTGCTGTTGCGTTTGATCGAGCGCGCCATCGCGCCCGTCGGACTGGGTACTGGTGAGCTGGAACACGTCCTCGGCGCGCTCGCCGAACGTGGCGATGCGCGCGTCGTGCACGCGCAGGCCCTGGCTGCGAATGGCCTGGGTGACGTCAGCAAGCAGGCCCGGGCGGTCGGTGCAGACCAGGCTGAGCATGGTGCGGCCGTCGTCGAGGGTATCGAAGCCGACCTGCGCGGAAATGCGGAAATGCTTGAGGTGGCGCGGCTGCGTGCGCCGGGTCGGCTTGATCCGGTCGAGCGGACCGGCCAACACCGCGGCCAGGCGCTGCTCGACCTCGTCGATGCCCGGCGGGCAGCGGGGATCGATCGGCACCACTTCGAAACTGTCGAAGATCATCGCGTTCGGGCCATCGAGTACGCGCGCCTGCTGGATCGCCATGCCAAGGCGGTCGAGCGTGGCCACGATCGCGGCGAACAGTCCGTCGCGGTCCGGCGAGTGGACGAACACTTCAAGCGCGCCGGCATGCTCGCCCAGTGCACGCGCACGCACGCGCGTCTCGCCCACGGACACGTCGCGCAGCGATGCTGCCTGCCACGCGATCTGATCGGCGCGGCTGCGCTGGAAACCGATCTCGGGCATGCGCTCGAACAGCCGGTCCACGTCCTCGTCGGAGAAGCCGAGCGTGGCCAGCATCGCGCGCGCGGCATCGCGCGTCTCGGTGGCCCGCTCGCCACCGGCGACCGGATGCTCGAGGCCACGGCGCAATGCCAGGCGCGTGGCGGTGTAGAGGTCGGCCAGCAGGCGGTCCTTCCACCCATTCCACAACTTCGGCGACGTGCCGGCGATGTCGGCGCAGGTGAGCAGGTACAGGTGGTCGAGGTGCTCGCGGTCGTTGACCTTGCCGGCAAAACGGTGGATCACTTCCGGATCGGCGATGTCCTGTTTCTGCGCGGTCACCGACATCAGCAGGTGCTGGCGCACCAGCCACTCCACCAGCGCGGTGTCGGCGCGCGTCAGGCCAATGGTGCTGCAGAAGATGCGGGCGTCGTCGGCGCCGAGTTCGGAATGATCGCCGCCACGGCCCTTGGCGATGTCATGGAACAGGCCGGCGAGCAGCAGCAGTTCCGGCTTGCGCAGGCGCGGCCAGACTTCGTGGGCGATGCTGAAGCGCTCGTCCACGATCCCCGAAGCGAATCTCGCCAGGTTGCGCAGCACCGCCAGCGTGTGCTGGTCCACCGTGAACACGTGAAACAGGTCGAACTGCATGCGCCCGGAAACTTTCGCGAAGGCCGGAATCCAGCGTCCAAGCACGCCCAGGCGCGCCATGCGCTCGAGCGCGTGGACCGGATGCGGCCCGCGCAGCAGTGCGATGAAACGCTCGCGCAGCGCCGGCTCGGCCTGCTGGAATGCGGGCACCCGCGACAGCGATTCGGCCAGCGCGCGCGCCGTCTGCGAATGCAGGCCGCGGACGCCATCGTGCGCGGCCCACACCGCGAACAGCGCGAACACATCGTAGGCATCTCGCGGCCACTGCGGATGGCGCGCGGCCAGGTAATCACGGCGCAGTTCGAAAGCATCATCGATGGCGACCGGCGCGGTCTCGCCCTCGATCTGCTCCTCGAACCGCTGCAGCAGGCGCTCGCCGATGCGCAGCACCAGCGCGGCGCTGCGGTAGAAGCCCTGCATCATTTGTTCGACGGCGAGGTTGTCGGCGTTGTCGACATGGCCAAGGCGCTCGGCCAGCAGCTTCTGGTAATCGAAACGCAGGCGCTCCTCGCGCTTGCCCGCGACCAGGTGCAGGCCGAAGCGCAGGCGCGACAACGCGCGCCGTTCGCGTTCGAGCGTGGCCAGTTCGTCGGCACCGAACTGACCGATTGCGACCAGCGATTCCAGGTCGCCCGTGCCGACGATGCGCAGCGCCATCCAGCGCAGCGTCTGTACGTCGCGCAGGCCGCCCGGGCCTTCCTTCAGGTTCGGCTCGAGGTTGTCGGCGGTGTCGTCGTAACGGGCGTGGCGCAGGCGCAGTTCCTCACGCTTGGCGCCGAAGAATTCGCGCGCCGGCCACACCTGGCTCGGCGCGGTTGCAACCTGCAGCACGTGCATGTGCTCGACGCGGGCGATCAGCGGGCGCGCCTCCAGCATCGCGGTGAGCACGGTGATGTCAGCCGCGGCCTGGGTGCACTGCGCCGCCGAACGCACGGCATGGCCGACCGGCAGGCCGGCATCCCAGAGCAATGCGACGAAGGCAGCCAGCGCCTCGGCGTGTTCGGCCTGCGCTTCGGGCTCGGCCAGAACCAGCAGGTCAATGTCCGATTGCGGGAACAGCTCACCGCGGCCGTAGCCGCCGACCGCGAACAACGCCAGCGGCGCGTCGACCGGGAGGCAGCGGGCCCACGCCGCGCGCACCTGTGTGTCGACCGCGCCGGTACGGGCCTGCAGCAGGCGGTCGATGTCGGCGTCGGGGTCGCTGTCGAAACGCTGCGCCAGGCCGGCGCTTACCGCAGCCAGTGCGCTGCGGATGGCGGCGGCCTGGTCACCAGGCTCCTGCGCCGCCGTTTGCGCCGTGGATCCGGCGTCGGCGACCGGAGCGGTCATAGGTCGTTGTCGTCCCCGGGCACGCGGGTCAGGATCTCGACGCCATCGTCGGTCACCACGACCGTATGCTCCCACTGTGCAGAGAGCTTGCGGTCCTTGGTGACCACGGTCCAGCCGTCGGGCAGCAGCTTGGTGTGGCGCGCACCCTCGTTGATCATCGGCTCGATCGTGAAGGTCATGCCTGTCTTGAGCACCAGCCCTTCGCCGGCGCGGCCGTAGTGCAGCACCTGCGGGTCTTCGTGGTAGATCCGGCCGATGCCATGGCCGCAGTACTCGCGCACGACGCTGAAGCGCTCGCCCTCGGCGTACTGCTGGATCGCCGCGCCGATGTCGCCCAGGGTCGCGCCCGGGCGGACGGTGCGGATGCCGCGGAACATGGCCTCGCGGGTCACGTCGACCAGGCGCCTGGCCATGACCGACGGTTCGCCGACCACGTACATGCGGCTGGTGTCGCCATGCCAGCCGTCCTTGATGACAGTGACGTCGATATTGACGATGTCGCCGTCCTTGAGGACCTTGCCCGGGCTGGGGATGCCGTGGCAGATGACGTTGTTTACCGAGGTGCACACGGTCTTGGGGAATCCCTTGTAGCCGACATTGGCCGGGATCGCCTTCTGCACGTTGACGATATGATCGTGGCAGATGCGGTCCAGTTCCTCGGTTGTCACGCCCGCCTTGACGTGCGGGGCGACGATCTGCAGGACCTCGGCGGCCAGGCGGCCGGCGACGCGCATCTTCTCGATCTCTTCGGGGGTCTTGATGGTGATGGCCATGGCGCCATTATCGCCTATCTGCGGCCCGTTCAGGGTCCAACCGACCCCC
>DATDBK010000159.1:0-18683 GCA_036524935.1 Lysobacter sp. | reverse complement strand
TAGCCGAGGGCATAGCTGAGCTTGCCTTTCTCGGTCGAAGTGTCCTGCGCGACGGCGTTGCCGGCGGTCAGTGCCAGGGCCGCAACGGCGGCAGCAATCAAACGCAACTTCATTCGGTGGAATCTCCGTGATGGATCGAGGGGTGGGTTTGCCGCCCCGTTGTGTACTGCACGTCTGGTGCCGCACCGGTCGAACCGGCCCGGATGGACGCGCTAGGATAACGGCGCCAAGGCTTAATCGCCACTGAGGCCGCCCAGCTCTGACAGCGCTCCCCGCCGGGAGTTCAATGGCTGCAAGGGGGCGCGCCAGATCCGTCCCAAACCGCCGAGCGAACCCCACCATCATGTCTGAAACGCCCGTCCTGATTGCCGATCGCGGCGCCGTCCGCCTGATCTCCGTCAACCGCCCGGACAAGCTGAATGCGCTGAATGCCGAGACCCTGGACGCCCTCCTGGCGGCTTTCGAGGCCGCTGCGGCAGCCCCGGAGGTCCGCTGCGTGGTCCTGACCGGGTCCGGCCCCAAGGCTTTCGTGGCCGGCGCCGATATCTCCCAGATGAACGGACTGACCCCGGTCCAGGGCCGGGACTTCTCCCTGCGCGGCCAGAAGCTGATGCGCCGCATCGAGAAAATGCCCAAGCCGGTCATCGGCATGATCAACGGCTTCGCCCTGGGTGGCGGTCTCGAACTGGCCATGGCCTGCCACCTGCGCGTCGCCGCCGACACGGCCAAGGTAGGCCAGCCCGAGATCAACCTCGGCCTGATCCCGGGTTTTGGCGGCACCCAGCGCCTGCTGCGCCTGGCCGGCCGCGCCGCCACCCTGGAACTGTGCCTGGCCGGTGCGCCGATCGATGCCGCGCGGGCGCGGGAACTTGGCATCGTCAATCGCGTCGTCGCCGCAGCCGAGCTGGAAACCGAAACGATGAAGCTGGCCGATCAGCTGGCGGCGTCCGCGCCGTTGGCCCTGCGCGGCGTGCTCGACTGCGTCAACGTCGGTGGCGAATGCGGCATCGAGGAAGGCCTCGAATACGAAACCGCACAATTCGGCCTGATGTTCTCCACCGACGACATGCGCGAGGGCACGAGCGCATTCCTGGATCGGCGCAAACCGGCCTTCAACGGCACGTGACGGCAACCACGTCCAGCGACGCATGCGATTGCGGCTGCCGCGATGCCGGCGGAAATGCAGCGCATGCCATCGTTGCCGCGCTTGTCAATGACGATCTCGATCAGGCCATCGCGCTTGGCCTGATCGGTGGCGAACGTCTCGTGTGCGAACACTGCAGCGACGAGTGCCGCGCCCGCCTCGTTGCTGCCCGCAGCGCGCGCCTGCAGGCGCTGGCTGCGCGTGCGCGCTTCCGTGCCCGTGATGCCCGCCTGGAGCGACGCGCGCGCGAGCGCGCCGAGCATCGCGCGGCGCCGGTGAGTGCACCCGCCAGCTCGGCTGACGATGCTGCGCCCCAGCCGGTAACGTCCGACACCGCGGCGGCGCTCGCGCTCGCGCCCGCACTGCCCTCCGCTGCCGCCGCTGCGCTGGCCCGCGCACGGGCCAAGGCCGCGAGCCGCCACAAACCCTGACCCGACGCATGCCGATCGCCAGCACGAAGAAACCTGCTTCGAAACCAGCGCGCCGCAGCAGCCGCCTCAACGCGGCCGAAGTCGAAACGATGTTCGCGCGGTTGAAGGCACTCAATCCCACGCCCACCACCGAGCTGGAATTCAGCACGCCCTATGAGCTGCTGGTAGCGGTAACGCTGTCGGCGCAGGCCACCGATGTCGGCGTCAACAAGGCCACGCGAAAACTTTTCCCGGTGGCGAATACGCCCCGGGCCATCGCTGCCCTCGGCGTCGACGGCCTGAAGCCCTACATCGCGACCATCGGCCTGTTCAATACCAAGGCCGCCAACGTGGTGGCCATGGCCCACCAGTTGCTCGAGCGCCATGGCGGCGAGGTTCCGAACGACCGTGTCGCCCTCGAGGCCCTGCCCGGGGTGGGTCGCAAGACCGCCAACGTGGTGATGAACACCGCCTTCGGCGAGCCGACCATGGCCGTGGACACCCACATCTTCCGCGTCGCCAACCGCACCGGCCTGGCCCCCGGCAAGACGGTGCGGGCAGTGGAGGATGGGTTGCTCAAGGTGGTCCCGCCCTCGTACCTGCACGACGCCCATCACTGGCTGATCCTGCACGGTCGCTATGTCTGCAAGGCGCGCAAGCCCGATTGCCCGCACTGTGTGCTGCGCGATCTGTGTCGTTTCAAAGAAAAGACACCCGGAGAGCCCGACCGTCTGTCGGAATAAACGAAAATTCCATATGGCCCAGTCAGGCAGGCGTTTTGCCGGCCGGCGGCGGTAACGCCAGCGTCATCGCGGCGAAATAAGTCAGCGCTGTCATATTTACGCAACTTTCACACCCTAGCCTGCGCAGCGTCTTCCTACGCCCCAAGGGCTAAGTCCATGAAACTGTCCCGCAGCACCCTTTCCGTCGCGCTGCTCGCCGTTCTCGCCGCGCCTGCCGCCCACGCCGAAATTGCTTTCGACGTCATCGGCGGTTCCGAAATCTCGTTCGAAGGCCTGGTCCAGGCGGACTACAACTATTTCGACAGCGACTACGCCAACCTCAACGGCGACGCCCCGGACGGCTCGAACAGCGACAACGAACTGCGTCGCGCCGAGCTGGTGCTCAAGGGCAAGGGCCCGGGCAACTTCGACTGGGTCCTGGGCTATGACGCCAAGGCCGACAAGTGGCTGGACGTCAACGCCAAGTACAAGCTCGGCGGCGATGCCAACCACTACCTGCAGCTGGGCCAGTACAAGCAGCCCAACAGCCTGGAAGAGCTGTCCTCGACCAAGAACAACGACTTCATCTCCAAGTCGGTGACCACCAATACCTTCGGTATCGCCCGCCGTCTCGGCGCCGCCTACCACTACGGCACCAACGACTGGGGCCTGACCGCCAGCTACTTCACCCGCGAGCTGACCGAGCATCCGGCCCCGACTCCTCACGGCCCGGGCTATGGCTTCCGCGGCAACTGGGCGCCGATCAACGACAAGGGCAGCATCCTGCACCTGGGCCTGTCCTACGCCGATTACGACACCTTCTTCGACACGGTCCGCCTGCGCGCCCGTCCGGACGCCGACCTGGCCGGTCAGCGCATCGTCGACACCGGCAACATGACCAACTCCGACCGCCAGCAGACCCTCGGTGCCGAGGCGATGTGGGTCACCGGTCCGTTCAAGCTGCAGGGCGAGTACATGCAGTCGACGGTCGAGCGCTACAACAACGGCAACCCGCGCCAGTCGCACGACTTCGACGCCAGCAGCTGGTACGTCACCGGCGTGTGGAACATCACCGGCGAGACCTGGGGCTACAAGGACGGCGTGCCCACCACCCCGCTGCCCGACCAGCCCTCTTCGGGCATGTGGCAGGCCGGCCTGCGCTTCGACTCGATCGACCTGGATGACGGCGTCGTCATCCCGGGCGCCACCCCGACCGCGCCCACGGCGATCGATGGCGTGCTCGGCGGACAGATGGACAGCTGGACCGTCGGCGTGAACTGGTACTGGCGCTCCAACTTCAAGTTCATGCTGAACTACGTGATGGTCGACAGCTCGCGCTACTTCGTGCGTACTCCGGCTGCCCCGTATGCCGACAACCCGGCCAACAACAACCAGCTGGTCAACCGCAACGTCGACGACAACCCGAACATCCTCGAAGCCCGCGTCCAGCTGTACTGGTAAGTCTCACGGGGGCCTGGCATGCCGGGCCCCCGACTCTGCTTCGATTGGCGATATCTCTTTCCTCCCCCTCGGGCGCGGCTCATCCGCGCCCATTTTTTTGGGGATTCACTTCGTAGCCCGGGTAAGCGAAGCGCACCCGGGGGTCGCCGACAGCTGACCCGGCTGCGCATCGCTTACCCGGGCTACTCATGACGGCTGTAACGCTTGTGTCACACAGCCGTCCCGGCACTGTCATCGAACCGTTATCAAATGCGCCGCGTACGGGTCAGCCCCGTTCGTCGTCACTCTAGGAGACCACTGTGTTCAAATCCATCCAGTTCCGCCTCGCCGCCCTCGCGCTGGCGACGGCGTTCGTCGCCAACGCACAGGCCGCCGACGTCACCGGCGCCGGCGCGTCGTTCGTGTATCCCGTGATGTCGAAGTGGTCGGCCGACTACAACAAGGCTGCAGGCAAGAAGGTCAACTACCAGTCGATCGGCTCCGGCGGCGGTATCGCCCAGATCAAGGCCGCGACGGTCGACTTCGGTTCGTCCGACGCTCCGCTCAAGCCCGAAGAGCTGGCCCAGCACGGCCTGGCGCAGTTCCCGTCGGTGATCGGCGGCGTGGTACCGGTGGTCAACGTGCCGGGCATCTCCTCGGGCGCGCTCAAGCTCGACGGTGACACCCTTGCCAACATCTTCCTGGGCAAGATCAAGATGTGGAACGACCCGGCGATCGCCGCCCTCAACGGTGGCGTGCAGCTGCCGGCGAAGAAGATCACCGTCGTGCACCGCTCGGACGGTTCGGGCACCACCTTCAACTTCGTCAACTACCTGTCCAAGGTCAGCCCGGAGTGGAAGAGCGGCGTCGGTGAAGGCACGGCCGTGAAGTGGCCGGTCGGCATCGGCGGCAAGGGCAACGAGGGCGTCGCCGCCTACGTCAAGCAGATCGTCGGTGGCATCGGCTACGTCGAGCTGTCCTACGCGCTGCAGAACAAGATGGCCTATGCGCGCCTGAAGAACTCCGCCGGCAACTTCGTGCTGCCGTCGGACGAGAGCTTCCAGGCCGCTGCCGCCAGCGCCGACTGGGCCAACGCCAAGGACTTCTACCTGGTCATGACCAATGCCCCGGGTGCGAATTCCTGGCCGATCACCGCCACCAACTTCATCCTGATGTACAAGCAGCCCAAGAACGCCGCCGGCGCCAAGAACGCCAAGGAATTCTTCCGCTGGGTCTACACCAACGGCGACAACCAGGCCAAGGCGCTCGACTACGTGCCGCTGCCGGACGCACTGGTGCAGCAGATCGAGAAGTACTGGACGACCAACATGAACTACTGAGCCCTCCGGCTCGGGCAACACCAAAAGCGGGCCTTCGGGCCCGCTTTTTGTTTTTGGGTCCCTCTCGCGGTGCAGCCGGGGTGCGCTGCGCTTACCCGGCCTACGTCGGTGGAATCCCGTAGCCCGGGTAAGGCCGCAGGCCGCACCCGGGGCGTCCAACCCGGGTGCGCTGCGCTTACCCGGGCTACGCCCCTTGCGGGCCCTCAGGCCTTCACTACAGAAATGTGACGGTTCGATGTCATCGGGGTGTAACAAAAAGATCATCAAATGGCGCAGCCACGGGCGCCAGCCTGATTGCCCGATTCATATCCCTCCCTACACGGAGTTGCGCATGAAACCGACGACGGTCCGCATTGCCGCCCTCGCCTTCGCCATTGTCCTGACCGCGACCGCCTGCAAGCCGTCCAGTGAGGCGCAGGCACCTGCAGGCGATGCCGGCGCGCCCACCGCAGCGCCGGCTGGCGACAAGGTCGCCGCGCAGATCACCGGCGCCGGCGCGACATTCATCTACCCGCTGATCTCGAAGTGGTCGGATGACTACAACAAGGCCACCGGCGCCAAGGTCAATTACCAGTCGATCGGTTCCGGTGGCGGCATCGCCCAGATCAAGGCCGGCACGGTCGACTTCGGCTCGTCCGACAAACCGCTCAGCTCCGAAGACCTCGCCGCGGCCGGTCTCGGCCAGTTCCCGTCCGCCATCGGCGGCGTGGTCCCGGTCGTCAACCTCGAGGGCATCGAGCCGGGCAAGCTGCGCCTGACCGGCACGCTGCTGGCCGACATCTTCCAGGGCAAGGTCACCACCTGGAACGACCCGGCCGTGGCTGCGGTCAATCCGGGCCTCACCCTGCCATCGACCAAGATCAACATCGTCCATCGCTCGGACGGTTCGGGCACCACCTTCAATTTCACCAATTACCTGTCCAAGGTCAGCCCGACCTGGAAGAGTGCGATTGGTGAAGGCACCACGGTGAAGTGGCCCGGTGGCGTCGGCGGCAAGGGCAACGAAGGCGTTGCCTCGTACGTGAAGCAGATCAAGGGCTCGATCGGCTACGTCGAACTGGCCTACGCCGCGCAGAACAAGATGACCTACGCCGCGCTGCAGAACGCCGCGGGCAACTGGGTCCAGCCGAATGCCGAGAGCTTCCAGGCTGCCGCCGCCGGCGCCGACTGGGCCGGCGCCAAGGACTTCAACCTGGTCATCACCAACGCCAGCGGCGACCAGGCGTGGCCGATCACCGCGACCAATTTCATCCTGATGTACAAGCAGCCCAAGGACGCCAAGCGCAGTGCCGACACGATCGACTTCTTCAAGTGGGCATTCGAGAACGGCCAGGCGCACGCGCGGTCGCTGGACTACGTGCCGCTGCCGCCGGCGCTGGTGCAGCAGGTCGAAGCCTACTGGGCAGCCGAGTTCAAGTGACGAATTGGCCCGTGACCGCAACGCGGACACGGCTTGGCCAATCCGTCATCCCCGCGAAGGCGGGGATCCAAGGACGTAGAAGTTGCGTCATCCCCGCGCAGGCGGGATCCATGAACCTTGCATCCGGGTTGCCCCTCCCTCTCCAGAGCAACACGAACGCAATCGTCCACGGATTCCCGCCTCACGGGCATGACCCGCGTCAGACCCGCCCCGCACGCACGCTCAAGGCCAAGCCCTTCACCCGATGAACGCCATCCCCCTTACCGCGGCAGTGCCCGGTTCGCGCGACCACAAAGACGCGCGCAACGACAAGCTGTTCCGCTACATCCTGACCGGCACGGTGGTGTTCGTGCTGATTGCCCTGGCCGGCGCCGCGCTGTCGATGCTGTGGGGCGGCCGCCACGTGCTGGCCGCGTCGGGCCTGGATTTCTTCATCACCTCCGAATGGAATCCGGTCGAAGACAAGTACGGCGCGCTGGTGCCGATCTACGGCACGATCGTCACCGCGATGGTCGCGATGCTGATCGCGGTACCGGTCAGCTTCGGCATCGCCTTCTTCCTGACCGAGGTCGCGCCGCGCTGGGCGCGCGGGCCGATCGGCACCGCCATCGAACTGCTCGCCGGCATCCCCTCGATCATCTACGGCATGTGGGGCCTGTTCGTACTGGTCCCGGTGATGACCGAATACGTCACGCCGTGGCTCAACGACAACCTCGGCACCTGGCCGGTGATCGGCCAGTTCTTCCAGGGCCCGCCGCTGGGCATCGGCATGCTCACCGCGGGCATCGTGCTGGCCATCATGGTCATCCCGTTCATCTCGTCGGTGATGCGTGAGGTGTTCCTGACGGTGCCGACGCGCCTGAAGGAATCGGCCTACGCACTGGGCTCGACCAAGTGGGAAGTGAGCTGGGACATCGTCCTGCCCTACACCCGCTCGGCTGTCATCGGCGGCGTGTTCCTGGGCCTCGGACGCGCACTCGGCGAGACGATGGCGGTCGCCTTCGTCATCGGCAACAGCGTCAACTTCTCGACCTCGCTGCTCGAGCCGGGCACCACGATCGCCGCGCTGATCGCCAACGACTTCGGCGAGGCCACCGAGACCTACCGCTCCGCGCTGCTCCTGCTCGGCTTCGTGCTGTTCATTGTCACCTTCGTCGTGCTTGCCATTGCCCGACTGATGCTGATGCAGCTTTCGCGCAAGGAGGGCAACTGATGGCCACCACTGCCAAGACCATGAAAGCCACCGATCATCGCGTCGCTGACGGCCTGTATCGCAAGCGCCGCATCGTCAACGTGGTATCCGTCGTGCTCGCCTGCGCGGCGGCCGCGTTCGGCCTGTTGTTCCTCGGCTGGATCCTGTGGACGCTGATCTCCAAGGGCATCAGTGGCGTCAACCTCGCGCTGTTCACCCAGAACACGCCGCCGCCGATGCAGGAAGGTGGCCTGATGAACGCGTTCTTCGGCAGCGCCGTGATGTGCGCGATCGCGATCCTGATCGGCACGCCGCTTGGCATCGCCGCCGGCACCTGGCTGGCCGAGTACGGTAACGCCCGCAAGATCGGCACCGTGGTCCGCTTCGTCAACGACATCCTGCTGTCGGCGCCGTCGATCGTCCTCGGCCTGTTCGTCTACACCCTGGTGGTGATGCAGTCCGGTGGCAACTTCTCGGCCCTGGCCGGTGCGATCTCGCTGGCTTTCATCGTGCTGCCGGTGGTGGTGCGCACCACCGACGAGATGCTGCGGCTGGTACCTGCGCAGATGCGCGAAGCAGCGCTGTCGCTCGGCGTGCCGCAATGGAAGGTGATCGTGCAGGTGCTGTACCGCAGTGCCTCGGCCGGCATCGTCACCGGCGTGCTGCTCGCCCTGGCGCGAATCAGCGGCGAGACCGCGCCGCTGCTGTTCACCGCCTTCGGCAACCAGTACTGGAGCACCAACATCCTGCAACCGATGGCCAGCGTGCCAGTGGTGATGAACCAGTTCGCCGGCAGTCCCTACGAATCGTGGCAGGTGCTGGCGTGGGCCGGCGCGCTGGTGCTCACGGTGTTCGTCCTCCTAATCAGCCTGGTGGCCCGCGCCATCGTGCTCAGAAACAAGATCAGCCATGACTGACCTCACGCCCTCCCGAATCGCCCGGACTCCGGCCATGAACGACTCACGACTTTCGGTTGCCACGCCGGAGCGCGCCGCCGCCGCCGCGGCGCCGGTGAAGCTCGCCGCGCGCGGCCTGAACTTCTACTACGACAAGTTCCACGCGCTGAAGGAAATCAACCTCGAGATCCCCGAGAAGCGCGTGACTGCGTTGATCGGCCCCTCGGGCTGCGGCAAGTCGACGCTGCTGCGCATCTTCAACCGCATCTATGCGCTCTACCCGAAACTCGAGGCCAAGGGCGAAGTACTGCTCGACGGCGAGAACATCCTCGATCCGCGGTATCCGATGAACCGCCTGCGCAGCAAGGTCGGCATGGTGTTCCAGAAGCCGGTGCCGTTCCCGATGACGATCTTCGAGAACGTCGCCTACGGCATCCGCCACCACGAGAAGCTGTCCAAGGCGGACATGAACGACCGCGTCGAGCATGCGCTGCGCCAGGGCGCGTTGTGGGACGAGGTCAAGGACAAGCTCGGCCAGAGCGCGCTGGGACTGTCGGGCGGCCAGCAGCAGCGCCTGTGCATCGCCCGCGCGGTGGCACTGCGCCCGGACGTGCTGTTGCTCGACGAGCCGACGTCGGCGCTGGACCCGATCTCCACCAGCCGCATCGAGCAGCTGGTCGAGGAGCTCAAGAAGGACTACACGATCGCGATCGTGACGCACAACATGCAGCAGGCGGCGCGTGTATCCGACTTCACCGCCTTCATGTACCTGGGCGACCTGATCGAGCACGCCAGCACCGAAACGATCTTCTCCAACCCCGGCAAGCAGCAGACCGAGGATTACATCACCGGCCGCTTCGGCTGACGCATTCAAAGCCGTCTCCCGATAGCGGGAGAAGGTTGGAGCGAGGGCAATAGAGTGCCCTCGACCGCATCGAACAGGACACCCTCATGAGCACCCAAATGCACGACCACATCGTCAAGAGCTACGACGAAGAGCAGCGCCGGCTGCTCAACGAAACCCTTCGCATGGGCGAGATGGCCGCTTCGCAACTCGAGGCCGCACTCGATGTCGTGCAGCGTCGCGACGACAAGGCCGCCGAGCGCATCATCGCCAACGATGAAGCCATCGACGCGCTGGAACTGGAGATCAGCCACGACGTGATGAAGCTGGCGCTGCGCGGCCCGATGGCGCGCGACCTGCGCGAGATCCTCTCGGCGATCCGCATCGCGGCAGACATCGAGCGCATCGGCGACTACGCCGCCAATGTCGCCAAGCGCTCCACCGCACTGAACCTGTCGCCGCCGTTGCCGCACATCAGCGGTCTGCACGCGATCGGTACCCTGGCCGTGCAACAGCTTCGCGACGTGCTCGTCGCGTACCGCGACAACAACATCGAGCTGGCCCAGCGCGTGCGCGCCCGCGACGCCGAGATCGACATCGCCTACACCGCCCTGTTCCGCGAACTGCTGACCTACATGATGGAAGACGCGCGCAGCATCACCGGCTGCACGCACCTGCTGTTCATGGCCAAGAACATCGAACGGATCGGCGACCACGCGACCAACATCGCCGAGAACGTCTGGTTCCTGGTCAAGGGCGAGGAGCTCCTGCCCCCGCGCGAGAAGCGCGACGACAGCAGCACCACCGGCGCGGTCTGACCGCGCCCTGCAGGAAGCAGCTTTGCTGGCGGGCCGGGCAGGCTCATTCCTACACCCGGCTCGGTAAATCTCCTGGACTCTGGCTGTGAGAAATACGGGCCGTGCCATGCATAACGGGCTTCCGGGCCGCCAACTATCATGGCCGCAGACCCGGCGCCGGGTCGCGAGCAAGTCCTACCCCGCAATGGGGCTGGAACTGAACGAAATATAAATATGGGCGCGGATTTTCGGTCCGCGCCGAATCTTTCCGCGTCCTCCCCCAACTCATGGCTTATGCACCGGCGACCGTCGTGCGCCAAGCTCGGGCAGGAGAACATCGCGGCATGAAGCAACTTATGGCCAACGGCGACCTCGAAGCAGCGCGCATGGGCGATTCGTTCGCGCTCGAACGCGTGCTATGCCGATCGCGCCAGGACCTGCGTCGCTACGCCGAGTTCCACTGCGTCATCAACGACGTCGAGGATGCCGTGCAGGAAAGCCTGATCACGGTGTCCCGCAAGCTCTGCGACCTGCGCACGCTCGAGTGCTTCACCTCCTGGATATTCCGCATCGTCAAGCGCGAGTGCAATCGCCTCAAGCGCGGCCAACGCTGGCTGACTGGCGACGCGATCACCGACGACATACTTCCGGTGGTGACGCCGGAACCGGCTGAATGGCGCCACGACGTCGCCGCCGCACTGGAATCGTTACCCGCGCACTACCGTGAAGTCGTGCTGCTGCGCGATCTGGAGGGACTGACCATCGCCGAAATCGCCGACCACCTCGCGCTAACGAACGAAGCGGTCAAATCGAGATTGCACCGGGCACGGACGCTGGCACGCGAATACCTCAGCCAGTGAATCCTTTTGCCCGACCGGTGCCTCTTATTGGCAACGGAACCAATTTTCAATGAGATCGACCGGACCGTTATCCAAGGCGGATCCCCGCCACCACCCGCAGGAGAGAACCAGATGTCCAAGCACACCAACAAGCCCATCGCCCTCACCCTCGGTGCCATCGTCGGCGGCCTCGCCCTGTCGGGTTCGGCCTTCGCGATGAGCGACCTTTCCTCCGGCTACATGCTCGGTGCCGGCCTTGCTGCGGCGTCGGACAACAAGGCAGCCGAAGGCAGCTGCGGCGTCGACAAGATGGACGCCGACAAGGATGGCAAGGTCTCCAAGGCCGAGTTTGGCGCCGCCCACAAGGGCGACACCAGCAAGTTCGCCGCCCACGACACCAACAAGGACGGCTTCATCAGCGCCGACGAGGCCAAGGCCACCGGTGAAGGTAAGTGCGGCGCCGACAAGGACAAGAAGAAGGCCGGTGAAGGCAAGTGCGGCGAAGGCAAGTGCGGTGGCTCGGCCTGAGCCATGACCGCGGACGGCATCGGCCAGCTTGATCCTGGTGCCGCCGGCCTCGGCTTGCGGCGGGCCCTTCTGGGCCCGCTTCAAGCGGCCGCGCCGGGCGACTTCGACTTCCTCGAGTGCGCGCCGGAGAACTGGATCGGCGTCGGCGGCACACTCGGTGAGCAGCTCGAAACACTGAGCTCGCGACATCCGCTGGTCTGCCATGGCCTGTCGCTGTCGCTCGGCGGCGTAGCACCGCTCGACGAGACCTTCCTGCATCGCGTGCGCCGTTTCCTCGACCGGCACCGCGTGCCGCTCTACAGCGAGCACCTGAGCTACTGCAGCGACGACGGCCACCTGTACGACCTGCTGCCGATTCCCTTCACCGAGGAGGCCGTGCATCACATCGCCGCGCGCATCCGCCAGACCCAGGACATCGTCGGCCGCCGCATCGCGGTCGAGAACGTTTCGTACTATGCCCCTGCCCCGCCCGATCGCGACCAGCCGGCGCTCAGCGAAATCGACTTCATCAACGCCGTGCTCGGCGAGGCCGACTGCGACCTGCTGCTCGACGTCAACAACATCTACGTCAACGCGATCAACCATCGCTACGATGCCAGCCGGTTCCTTGCCGCGCTGCCCAGCGAGCGGGTCGCCTACATCCACGTCGCCGGCCATTACGACGAAGCCGACGACCTCAAGGTCGACACCCACGGCGCCGCCGTCAAGGACGCGGTCTGGGCGCTGCTCGGCGAGGCGTACCGGCACCACGGCCTGCGCCCGACGCTGCTCGAGCGCGACTTCAACTTCCCTCCCTACGCCGAACTGGTCGATGAAATCGGAACCATCCGCAGGGTGATGGACGCCGCATCGCCCCAGCACGCCAGGCGCGCACATGGCTGAGGCACCCGCCCGCCTGCGCGCGCAGCAGTTCGCGCTGACCCGCCACCTGCGCGACCCGCAGGCCAGTCCGGCGCCGGAGGGTTTCGAGGACCGGCGGCTGGCGATCTACCGCGAGCTTTTGTTCAACAACATCGAAGGTCTGCTTTCGGGTGGCTTCCCCGTCATCTGCAAGCTCCTGGGCGACGACGGCTGGAAGACGCTGGTGCGCGATTTCTACCGCGACTACCGCTGCCACACGCCACTGTTCCCCGAGATCGCGCGCGAGTTCCTGCGCTACCTGGATGCGCGCGCCGACGACGACCGGGCTGGGCGCGATCCGCCCTTCCTGCGGGAGCTGGCGCATTACGAATGGGTTGAACTGGCCCTGCAGATTGCCGAAACCGATGGCGACGTCGATGTCGAACCGGCCGGCGACCTGCTCGACAACGCACCGGTGCTGTCGCCGCTGGCATGGCCGCTGGCGTACGCGTGGCCGGTGCACAGGATCGGCCCGGACCTCCAGCCCGGACAGCCACCGGCGACACCAACCCTGCTGTTGCTGCGCCGGGAAGCCGATGGCCAGGTGCGCTTCTCCGAACTCAGCCCGCTGGCGTTCCGGCTGGTGCAGCGCCTGGGCGAGTCGCCGCAGTTGAGCGGCCGCGAACAGCTGCAGGCGCTCGCGGGCGAAGCCTCCAACAGTGATATCGCCGGTTTCGTCGAACAGGGATCGGCCCTGCTTGAACAGATGCGCGGAAGCGGCGTGGTGATCGGCGCGCGCAGCGCGAATCCTTCTGGGTGATCGCTGCCTCTTATGGGGACAAGCGCCATGTGGCGTCACCCCTGTAGGAGCATCACGATGTCCAGTTCAAGCCGCGGCCTGGCCGCATTCCGCGACCACCTCGAAGGCATCGGCGCATGGGTCGCGCCGTTAGGGCTGCGGCTGTTGCTGGCCTGGGAGTTCTTTGAGGCCGGCCGCGAGAAGCTGCATGGCGAGAACTGGTTCGGGCAGGTCATGGAGGCGTTTCCGTTCCCGTTTGACCGCATCCCGGCCGACCTGAGCTGGGCGATGGCCACCTGGTTCGAACTGATCGGCGGCATCGCCCTGCTGGTCGGCCTGTGCACGCGCTTCTTCGCCGCGACGCTATTCATCCTCACCGTCGTCGCCATCGCCGCGGTGCACTGGCCGTCGGACTGGATGGGCCTGGCCCAGCTTGCGCAGGGCTACGCGATCAGCGACGAGGGTGCCGGCAACTACAAGCTGCCGCTGATCTTCCTGGTGATGCTGGTGCCGCTGATCTTCAATGGCGCCGGCCGCCTGAGCCTCGATGCGCTGGTTGCACGCCTGCTTGCGATGCCGGCCGCGCAGCCACGCAGTGACAGCCGCGTCTGGGGCCTGGTCCTGCTGGCGAGCGGCCCGGTCGTGGCGATGCTGCTGCCGCTGCCCGGCATGCTGATTTCGGCGGCCGGCGTGGTGCCGCTGCTGGCGCGGCGCGGGCAGCACTGATATGCGCGTCTGCTAGGCTTTTGTCATGACCGACGCCGGCTCCGCCCCCAACACCCCCCATCCCGCCGAGTCTTCCGCCACCCCGACACTCGCCAACCGCTTCCGGGGTTTCCTGCCGGTCGTCGTTGACGTCGAGACCGGCGGCTTCGACTGGAACCGGCATGCACTGCTCGAGATCGCGGTGGCGCCGATCGACCTCGACGCCAATGGCCTGCTGGTGGTCGGCGAGATCACCAGCAGCCACGTGGTGCCTGCCGAGGGGATGGAGATCGACCCCAAGTCGCTCGAGATCACCGGCATCGACATCGACCATCCGTTCCGCAATGCACTGCCCGAGCGCGCCGCGCTCGAGGCGGTGTTCGCGCCGGTGCGCGCGGCGGCGAAGAAGCACGGCTGCCAGCGCGCCATCCTGGTGGGCCACAACGCCCACTTCGACCTGAACTTCCTCAACGCCGCCGTCGCCCGCAGCGGCCACAAGCGCAACCCGTTCCATCCCTTCAGCGTGTTCGACACGGTGACGCTGGCCGGTGTTGCCTATGGCCAGACGGTGCTCGCCCGCGCCGTGCAGGCGGCGGGCTTCGACTGGAATGGAGAAGAGGCGCACTCGGCGGTGTACGACACCGAGCGCACCGCGCAGCTCTTCTGCAAGATCGTCAATGCGTGGCCGACGCCGCTGCCCGGCGTGGTGCCCGCTTCAAAGTGACGCCCCCTCAGGGTGAGGCCAGCTTCAGGGTGAGGCCAGCTTCAGCCCGACCAGCCCGGCGATGATCAGCCCGACGCTGACCATGCGCAGCGCGTTCACCGGCTCGTTGAACAGCACGATGCCGAGGATCACGGTGCCGACGGCACCGACGCCGACCCAGATTGCATAGGCGGTTCCCACCGGCAGCGATTTCATGGCGATGCCGAGCAATCCCAGGCTGATCGCCATCGCCGCAACCGTGCCCACGGTCGGCCACAGCTTGCTGAAACCGTCGGTGTACTTGAGACCGATCGCCCAGCCCACTTCGAACAGGCCGGCGAGTACGAGGATGATCCAGGGCATGACTACAACTCCAGTCGAAGGTGGGGTCGTCCCCTTGCGGTGATGGAGAGGCGGGGTCGTCCCCGCATCCATGTGTTGGCCCGCCTCGGCCCCGGGTGCGCTTCGCTTACCCGGGCTACCCGCCGCAACCGTAGCCCGGGTAAGGCCACAGGCCGCACCCGGGATCACGCGTCAGCCGGGCGACATCATTTCGACGCGCCGCGCTGGCGGACCGCTTCGAACAGCGTGACGCCCGCCGCAACCGACACGTTCAGGCTCTCGACACCGAGGCTGCCTGCACCCGGCATCGGGATCTTCACCAGCTGGTCGCAATTCTCGCGCGTCAGGCGACGCAGGCCATCGGCTTCGCCACCCAGGACCAGCGCGACGTTGCTGCGCAGATCGATCGAGTACAACGATGCGTCCGCTTCGCCGGCCAGGCCGTACAGCCACACGCCGAGCTTCTGCAGGTCACGCATGGTGCGGGCAAGATTGGTCACCGGGATCACCGCGACGCTGTCGGCGGCACCGGCGGAGGTCTTGCGCACGGTCGCATTGACCTGAACCGACTTGTCCTTGGGAATGATCACCGCGGTGACGCCCGCCGCCGCTGCGCTGCGCAGGCAGGCACCGAGGTTGTGCGGGTCCTGCACGCCATCGAGGACCAGCAGCAGCGCGCGGCCATCAGCAGCCTCGATCAGCGCTTCGAGCTCGTTCTCGTTCCAGGTCTTGGCCGCGGCGTAGCGGGCCACCACACCCTGGTGGCGAAGGTTGCCGACGACGCCGTCGAGCGCCTGCGTGGCAACGCGGCGGACATCGATGTCCATGCGCCGTGCGTTGGCTTCTATCTCGACGATGCGCGGGTTCTTCGCGCCGGCCTCGATCAGCACTTCACGGACGTGCTCGGCATCGTGCTCGAGTGCGGCCGCGACCGCGTTGATGCCGGCAATCCACTGCTTCTGACTCATTGCTTTCTCTCGTGGCCCGCCGCGACGAGGCCGGGGCGGGCGTGACCATCAATAGGGTTTCTTGGCACGCTTGGCCGGCTGCCCGCGCGGCGGCAGCGACTTGGCATCGCGCTCGCCGACCAGCTTGAAGTCGATCTTGCGGTCCTCGACGCTGGCCTTCATCACCACGATGCGGACGCGATCGCCGAGGCGGAACTCGCGGCCGGTCCGCTCGCCTGCCAGGGTCTTGCGGATCGGATCGAAATGATAATAGTCGTGCGGCAGCTGCGTCACGTGGATCAGGCCGTTGACCTTGGAGTCGTCGAGCTCGACGAACAGCCCGAAGCTGGTCACGCCGCTGATCACGCCCTCGAACTCGCCGCCGACGTGCTGCTCCATCCAGGCAGCGCGGTAACGCTCGTCGACCTCACGCTCGGCTTCGTCAGCACGGCGCTCGCGTTCGGAACACTGCAGCGTCAGCGCGGCCATCTCGCTGGGCGAGTAGCGGTACTTCTCCGGACGCTCGCCAGTCAGCGCGTACTTGATGGCCCGGTGGACCAGCAGGTCGGGATAACGGCGGATCGGTGAAGTGAAGTGCGCGTAGGCCTCCAGCGCGAGGCCGAAATGGCCGACGTTGTCGGGTGAGTACACGGCCAGCGACTGGCTGCGCAGCAGCACCGACTCGAGCAGCGTGGCGTCTGCGCGTTCGCGCACCTTCTTCAGCAGGATGGTGAAGTCGCGCGGCTCGACCTTGCTCCACGGCGGCATGCGCAGCTTGAATTCCTTCAGGAACTCCTGCAGGTCGGCGTACTTCTGCTCCGGCGGGCGATCGTGGATGCGGTAGGGCGCGGGCACGTGGTGGGCGAGCAGGTACCGGGCCGCCTCCACGTTCGCCGCGATCATGCATTCCTCGATCAGCTTGTGCGCGTCGTTACGCTGCAGCATGCCTGCCTGGACGACCTCGCCCTTCGGGCCGAGCACGAAGCGAACTTCGCTCGACTCGAACTCGATCGCGCCGCGGCGCTCGCGGGCTTTTTTCAGGACCTGGAACAGCTGGTGCAGGCGCTGGATGTTGGGCAGCAGCGAGCCGATCTGGCCGAGCGCCTCTTCGTGCGCGTCCTCGGCGATGCCTTCACCGACCGCGTTCCAGACCTGGGTGTAGGTCAGGCGCGCGTGCGAGTTCATCACCGCTTCGTAGAATTTCGATCCGGTGACCTCGCCGTTGCGGTCGATCTGCATGTCGCAGACGAAGCACAGGCGGTCGACCTTCGGATTGAGCGAGCAGATGCCGTTGGACAGCGTCTCCGGCAGCATCGGTACGACGAAACCGGGGAAGTAGACCGAGGTGGCGCGCTTGGTCGCTTCCTCGTCCAGCGGCGTGCCGGGACGGACGTAGTGGGAAACGTCGGCGATCGCCACCACGAGGCGGAAGCCTTGTTGATTGGGTTCGCAGTAGACCGCGTCGTCGAAATCCTTGGCGTCCTCGCCATCGATGGTCACCAGCGGCAGCGTGCGCAGGTCGACGCGCTTGGACGCGGTGGCGGCATCGACCGTCAGCGGCACGGCGGCGGCTTCGTCGAGCACTTCCTGCGGGAACTCGTGCGGGATCTCATGGCCGTGGATCGCCGCCTGCACCGCCAGCGAGGCGGTGAGGCGATCGCCGAGTACCGCGAGCACGCGGCCAATCGGCGGACGTTGCGGGTCGGGCGCCTGCAGCAGTTCGCAGACCACCAGCTGTCCGTTCTGCGCAGCCAGGCGCTCGTCCGGCGGGATCTGCACGTTGCGCTGGATGCGGCGGTCGTCGGGAACGACATAGCTGATGCCGGCCTCGAGCACGAAGCGGCCGATCAGGCGATTGAGGCGGCGCTCGAGCACGCGCGTGATCGCACCCTCGCGGCGACCGCGGCGGTCGACGCCGGTGACGCTGGCGAGCACGCGATCGCCGTGCATGGCCTTGCGCATCTCCATCGGCGGCAGGAACAGGTCGTCGCCGCCGCCTTCCAGGCGCAGGAAGCCGAAGCCATCGGGGTTGGCGATCACCACGCCCGGCAGCAGCGCCAGTTGCTGCGCCGGCAGGAATTCGCCCATGCGATTGCGCAGCAGCTGGCCGTCGCGAACCATCGCGCCAAGGCGCTTGCCGAGGGCGTCGAAACGCTCCGCAGCGGCCAGGCCCAGGCGCTCGGCCAGTTCTTCTGCCGGCATCGGGCCATCGGCGTCGGCCAGCAGCGCCAGGATCACTTCGCGGCTGGCGATGGGCTCGGCGTAACGGGCCGCCTCGCGCTCGGCATACGGGTCATGGAACCCACCCGGCTGGCCGGTACCGCCGCCGGCGCGGGCCGGCAGATTCGGTAGCGGCTCCGGCAGCCAACCCGGACGCTTGGCGGTTTTCTTTGCCCCGCCGGTCCGACCCGTTTTCGCGGGTGCACCGGAGGTGTTGCGGGAGGGGGATTTGGGGCCGGACTTGCTGCGACTTGGTGGTTTCTTGCTCATTCAGCCATGGTCGCACATCGACATGAACACGGTGTCGCCGGATGAGCTCGAAGGCGTGGGTGCGGGGCCATGCCGCAGAAACGAAAAACCCGCCTGTCGGCGGGTCATCGATCCGGTCGTGGTATGTCTCGACCGTCTTGCAAGTGGTGCCCAGGAGAGGACTCGAACCTCCACGGTTTTACCCGCTAGTACCTGAAACTAGTGCGTCTACCAATTCCGCCACCTGGGCTCTCTGCAACGGTTTGCGCCGTGCGAGGCCGCGTATGTTGCGTTGCGGCGGGCACC
>DATDBK010000158.1:0-11971 GCA_036524935.1 Lysobacter sp. | reverse complement strand
CCGCGACGAGTTCTCGCGCCGGCTGATGCGCGAGTCGGTCCTGACCAGCAACGACCTGATCTACCCGGTGTTCGTGCACGAACGCGACGGCCGCGAGCCGGTCGCCTCGATGCCCGGCGTGTCGCGGTTGTCGATCGACGAACTGCTGCGCGAAGCCGAAATCGCCAGTGAGCTGAAGATCCCCGCGTTGACGCTGTTCGGCGTGCCTGCCGACGGCAAGACCGCCGACGGCGCGATCGCCTGGAGCGAGGACGGCATCACCCAGCGCGCGGTGCGTGCGCTGAAGGAGCGGTTCCCGGAACTGGGCGTGATCACCGACGTCGCCCTCGATCCCTACACCACCCACGGCCAGGACGGCTTGATCGACGACAGCGGCTACATCCTCAACGACCAGACCGTCGATGCGCTGGTGAAGCAGGCGCTGTCGCACGCGCAGGCCGGCGCCGACGTGGTCGCGCCGAGCGACATGATGGACGGCCGCATCGGTGCAGTGCGCAACGCGCTGGAAGAAGCCGGCCTGGTCAACACCCGCATCCTCGCCTACAGCGCCAAGTATGCGAGCGCGTTCTACGGCCCGTTCCGCAGCGCGGTCGGTTCGGCCGCGGCGCTGGGCAAGGGCAACAAGTACACCTACCAGATGGACCCGGCCAACTCCGACGAAGCGCTGCAGGAAGTCGCGCTCGACCTCGACGAGGGCGCCGACATGGTCATGGTCAAGCCGGGCATGCCGTACCTGGACATCGTGCGGCGGGTGAAGGACGAGTTCCGCGTGCCGACCTACGTCTATCAGGTCAGCGGCGAGTACGCGATGTTGAAGGCCGCCGCGCAGAACGGCTGGCTCGACGAACGGGCGACCGCGATGGAGGCGCTGCTTGCGTTCAAGCGTGCCGGTGCCGATGGCGTGTTGACGTATTACGCGCTGGATGCGGCGCGGTGGTTGCGCGAGATGGCGTGATGCCGGTCCCCGGGTGCGCTGCGCTTACCCGGGCTACGAATGCGGGGAGTAGCCCGGGTAACGCAGCGCACCCGGGACCCCACACACTCAAAAACACCCACCCTTCCCCGTCACCGCCGGCGCCTTCATCCGGTAGATGTCGTACTTGCCCGCCTTCGGCGACTTCGCCGTACCGGTGACGAGCAACTCGCCGGGTTTGTTCCAGTCCAGCGCCGGTCCAAACGTGATGGCATCTTCACTGTTGAAGGACAATTTCAGCGGCTGCACGTCGCCATAATCCGTGCCGTCGCATTGGGCGACCAACAGGCGCACCGGCTGGTCGTCGACGTTCTTCGAGCGCGCGAACACGATCGCCTCGCCATCGCCGAGCCAAGCGGCATCGAAGTCGTCCTGCGCGCTGTTGACGCTCTTCATGGCCTTCGGCGCGATGAACGCCTTGCCATCCCAATGCGCCACGAACAGGTCGTGACGGCCGGCGCCGCCGTGGCCGTCGCTGGCGAACAGGAGATGGCCTCCGTCGCGACTCGGCGTGGGCGCCCACTCGTCGCCGCGGCTGTTCACGCCCGCCCCGAGGTTCTCCGCCTTGCCGAAGCCGCCGCCGGGCTGGACCGCTGCGCGGTAGAGGTCGTCGCCGCCGACGCCGCCGGGGCGGTCGGAGAAGAAGTACAGCCAGCGTCCGTCGGCGCTGAACAGCGGGTCGAAGTCCTTGGCCTTCGAATTGAGCGGCAACGGCTGCGCGTCCTGCCAGCGGCCGTCTTTCAGCGTCGCCTGCCACAGGTCCCAGCCACCGGGGCCGCCTTCACGGTCCGTGCTGCCCCAGACGATACGCTTGCCGTCCGGGCTGACGCTTGCGCGGATTTCGCTGGCTTTGGTCGATACCACGCCCATCCCTTCGATGCCGAACTCGGACAGGAAGGCCGCCGCCGGCCCGGACATGCACCAGGCGCCCACTGCGAGAGCGGGGAGTAGACTCAAACCCTGCAAGGCCGCTGCACGTCGCATGGAACGTTCTCCTGTGTCTGTGGCCGCAAGTCTAAGCGAGGGTGCCCCGTGTCCAATTTCGCCTCTGTCGCAAATCCCGCCATCGTCAAGCGCTTCGCGGTCATCGGCCACCCGGTGGCGCATTCGCTGTCGCCGAAGATCCATGCCGCCTTCGGCAAGCAGACCGGGATCGCGCTGGAGTACGTCGCGCTCGACGCCGCGCCGGAGAATTTCGACGCGCTACTGGCGGAGTTCGCGGCCGAGGGTGGCCTTGGCGCCAACATCACGCTGCCGCACAAGACGCGCGCAGCGACGATCTGCACGACGCTGACCGATCGCGCCCGCCGCGCCGGCGCGGTCAACACATTGATCCGCTCGGCCACCGGCTGGGAAGGCGACAACACCGACGGCACCGGCCTGGTCCGCGACCTCACCGAACGCCACGGCCTCGACCTGCGCTCGCGCCGCACCCTGCTGCTGGGCGCCGGCGGTGCCGCCCGTGGCGTGGCCCCGGCGCTGCTCGATGCCGGCATCGGCGACCTCTTCATCATCAACCGCACGCCCGAGCGCGCCGACGCGCTGGCGGACGTGCTTGCCCAGCCCGGTCGCGTGCACCCGCGTTACTTCGGCGACATCAGCTCGCTGGGCATGTTCGACCTGATCATCAACGCCACCTCGGCCGCGCGCGATGCGGCGCTGCCGACGCTGCCGGTGGCGCTCGCCGGGCCGCGCACCGCGGCAGTGGACCTGAGCTACGGCGAGGTCGCGATTCCTTTCCTGGCCTGGGCGCATGCGGCCGGCGCGCACGATCGGATCGACGGCCTGGGCATGCTGGTCGAGCAGGCGGCCGAGAGCTTCCAGCGCTGGCACGGTGTGCGGCCCGACACCGACCCGTGCTTTGAGTTCCTGCGCGAGCACCGCGCGGTGCTGGTCACCGCGGACTGAACCCGACGACGATGGAATGCCGCGCCCACTGCGGCGCGTGCTGCATCGCGCCTTCGATCACCTCGCCCATCCCCGGCATGCCGCATGGCAAACCGGCGGGGATGCCTTGCGTGCAGCTCGATGACGATCTGCGCTGCCGTCTGTTCGGACGTCCCGAGCGCCCGCGTTTCTGCGCGTCACTGCGGCCGACGCAGGCGATGTGCGGGTCCGATCGTGCCGAGGCCATGTCCGGGCTGGCGGAGCTGGAGCGGTTGACGCGGCCTTGAGGGCGAGGGTTTCCCGGGTGCGCTTTGCTTACCCGGGCTACGCTATGGGGCCTTGTCAGGCGAGTACTGCATGAAGCTTCTGGTCGGATTGGTTCTGTCGCTTGCTTCGCTCGCGGCGTGCGCCGACGAAGTCATTCGCGATGTTGGCCCGATGGCGCGCGGCGCGGTTGCCGCCGCCAACGCGGACGACTTCGCGGGCGGCGAGTTCGTCGGCAGCGATGGCACGCACCTGCGCTACCGGCTGCTGCCGCCGCTGGATGCAAAGCGCGGTCAACGCTACCCGCTGGTGCTCCAGCTGCACTCCTCCGGCGGCATCGGCAACGACAACAGCGCCCAGCTCGAACGCCTGGCGCTGAGCTGGGCCATGCCGGACGTGCGCCGCCGCTACCAGGCCTATGTGCTCGTGCCGCAGTTCGAACAGCGCAGCGCCAACTACGACTCGCCGACGCATCCGCAATCAGCCGTGGCGTCGCCTGCGCTGGACGTGACGCTGGAACTGGTCGAGCACCTGGCAGCCAAACGCCCGGTCGATCGCCAGCGGATCTACGCAATGGGTTTTTCGATGGGCGGGTCGGCCGCATGGCTGGCGGCGGCGCGGCGTCCGGCGTTGTTCGCCGCAATCGTGCCGGTAGCCGGCATCGCCCCCACCGACGATGCCGCAAAGGCACTGCTCGCGATGCCGGCCTGGGTGCTGCACGGCAACGCCGACACCGAGAACCCGATCGACGCCGACCGTCGCCTTATTGCCGCGATCCGCGCCCAGGGCGGAAATCTGGTGCGGCTTCGCGAGTACGAAGGCCTCGAGCATCAGTTGCCTGCCGATGCCTGGCCGGGCGACTGGTGGCGCGACTGGCTGTTCTCCCAGCGCCGACGCTGAATGGGGGATCGGCAAAAACCGCACTTTGCCGAATTTGCCGGTTCGCCCGAACTGCCATAGGCTGCAGGCGGGCACCGGGTGGGACAGGACACAGGACCGGCCGGGCTTCGGGTAGTGGGGACTATCTCAGGGGGAAAGCATGGGCAATCACGCAAAGGCAGCAAGCGCGCACCGGATGATCGCCGGCATTTACTGCGTCGTCATGGTGCTCGCAACGATCTTCATCTACGCGGCAGTCAAGCAGAATCCGGCGATGGTGGCGGCAGTGATCGCGGCACCACTGGCGATTCTTGCATTCGCGCACTTCGCCATCGCAGGCAGCGTGGACGCTTGCAAGGGCCGCACCGCTTCACTGGTGCTGGGTGCGGTGACGATGCTGGTGGTTCCGATCGGCACGGTCATCGGCATCTACATCGTCAAGCATTCGCTCGCCGAGTGGGTGCCGGAAAAGCGTCTGTCGGAATCGCTGGCCGAAGGCTGGCCGCACAGTCAGCAGGAAACGGCGTGAGCCAGGAGGGAGCAGGTCGGTAGCCACCTGCTCCCTGCTCTGAGCGCCTGGCTACAGCAAACCGTCGCGCTTGACCGACAAGTACTTCTCCACCAGCGACGCTGCGAGCTTGTCGCAGGAGACGTCCAGCACCATCACGCCGTGATTTCGCAGCGCTTCGTGCGCGGCATTGCGCTGCTCGAGGTATTGCGCGGTGGCGCCGGCGCGGATCGCCTGCGACAGGTCCTGTACGTTTTCACCGAGGGCGCTGTCGAGCGAACCCTCGCGCAGGCTGGCCACGCAGACCAGATGCCGCTTGCGCAGCATCTGCACGGCGGCGAGCACGTCGTCCATGTCCTCGTCGCGCAGGTTGGTCACCATCATCACCAGTGAGCGCCGGCGCTGGCGCAGCGACAGTTCGGTGGCGGCCGCGAGGAAATCGGTGGCCACTGGCTGCGGCTGCAGCGCATAACTGGCGCGCAGCAGTTCGTCGATGCCGCCGACACCACGCCGTGGCGGCACCCAGGTGTTGGCACCGCCGCTGGCCAGCAGGCCGACCGCGTCGCCCTGGCGCAGCGCCAGGTACGCCACGACCAGCGATGCGTCGAGCACGTGATCGAAATGCGCCATCTCGCCGTCGCGCGCGAGCAGGCGCCGGCCGGTATCGAGCAGCAGCACCAGTTGCTGGTTCTTCTCGTCCTGGTATTCGCGCGAGATCAGGCGGCGTGCACGCGAACTCGCCTTCCAGTCGATCTGGCGCATGCTGTCGCCGATGCGGTACTCGCGCATCTGGTGGAAGTCGGTACCTTCGCCGCGGCGGCGGCGCAGGTGCGCGCCGACCAGCCGCGAGGCCTGCTCGGCACTGAACATCGCGAATCGCGCCAACGGCGCGAAGTTCGGGAACACGCGCACCGACTGATCCGGACCGGCCACGCGCGAATGCCACCAGAGCCGCAGCGGCGAATGCATGCGCAGCTGCACGCCCTCGAAACGGAAGTCGCCGCGGGCGTTGGCGCACAGGTGATAGTCGAACGAGGCGGCTTCGCCCGCGCGCAACTTCAGCCGGCGCGGCAGGCCGTGCATGCGCCAGCCACCGGGATGCAGGTCGAACACGTCCAGGTGCTGGCTGCGCTCGTCGCTTTCCAGGCTCAGCGTGACCGGCCGCTCGATGCCGATCGGCCAGTTGTCGGCGAGGCGGCGCTCCACCCGCGGCGTGGCCTGTCGCAGCACCTGCGCGGCATCGAACAACACCAGCATCAGCAGACCCAGCCCCGCTGCCGACCACGCCTGCAGCGGTGCGTAGGTGAATGCGACCGCGACACCGAGCGCCGCCCACAGCACCAGCAGCCACAGCATGGCCGGTGCCGGTCGCGGCAGTGACCTGCGTGGAAGCGACGGGCGCGGCAGCGCGGCGCTCACTTGCGCGGCGCCTCCACCTTCGACAGCAAGGCGTGCAATACGTCGTCGGGCGTCTGCCCTTCGATCTGCAGTTCCGGTGCCAGCGCGATGCGGTGGCGCAGGGCCGGCTTGGCGATCTCGCGGATGTCATCGGGGGTGACGAAGTCGCGCCCGGCGAGCACCGCCTGGGCACGCGCAGCGCGCACCAGTGCCAGGCTGCCGCGGGGGCCGGCGCCGAGCGCGATGCCGGCCCAGTCGCGGGTGGCGGCGACGATTCGCACGGCGTAGTCGATCACCGCGTCGTCGACCGTGGTCAGCGCGGTGCCGGCCTGCATCGCCGCGATGTCCTGCGGGCCGAGCACGCGCTGCACCTGCGACAGATCGAAGTCCGATGCGCTGCGGCCCTGGCTGACGGCGGCGACCATGCGCTTCTCGTCGGCACGCGACGGGTAACCGATCAGGATCTTCAGCAGGAAGCGGTCGAGCTGCGCTTCCGGCAGCGGGTACGTGCCCTCCTGCTCGACCGGGTTCTGCGTGGCCAGGGTCAGGAACGGCGGCGACAGCTGGAAGCTGTGGCCCTCGATGGTGACCTGCAGTTCGGCCATCGCCTCGAGCAGCGCCGATTGCGTCTTCGCCGGCGCGCGGTTGATCTCGTCGGCGAGCAGCAGGTTGGTGAACACCGGGCCGCGGCGGATGTTGAAGGTCTCACTCTTCGGGTTCCACACCGCGTGGCCGCTGATATCGCTGGGCATCAGGTCGGGCGTGAACTGCACGCGTGCGTAGCTGCAATCCAGGGCCCGCGACAGCGCGCGCACCAGCAGCGTCTTGCCCAGTCCGGGCACGCCTTCGATCAGCACGTGGCCGCCGGCGAGCAGCGCGATCAGGATCTGGTCGAGCACGTCGCCCTGGCCGATGAAGGCCTTGCCGACCTGCTCGCGCACCGCAGCGGCGCGCTCGGCCAGCTCGGCGCCGGTGATCGGGACCAGGGGTTGGATGGTGTCGGCGTTCATGGCGTGGACTCGTGTGTGATGGCGGGCTGGGCGGTCACAGCAGGTTGCGCAGCCGCACCAGGGTGGCGATGCGGCTGCGGAACGCGGCGTGGTCGCGTGCGATCGGCGTGGACAGGGCGTCGCGGATCTCGGCCGCGGGCACGTTGAAGCGTTCTGACAGCATCAGCACCTGCGCTTCGCCACCGATCGCCGCGGCCTGCGGGTCGCGACGGCGCAGGCGGGCGAGGAAGGCATTGCGCACGGCCTCGTGCAGCAGGTGGGCGTAGCCGTACCTGTAGACATGCTCGCCACTGGCGACGACATGCTCGAGCAGCGAGCGGCGTTCGCTGGCCGGTGACGGCAGCGCCGGACCGAACCGCTGCGAGCGCAGCCACAGCCACGCGACCAGCGCCAGCAACAGGGGCAGCCAGGCCATCCAGCTGTGCCGCAGCAGCGTCCACCAGAACGACGGCATGTCGGCGGCATAGATCAGGTGCACGGTGCCGGCACGGTAGTTCGGTGCCAGCAGCTGGCGGGTCAGAGCGATGTGCGGGCCGTCGTCGAGCGAATCGTTGTCGAGGAAGTCGAAGTCGGCCAGCACGTCGACGAAGCCACGCCCGTGCGCCAGCCGCATGTAGGTGTTGCCGCGTTCGTTGCCCCAGTCCAGCACCGGCGAACCGCCGGTGCCGAGCGCGATGAAGCGACGTCCCTTGCAGAATTCCACGTGCGGGTCTTCGCCGCGCACGTCCCATCCGGCGCACTGCGGCGGCGTCAGTGCCGGGATCACGTCCAGCTGGGTCAGTACCGGCACGATGGTGCCGGGCGCAAACGGACCCGGCGGCGGCGTGCGCACCAGCAGATGGCCGCCGCGGGCCACCCAGTCGAGCAGTGCGCGGCCCTCGTCGCGACCTAGCGTGCGCGGGTCGTTGTACAGCAGCACCGTGTCGCGCCCGCCCAGTGGATGGCTGTCGCGCTGCAGGCTCGGCCGCGCTTCCGCCTTCAGACCATCGGCGCGCAGGGCGAGCTTCAGCACGTAGAGTGGATTGGATCGCGCCTCGCCGGTACGCGGCAGGTCGACCGACTCCTCGACGCGTTCGTAGTTGTGCAGCCACCAGGTCACGCCACCGCCGGCCAGGGCCAGCAACACGGCGGTGATCAGCACGGCCTGCAGGTTCTGCCGGTTCATGCCGTGACCCCCGGCGTGGCCGCGACCGGTGTCCAGGCGAAGCGGCGCGACAGCTCGTCGATCAGCGTGTCCAGTTCATCGGCCGCCGGGAACCGCTGCGCATATGCGGCGTACTGCCAGGTGCGCACCGCGCGCGCGAATGCGTCTCGGTCTTCGCCGCGCGCCAGCTTGCGCGATGCGCGCAGGCACTCGGCCTCGGTGGCACCGGGCACGAGGATGGCGTCGGTGCGCGTGACCATCGAGGCGACGCTGGCGCGATACAGCATCGCGAGTGCTTCGCGCTGGCGGCCCTCGCGCCACAACCGGCGCACCACCGAGGGCACGTCGTCCGGCAACGGTTGCTCGGCTTCGGCGATGTCGGCCAGGCGCAGGGCATCGTCCTCGCGGCCTTCGCGGGCGACGCCGTCGCGGAACCAGACCAGCCAGCGTGGCGCGGTCAGCAGCAGGATCAGCACGAGGACGCCGAGCACGATCCACAGGCCGAACTCGCTGATCAGCGCCAGGGTGGCGCCAAGCCATTGCAACTGCGGCCCGTCCTGCTTTTTCTCGACTTTCGCCTTGGGGTCCCGCGGCTTCCAGGTGGCGACCTTGCGCTTGGGACTGACGGTGGGATCGGCGTACGCCTTCTCGACCGCCTTGCGCAGGCTGCGGTCATCGGCGAGGGCGCGGCCGAAGACCTGCCCGGGCGTGACGCGCGCGATCTTCGGCGCGGCGGCCGCCACAGCCGATGCAACCTCGCGCTCACCCTCGCTTTCGTTGTCCTGCGCTCGCGCGCCCGACGGCATCGCCGCCAACACGAACGCCAACAGCAGCACCAGCGGCGTGCTCGCGCTCGCCAGGCGCGCGCCGAGCCGGCGCAGGGCGAGCTCGATGTCCCAGGCTTCGATCTCGGTGCGCCGATTGAGATACAGGCCCAGTCCCGCGCCGACATAGAACGGTTCGATCAGGCTCGTTGCAACCCAGGCCAACAGATTGCTGGCGATGCCCAACCAGGTGGGCATCTCCTGCAGCAGTTTCCACACGTCGCTGCCGAACTGCACCAGGTATTCGTTCGGCACGAACAGCATCACTGCGGCAAACATGCCCAGGTAAAGGGCCACTTCGAAATTGATGCAGACCAGCGTCAGCATGCTGGCCACGCCGTATGCAGGTGCACCGAGCGTTCGGCGGCGTTCGCCGGCCTCGCGACCCTGCCCGCCCTCGAGCAGGTCGACCGGCAGATAGAGCGACCTGACCGGACCCAGCCGGCGCCAGGTCAGGTACGGCAACAACCAGCGCAGACTCCAGTTGCGTTGTGCCTGCAACGTCTGCCGCGGCGTCGGCACGTCGCCGAACACCGCCCGTGAGAGTACGTACAGCGGGATGCGATCGAACGCCGGCTTCAGCCACCACATCAGCAGCCCGGCCAGCCACAACGCGTCGATGGCCCATGCAAACGCGTTGACCACCAGCAGGACCGGCACGGTCAGCGCCAGCCACGGTTTCCAGATGGCCGCGGCGTGGCGGCGGGTCAGCGCCGTGCCGAGCTCGACCGCTTCCCACGCGGTGCGCGGGCGCAATGCCACGGTCAGCGATTCGATCCTCATGGCGCGGCGGCATCCACGCGCGTGCTGCCCAGGCCCAGGTCGGCATCGGCGAAGGAGCGGTTACGCCCGCCCCGCCAGAGCCACAGCAGGATCAGCGCCCACATCGCGCCGCCGACGCTGTACTTGATCCACGCTGGCATCCACGCGATCGACGACCAGAACGCCTCGACGAACGCCGCGAACACCAGCATCCCCAGCACGCCCAGGCACAGCAGCGCGCCGCGCCGGCCGGCTTCGATGAGCGCGTCGCCGCGGCTGCGCTGTCCGGGCGCGACGAGATTGAGGCCAAGCCGCAAACCAGCACCGCCGGCAATGACGATCGCGGTGAGTTCAGGCGCCGAGTGGCCGGCGACGAAGCGCCAGAACGGATCACCGTGACCGACTGCCTGCAGGTGGCCGGCGACGCCGCCGATCATGATGCCGTTGACGATCAGCACCACGATCGCGCCAATGCCGGCGAGCAGGCCGCTGGCGAACGTGCGGAAGCCGATGCTGACGTTGTTCCACACGTAGTGGCCGAACATCGCGATGTCGGTGCCGTTGTCGCGTCCGAGCTTGCGCACCGGATCGTCCGGGTCGTACATCGACTCGAACTGCATGAGCTGGGCCGGGTCGAACAACGACGCCGACAATTCCGGCGTCAGCTGGATGGCGACGAACACCACCACCAGCGGCAACCAGAACAGCACTGCCGAGGCCGCCATGCAGCCGCGCTCGGCGCGGACCAGGCGCGGGAAACCGGCCAGCAGGAATTCAACCACCCGGCGCCAGCGCGGCGGCGGCGTCCGGTAGAGCAGGCCATGGCCGCGTTGCATCAGGCCCTGCAGGCGATCGGTCACCAGCGGGCTGTAGCCGCGGCGACGGGCCAGTGCGAGTTGCTGGCACAGGCGGCGGTAGCGTGCGGGCATCTCGTGATCGGCCAGACCGTGCCATTGGCGACGCGACATGCGCGCACGCTTGACGTGCTGGCCGCGCGTATCGAGCCAGTGCTCGAAGGCGGTCCACTCGGCCTGGTGGCGCTGGACGAAATGCTCCTGCCTCATCTCAGCGGCGCCCCAGCAACCAGTTGGCGACGCCATACAGGCGCGTCACCGCCAGCGTGCCGCGCGCGCCGGTGAGCGGCGTGGCGAACTCGGCCAGTTCTTCCTGCCGGGCCTGGGTCAGGCGCGGCCCGCGCTCGGCGAAGGCCACCAGCGCGGCCTGTTCGTACGGATGCAGCGCGACCGGCGGCGCCATCACCTGGTTCACGGTGAAAGGTGCGGGCGCCTGCGCGCGGACGTCATGCACGACCAGCGTGCCGGCGACCATGTCGCCGATGCGGCGTCCCCACGGATCAAGCAGGCTGCTGACCAGCCCGGTCGCGTAGGCAAAGGGCAGCATGTCGACGACACGCAGCAGATTGCGCGTGAACGCCGCCAGCCAACCCACCGGCGCGCCGTTCGCGGCGACCACGCGCAGGCCCAGCGCGCGCTTGCCGGGCGTGCGTCCATCCCACAGCGCCTCGAACGCCACCGGATAGAACCAGTACAGCAGGAATACCAGCACGGCATGGAAGCCGAAGCCGGCGCGCCCGAGCAGGGCGAGCACCATGGAGGAAACGATCGCCACGCCCAGCCGGATCGCCAGATCCATCAGCCAGGCCAAAGCCCGCGGCACCGGACCGGCCGCGGGCAGGTGAAGGGCGACGCCCTCGGGCGTCACCACCTCCCGGTACGTGTCGAGCATCAGGCGTTGACGACCATCGTGTCGGCAATGTGGTCGTGCAGACAGCGGCGCTGCTCACCGAAGATCCACAGGATGTTGGCGATGCTGAAGATCCAGCCGATGTAGGGCACGGCGCCAATCAGGCCCGGCACGAAATAGCGCAGCCAGAACAGGCGGCCCAGGCCGGCTCGCTCGCCGTCGGTGCGGACGATGCGGATGCCGATCGCGCGCTTGCCGATGGTCTGGCCTTCGCGGGCCAGCAGGATCAGGGTGTAGATGAACAACGCCAGGTAGCCGACCAGGCTCAGCAGGATCAGCGATCCACCGAGCTCACCGACGCCACGTGTCGCGTCGTAGCGCATCGCACCGATGATGGCAGGCACCGCGATGACCAGCGAAACGCCGCCATCGACCAGGGCCGCCATCAGGCGCGGCAGTCGCCCGGCAGTGACCTGTTCGTCGTCGAAACGCTCGGCAGCGGTGGGCTGGACCTGCGCCGTCGGCGCCGTGTACGGGTTGCGGTATTCGAAACTTTCCATGTATCCCCCATTCCCTTGCGGGAAGTCCTTGCGTGTTGCGGTGCCCGCGACCCCCTGC
>DATDBK010000157.1:0-2611 GCA_036524935.1 Lysobacter sp. | reverse complement strand
GACTTGGTCAGCGCTTCCTTGATCGGCTTCGGTGCAGCCGGCTTGGCGGCGGCGGTCTTCTTCGGCGCGGCCTTCTTTGCCACTTTCTTCGTCTTCGCCATATGTGTCTCGTAATACTCGATTAGTTGATGGGTGCCCGGAATTCCCCGCTAGGCAAGCGGAATGTAGGGCAATGAAAAGGCGCCGCCAAGTGGTAAGTGACGAAATAAAGCGGGAAATTGCCACTTTCTTTGTCCGGAACCGCCGCGGCGACCACTTTGGCCGTCCGTCGGTCAGCCAATTGACAGTGCGGCGGCCTCTCTCGCCAGGGTTTCGATGCGGCCCCAGTCGCCTTCTGCCAGTGCATCTGCGGGCGTCAGCCACGACCCGCCAAGGCACGCGACATTGGCCTGGCGCAGGTATTGAGGCGCGCGCGCGGCATCGATGCCGCCGGTCGGACAGAAGCGCATCTGCGCGAACGGTCCGCGCCAGGCGGCCAATAGTTCCAGCGCGTTGATCGCCTGCGCCGGAAACAGCTTGAGCAGGCCGAAGCCCGCGGCCATCGCCGCCATCACCTCGCTGCCGGTGGCTACACCCGGCAGGTAGGCCATCGACAGGTCGCGCGCTGCGGCCAGCAGCTCCGGCGAGGAACCGGGCGAGACGGCGAATGACGCGCCCGCGCGTTGCACCTGGCGCATCTGTGCGGCGTCGAGCACCGTGCCGGCACCGACCTTCATGCCCGGCACCTGCGCGGCGACCGCCGCGATCGCATCGAGTGCCGCCGGCGTGCGCAGCGTCACCTCGATCGCATCGATGCCACCGCGCAGAAGCGCCTGCGCCACCGACACGGCCTCGTCGACGCTTCCCGGCGTGTAAACCGGGATGATGCGGCTGCCGCGCAGCAGCGCCTGGGCATCAACGACGGACATGGAAGCCCGCCTGTGCGATGAAATCCTCGACGTCGGTGCGGGCGACCAGGTTGAAATCGCCTGGCAGCGAGTGCTTCAGGCAGGCCGCGCCGAGGCCGAAATGGAGCAGCCGGGCCGGGTCCATGCCGCTGATCAGGCCATGCAGGACGCCAGCGGCGAAGGCATCACCGGTGCCGATGCGATCGACGATCGCCTCCAGCTCGTAGCCAGGCGCGCGATGGCGCGTGCCGTCGCGTCCGAACATCACCGCCGACATCGTGTGGTGGTCGACGCTGTGCTGGCTGCGCAGGGTGCAGGCCAGCCACTGCAGGTGCTCGAAGGCGGCAAAGGCATGCGTGGCCGCTGCTGCCACCGCGTCCTCGCCTTCGCCGGCACTGCGCTGTCCCAGCACCACTTCGATGTCGCGATGGTCTGCGAAGACCAGGTCGGCCTCGGCGAAGATGCGGCGCAGGATCGCGGCGGCATCGCCATTCCAGGCCTGCCACAGCTTGCCGCGGAAGTTGCCGTCGAACGACACCTTGACCCCGCGCCGGCGCGCGGCCCGGGCCGCGGCGACCGTCGCCTCGGCGGTGGCGGCACCCAGCGCCGGGCTCACGCCGGACAGGTGCAGCCAGTCCGCGCCGTCGAGCAGCGCGTCCCAGTCGTAATCCGTCGCCCGCACGAATGCCGAGTCGGCGCGGTCATACAGCACCTCGCTCGGGCGCTGCATGGCGCCGTGCGAGAGGAAGTACAGGCCCATCCTTCCGGGCGCTGTGCGCACATGGCGCGTGTCCACGCCATGGCGGCGAAGCTCGCCGGCCGCCGCTTCACCCAGCGCGTTGTCGGCCACGGTGCTGACCACGGCTGCATCGTGGCCGAACCGCGCCAGCGACACGGCGACGTTGGCCTCGGCCCCGCCGATGTGGACATCCAGCGCAGGCGACTGCAGCAGACGTTCGCGCCCCGGCGCCGACAGGCGCAACAGCAGCTCCCCAAAACACACGATCCTTTGACTCACGTCCTGCCTCCCGGAGGATGGAATTGCGCCTATTGATAACCCGTCCGTGCCGCCTGCCGGGCCGCCGGTGTGGTTGCCTGCCCGGTTATGGCGCACCGCAGCATGCCAACTGCCGTCCCTTTTGTTAGGGTTTTGACCATCGGTGTCATTTGCACCGCGGGAACACCATAGCAAGCGTCGCAAGCCAGTCAACAAGCACCTTACAAGCTGTCTTAGTCATTAGGGAGGGGAACCTATGCAATTTCAGCGTGCCACCAAAAAGACACCGGTTACCTTATTGGCGGCCTCGATCGGCCTTGCGCTCCAGATGGCGGCGCTCAGCGCGCTTGCCCAGGATGCGTCGACCACCAATAACACTGCCACTTCGCCCGCCGCGCCGGCCGAAGCCGTCGCAAACACCGCCGCGCAGCGTCAGCAGGCGACCGATCTCGATGCGGTCGTCGTCACCGGCTTCCGCGGCAGCCTCGAGAAGGCCCTCGACAAGAAGCGCAGCGAAGTCGGCGTGGTCGATGCCATCGTCGCCGAAGACATCGCCAACTTCCCGGACCTGAACCTGGCCGAATCGTTGCAGCGCATCCCGGGCGTGTCGATCGCGCGCGATGCCGGCGAAGGCCGGCAGATCTCGGTGCGCGGCCTCGACAGCCAGTTCACCCGCGTGCGCATCAACGGCATGGAGGCGCTGACCACCACCGGCGGCACCGACAGT
>DATDBK010000156.1:0-2350 GCA_036524935.1 Lysobacter sp. | reverse complement strand
CGGAAGACCGCGAATTGTACCGGTAATGCCTCACCGGTCCGGTGCTGGCGCGGCGCACAGGATCGCCGAGCGTCGGCATCCGGACTGAGTGCCGGAAGTAATCAAGACCAGTCACCCTCCGCGGCGAACGGCCAGATCCGGGCGGATCGCGCATGCAAGTTGCCGGCATCGGCCATCATTGTGCAGCAGCCCTCACGTCCGCGCCGGTCGGGCCGGCGTGGTTTCGCGCACGGCGTACGCACGCAGGAAGAGGTCGACGGACGCCGCCAGGTGGGCTTCGATTTCCTCCGGCTGCGGGCCCGGTCCGCCGAACACGAGGCAGGCATGCGGCTCGCCCTTGAGCAGGGCGAAGAACTGCCCGGCCGCGCGCGGCACATCGGTGATGTCGAGTTCGCCGGCGCCGATCCGGCGCTCCAGCAGCGTGGCGAAGTCGCCCTGGACGCGCATCGGACCGGCCTCCCAGAACAGTTTCGGCAGGCCCGAGTTCGCCATCTGCGGCGTGCACAGCATGCGGTGGCCGGCGACGGCCTCCGGGGCGCTGATCATCGAGTAGAAGGCGCCGGCGATCGTCAGCAGCCGCTCGCGCAGGGGCGTGGCCGGCGATGGTTCGAACAGCGACGACGGCAGCGACTGGTCGCAATGAGACTCGACGGCGGCGACGAACAACGCGTCCTTGTCGCCGAAATGGCTATAGACGGTGAGCTTGGAGACCCCGGCCTCGGCGGCGATCTGGTCCATGCTGGACCCGTCGAAACCTTGCTGAGTAAACATTCTTTTGGCCGCTTCCAGAATCGCGGCACGCTTTCCCAGATCCTTGGGGCGACCCGGTCCGGCGGACTTCGGGGGGCTGGATTGGCGCAGGGCATTCATGCGGGAATACTAGACTATTGAGTTTGATATTTATACAGTACCGCCAGGTACATTAATTAACCTTGAGGTCACCCGCAATGCGCAGCCTGCTTGGCAAGGATGCCCCCACCGCTGCCCGCTTCGCCGTCGTCGCGATGCTTGGCCTCTCCTCCCTGGCCCTGGTCGGCTGCAGCAGCGACGCCAAGCCCGAAGAAGTGCCGCGGCCGGTGCTGGTGACCCATCCGGGTGCGTCGAACCAGACCGCCACCGCGTTCGCCGGCGAAGTCCGCGCCCGCGAGGAAAGCCCGCTGGCATTCCGCGTCGGCGGCAAGCTGATCGAGCGCAAGGTCGATGTCGGCGCCCATGTCCGCAAGGGCGACCTGCTGGCCACGCTCGACCCGGGCGACCTGCAGGCGCAGGCACGCGCGGCGCAGGCGCAGCTGGCGGCGGCCGAAGCCGAATACGGTCGCGCCAAGGCCGACCAGGTCCGCTTCGCCCGCCTCGCCAACGACCAGCTGGTCAGCCGTTCCACCCTGGATGCGCAGAACGCCGCGACGCTCGCCGCGCAGGGGCAGGTCAATGCCGCCCGCGCCAACGCCGAGGTTGCCCGCAACCAGGCCGCCTACTCGCAGCTGCGCGCCACCGCCGACGGCGTGATCGCCAGCCGCAGTGCCGAGGCAGGGCAGGTGGTCGCCGCCGGCCAGGCCGTGTTCTCCCTGGCCGCGGACGGCATCCGTGAAGTGGCGTTCGCCCTGCCCGAGGGCATCGTCTCGACGATCAAGCCGGGCCAGCCGGTGCTGGTGGAGTCGTGGTCGCAACCGGGCAAGCGCTGGCCGGGACGCATCCGCGAGATCTCGCCGGCGGCCGATCCGGCGTCGCGCACGTACGCGGCGCGGATCAGCGTCGATGCGCCGGAAGGGGCGCTCGAACTGGGCCAGAGCGCGCGGGTGTTCCTGCCTGGCGGCGCGCCCGGCAATGCCCATGGCGGTCTCAGCGTTCCGCTCGCTGCCGTGCAACGAGGGGCCAACGGCAACGCCGTGTTCGTGGTCGACCCGAAGACCTCGACACTGAAACTGCAGCCGGTGCAGACCGGCCCGTTCGGCGAGGACCGCGTGCCGGTGACCGCCGGACTCGCCGCGAACGACTGGGTGGTCGCCGCCGGCGGCCATTTGCTGCGCGTTGGCCAGAAAGTGCAGGCAGTCGATCGCGACAATCGTCCCGTGACGGCGAACTGACCCATGCGCTTCAATCTCTCCGAGTGGGCCCTGCGCCATCGCAGCCTGATTGTCTACGCGATGCTGGTGGCGGCGATCGCCGGTACCTTCTCGTACCTGCGGCTGGGCCGCAGCGAGGATCCGTCCTTCACCTTCAAGGTGATGGTGATCCGCACGCTGTGGCCGGGCGCGACCGCCGAGGAGGTCTCGCGCCAGGTCACCGAGCGGGTCGAGAAAAAGCTGATGGAGACCGGCCAGTACGAGTTCATCCGCTCGTACTCGCGCGC
>DATDBK010000155.1:0-10619 GCA_036524935.1 Lysobacter sp. | reverse complement strand
GCTCATGGCGTAATCGAGGTAGCTGCGGCGCATCTCGTCTTCGAGATTTACCGGGATGATTTCCTTGGCGAGTTCGGCCATCAGGTTTCCGTTCGTTGGTTGTCCGCAGCGACGACTGCGGTCGGGCATCACGTCTGAATGGCTGCCGGGGTTACGACTCGACGGGCCAGTTTCCCGGCCCATCCGTGGCAGCTTCAAATGGACACGAAATCATAGCACGGAACGGGGTCCGTCTGCGGCCTGATTCCCACGCAGAAACAAGCAGTTGCGGGAGTTTTCAAAGCGGATTTATCGGCTGCTGCAGCGGCTTCCCGCCGAACACCGCGTAGCCCGGGTAAGCGAAGCGCACCCGGGGCCTGCAACGCCTGGATCCCGGGTGCGGCCTTTGGCCTTACCCGGGCTACGGGGGCGGTGCGCGGCCTCAGCCGAAGGCTGCTTTCATCGCGGTCGCGTCGGGGCGTTCGATCACGCCGCGCTCGGTCACGATGGCGTCGATCAGCTCGTGCGGGGTGACGTCGAAGACCGGATTCCAGGCCCCCACCTCTTCGGCCGCGGTGCGCACTCCACCGACAGCGAACAGTTCGCCCGGATCGCGTTCCTCGATGTGGATCGCATCGCCGGACGGCGTCTCCATGTCGACTGTCGAGGACGGCGCCACGACCATGAACCTGAGGCCATGGTGGCGCGCGGCGATCGCCAGCTGGTAGGTGCCGATCTTGTTGGCGGTGTCGCCATTGGCGCAGATGCGGTCGGCGCCGACCACGACCCATTGCACGTCGCCGGTCTTCATCAGGTGCGATGCCGCGGAGTCGGCGATCAGGGTCGGGACGATGCCGTCCTGCTGCAGTTCCCACACCGTCAGGCGCGCGCCCTGCAACCACGGACGGGTTTCACCGGCAAACACCTTGTCGATCCGGCCCTCGGCGACGCCGGCACGGATCACGCCCAGTGCGGTACCAAAACCGGCGGTGGCAAGCGAGCCGGTATTGCAGTGCGTGAGCACGCCACTGCCCGGCTCGATCAGGGCAGCGCCGAGGGCGCCCATGCGGCGGTTGGCGGCAAGGTCTTCATCGGCGATCGCCTGCGCTTCGCGTTCGATCACCTCCCGCCAGTCGGCGCCGGCGGCAAGCAGGGTCCGGCGCATCCGCGCCAGCGCCCAGGCCAGGTTCACCGCGGTCGGTCGCGCGGCATTGAGTTGCTGCATGGCAGGTTCGAGCGCGCTCGCGGCTTGCGCGCCATCGGCGGCTTCGACGTCCCGCGCTGCCAGCACGACGCCCCATGCAGCGGCGATGCCAATGGCCGGCGCGCCACGCACGGTCAGGGCATGGATGGCTTCAGCGACGGCGGCGCTGTCGCTGCAGGTCACGTACTCGACCACGAACGGCAGCTTGCGCTGGTCGAGCAGTTCCAGGGTCTGGCCGGTCCAGCGGATCGGGCGGATGCGGTCGTAGCGGTCGAAATCGATGGTGTTCATGCCGTGCAGTTTAGCGAACTGCACGTATCACTTCGGGATTGAGCCCCATCCCACCGCGCCATTCCTGCCCCCTCCACCACCGGCGAAAGGGGCCGGAAAGCGGCGGACCGCGTCACAGGACGCTGAAATCACCGCGGCAGCCGTTGCTCACCCAGACGCCATTGCGGTCCCAACCCCAGCTCTGGCCTTCGATGCAGGGCGCCTTGGAGGCCTGGCGGACCAGGCGTGCGTCACGGCGGATGGTCACGTTGCAACGGCGCTGGCGGCGATCGTCGGAACCGCAGTAGAGGTTCTGTGCCTGCGCACCACCGCCGTTCCAGCCACCATTGCCGCCGCCATAGCCGCTGGCGAACTCGGCGCGGCAGCCACCGTCGACCCAGACGAAACCACGCCCGGTGCCCCAGGTGCGGCCCTCGATGCACGCGGTCTTGGAGTACTGGCGGACCAGGGTGGCGTTGCGGCCGTCGAGCGGGCACTGCTTGTAGCGGTTGTCGTTGGAATCGCAGCGCACGCTGCGGTCACTTCCGTTGCCCCCGTTGCCGCCGCCCCAGCCGCCACCCTGGCCGCCACGGGCCAGGACGAACTCGGCGCGGCAGCCGCCATCGACCCACACGCCGCTTCGGTCGTAGCCCCAGGTGCGCCCTTCCACGCAGGCATTCTTGGAGTACTGGCGCAGTAGCCGCGCGCCAGAGCGCGTGTCGGCGGCACACTGGCGGTAGCGGTTGTCGTTGGAGTCGCAGCGGACGGTCTGCGCGTTGCTGTAGCCGTTGTCGTATTGCGCCGTGGCCGGCATGGCCACGGTCGATGCTGCCAGTACAGCCAGAATCCCGAGGCCCTTGGGCAAGTACGGGGTCATGACAGCTCCGTCGTTTGAGGTTGATCTCACTCTAACGAAGGCAGCTTAACGAATGCTTCACCCGGCGGCCGTCGATGGCGGCCATTCAGCCGCCGCTGAGGTCTTCCTTGTGGCGAACCTCGAACTCGGCGCGGCATCCGTCCTCGACCCAGATCCCGTTCTTGTCGACACCCCAGCTGCGCCCTTCGACACAGGCGGCTCGCGACAGTTGCCGGAACAGGCGCACCGCACCGCCCTCGGTGATGGCCGGACAATGCCGGGGCAGCTTGTCGGTCGAGTCGCAACGGACGATCTTGCCCGGCGGCGACTGCACGGCGACGACCGCCATCATCCGGAACTCGGCGCGGCATCCGCCCGAGACCCAGACGCCGCGATTGTCCGCGCCCCAGTGGTCGCCCTTGATGCACGGGTTCTTTGACAGTTGCCGGACCAGCTCGGCGCCCGCGCTGGTGTCCGCGTCGCAATGCTGCCAGCGATTGCCGCGCGATTCGCAGCGGATCGTGCGTGCGCCATAGCCGCTGCCCACGCTGCCGCCATAGCCGAGGACGAATTCGGCGCGGCATCCATCCCGGACCCAGATGCCCGTGTCGTTGAGACCCCAGGTCTGCCCCTCGGTGCAGTCGGACTTCGACAGCGAGCGCAGCATGCGCACGCCACCGCGGATGTCCACGGGACACAGATGCGCCTGTCCGCCCTTGGACTCGCAGCGCACGACGCGGTCGCCATAGAAGCGGCCGCCCGTGTCCTGCGCCCTGGTTTCAGGTGCGGCCAGCAGTACGAGTAGTGCGAAGAAGCAAGTCGTAGGCGACCAGCCGCGCATCGTGCACCCCTGAGTTCACGCGGCCACTCTAAACCGTCCGGATGAAAACAAACATCCAGTTCTTCCTTAAATTTTCGTGGGACCTCGTTGCAAGCCGGGGCCGATCAAGCACGGGCGAAGTCGAAGCTCACCACATCGGCGATCCGGGTACTGCCGAGCATGGCCATCAGCAGGCGGTCAACGCCCAGAGCAACGCCGGCGCAATTCGGGAAGCCCGCCTGCAAGGCCTGCAGGAGGCGTTCGTCACGCGGCGGCGACGCATCGCCACGTTCCCGGCGGAGCGCAAGGTCGCGATCGAAGCGCTGGCCCTGCTCGGCTGCATCGGCGAGCTCGTGGTAGCCGTTGGCGAGTTCCAGCGGCCCCAGGTAGAGCTCGAAACGCTCGGCCACCGCCACGCCGTCGTGTTCGCCCAGGCGCGCCAGCGCGCACTGCGAGGCAGGATAGTCATGCACGGCCAGCAGCTGGTCGGGCGCGAAGGATGGCTGCAGGTGATGCGTCATCAACAGGTCGAGCCAGTCGTCGCGGGTCAATCCGGCCGGATCGATCACCACATCACCCAGCGCGGCCTGCAGTTGCTCGACCCGTGCGGTAAGCGGATCGATGCCCAGCTGCTGGCGATAGAGTTCGTGATAGCCGACACGCTTCAACGCTGCAGCACGACCGACCAGTGCCAGCGCCGCCTGCACCAGCTGAGCGGTTTCGTCGATCAGGCGCTGGTGGTCCCAACCGAGTCGATACCACTCGAGCATGGTGAACTCGGGGTTGTGGCGTCCGCCGGCTTCGCCATCGCGGAACACCCGCCCGAGTTCGTAGCAGTCGCCGAAGCCCGCTGCCAGCAATCGCTTGAGCGGATACTCCGGCGACGTGCGCAGCCAGCGCGTGCGCGGTGCGCCATCGGTTCGGCCACTGAATTGAAGCTGGAACGAAGCGATGTTCGGGTCAGTATTGCCCGCCACCGACATCACTGGCGTCTCAACTTCGATCACGTCGCGCTCGGCAAAAAAAGCGCGAATGGATGCATTGAGCCGTGCGCGCAGGCGCAACGACTCGAAACTGGCGGAGGGGCGCCAGTCGTCCATCGACGCACCGGTCATTGCCCGTGCCCGGCAAGGAACGCAAGCAGCTTCGCTTCGTCCCAGATCTCCACGCCAAGTTCCTGCGCCTTGTCGAGCTTGGAGCCTGCTGCTTCGCCGGCCACTACGAAACTCGTCTTCTTCGACACGCTGCCGGAAACCTTGGCGCCCAGCGCCTCGAGCTTCTCCTTGGCTTCGTCACGGCTGAGTGTGGACAACGTTCCGGTGAGCACCGCCGTCTGCCCGTCGAGCGGACCCTGAACCACCTCTGCCTGAGCCGGCGTCATTGCATCCAGTCGCGCCACGGCTTCGCCGCTCAGCATCAGCAGGCGCGCGTTCGCTTCCTCTTCGAGCCAGTCCGCCAACGCCTGCGCGGTGTCGGCCGGCAATCCCGCGCTGACATAGTTGTGCGCCGGCGCATCGAGCAGCGCCTGCACGCTCGGGAACGCACTGGCCAGCTGTTCGGCGCGCACGCGCGTGACCTTCGGAATCTCCAGGTCGACCAGCACCGTGGCCAGGTTCAGCCCATCGCGCAGCTTCGGTGTCGGTGGATGCAGGTCGCCGATGCTGACACCGCGGCCGAGCAGGTCGTCGATGACCTGCTGGTTGCCGGCGTGGTCGAGGAAGTGCCCGATCGAACGGGCGACCTCGCCACCGACATCCGGCACGCGCTTGAACATCGGCCACGGCAGGTGGCGGATCAGTTCGAGATCGCCGAACCAGTTCGCCAGCGCCTTGGCCGTGCTTTCGCCGACGTGCTGGATGCCAAGCGCGTACAGGAACCGTTCCAGCGTGGTGTTGCGGCTGCGGTCGATCGCTTCGAGCAGGTTCTCGGCCCAGCGCGTGGCGACCTTGCCGGCCTTGACGGTTTCCGGCGTGGTGTCGTCGCGCTCATCGGCGCGCCGCTTCATCTCCAGCAGGTCGTCGAGCGTCAGCTTGTACAGGTCGGCAACCGACTGCACGTAGCCAAGATCGGACAAGCTCTCGATGAAACGCTCGCCGAGGCCTTCGATGTCCATCGCCCGGCGCGAGGCGAAGTGGCCGATGGCCTCCTTGCGTTGCGCCGCGCAGGTGAGTTCGCCCGAGCATCGCCAGACCGCCTCGCCTTCCTCGCGTACCAGCTCTGATCCGCACACCGGGCAGTGGCTCGGCATCGACCACGGCCGGGTGCCGGGTGGGCGGCGCTCGACAACCACGCGCACCACTTCCGGGATGACGTCACCGGCGCGACGGATGATCACCGTGTCGCCATTGCGAACGTCCAGGCGTGCGACCTGGTCGGCGTTGTGCAGCGTCGCGCGGGTGACGGTGACGCCACCGACCTGGACCGGCTGCATCAGCGCCCACGGCGTGACCGCACCGGTGCGGCCGACATTGACCTCCACCGACTCGACCACGGTCATCTGTTCCTGCGCCGGGAACTTGTGCGCGATCGCCCAGCGCGGCGCGCGCGAGACGAAGCCCATCTCGGCCTGGCCTTCGTAATCGTCGAGCTTGTAGACCACGCCGTCGATGTCGAACGGCAGCCGTCCGCGCCTTTCACCCATTGCCTGGTAGTAGTCGAGCAATCCCTGCAGGCCTTCGACCACGTCGCTTTCGCCGCTGACGGGAAAGCCCCACCCGCGCAGGAGCGCGAGCGTCTGCGAATGGGTCTCCGGCAGTTCGCGGCCCTCGACCGCGCCAATGCCGTAGGCATAGAACGCAAGCGGTCGCTGCGCGGTCATGCGCGGGTCGAGCTGGCGCAGCGATCCCGCTGCACCGTTGCGCGGATTGGCCAGCACCTTGCCGCCCTCGGCGAGGGCACGCTCGTTGTAAGCCTTGAACGCCGCCAGCGGCATATAGACCTCGCCCCGCACTTCCAGCAAGCGCGGCCAGTCCTTGCCACGCAGTTGCAGCGGGATTGCCTTGATCGTGCGCAGGTTGGCGGTGACGTCCTCGCCGCTGGCGCCATCGCCGCGGGTCGCCCCCTGGACGAAGCGGCCATCTTCGTAGCGCAGGCTGATCGCCAGCCCGTCGAGCTTGGGCTCGACCGAGAAAGCGAGCGCGTCGCGACCGAGCCGCTCTTCGATCCTGCGCACGAACGTCGCCACTTCGTCGTCGCTGAAGGCATTGCCCAGCGACAGCATCGGGATGGCATGGCGGACCGGCGCGAAACTGCCCGACGGTACCGCGCCGACACGCTGGGTCGGCGAGTCGGGCGTGACCAGGTCAGGGTGGGCGGCTTCGAGCTCGTCGAGCTCGCGCAGCATGCGGTCGTAGTCGGCGTCCGGAATCGCCGGATCGTCGAGGACGTGGTAGCGGTAATTGGCGTCGTCGAGCTGGGCGCGCAGTTCGGCGATGCGGGTGGCGATGTTGGTCTTCGGCATGGATGGCTGGAGCGTGGCGCAGCGAAGTCGAAGCAAGCGTGAAGCGACGGACCTACCAGCGCGCCGGCTTGGTCAGCGGCGGCGCTTCGCGCTGGCGATCGTAGGCACGCAGTTCGTCGCGGATGTGGGCGATGCGCTGGCGGCCCAGCGCGTTGCGCTGCTCGTCCAGGACCACGCCGTCGAGCAGTTCGGCCATCCGCTGCGCGGTCGGCAGCATGGTTTCCCAGGCATCGAGGGCGTTGATTGGTGCCGGCAGGGTCAGGAAGAACGCGATCGCCGGGGTCTCCAGCGCCTGGATCTGCGCCATGTCGAAACTGCCCGGCTTCATGATGTTGGCGACGCTGAACACCGGGCCACGCTCGGGGCGGTTCTCGACCAGGCGGTGGAACACGCCCATGTGCCCGTAGACGAGGCCGGCCTTTTCGGCGGCGACGACAATGTCGGGACCGTGCAGCTTCTGCCCGGCGCGTGCGGCCAGGTACAGCGTGACGATCTTGTCGAACTCCTCGCTGGGGCGACGCCCCAGTTCGCTGCTCGCCGCGCCCTCAAGGGTGCGGTCGAACAGCTCCAGCTCCGCCTGGGCGGTCGAGGCCCCGCTCGCCGGCCCCTCGCCCCCCAGCTCGCTCTCCAGCTGCTCGCCAAGGGTCGGCTCGCGGCGGCTGCTGTCGGGAGCGGCGTCGCGCGGCACGCGCTTGCCCTGCCCCGGCTTGCGCGGGCGACCGAAGAAAACGATCGCGGCAATCAGGACCAGGCCTGCGATCAGGATGCCGATACGGACCAGGGACACGTCTGACATCGAGAGGATTCCTTACGGCAGGCTTGAAGTTCGGGGGACAACGACCGTAATGCTTACGCCACTCCAGCCAGGCGGGACGCCTCGGCCAGGTCGACCGAGACCAGTCGACTGACGCCGGGCTCCCGCATGGTGACACCGGAAAGCTGCTGCGCCGCTTCCATCGTCGCCTTGTTGTGGGTCACGAACAGGAACTGTACCTGTTCACTCATCTCGCTGACCATCGATGCGAGTCGGCCGACGTTGGCTTCGTCGAGCGGCGCGTCGACCTCGTCGAGCAGGCAGAACGGTGCCGGGTTGAGGCGGAAGATCGCGAACACCAGCGCCACCGCGGTCATCGCCTTCTCGCCACCAGACAGCAGCGAGATGTTCGACACGCGCTTGCCGGGCGGACGCGCCATGATCGACACGCCGGTGTCGAGCAGGTCTTCGCCGGTCAGTTCCAGGTAGGCATGGCCGCCGCCGAACAGGCGCGGGTACAGCTCCTGCACGCCGCTGTTGACGCGGTCGAAGGTGTCCTTGAAGCGGCCGCGGGTTTCGCGGTCGATCTTCTTGATCGCATCCTCGAGCGTTTCCAGGGCGGTGGTGAGGTCGGCGTCCTGGGCATCCAGGTACTCCTTGCGCTGCGCGGCCTCAGCGTGCTCGGCGATCGCGGCAAGGTTGACCGGCTCGAGCCGGCGCAGCTTGCCGTCGAGCTCGTTGACCGCGCGCTCCCAGACCTGCGGCTCCATATCGTCGGTCAGGGTGTTGACGACGTCCTCGAGCACGAAGCCGGCCTCGATCACCGCCGCCGACAACTGTTCGGCCTTCAGCACCACGGCCTGCTGCTCCAGTCGACGCTGACCAATGGCCTCGCGTTGCTGGATCGCCTGCTCGTCGCGCTGGTGGCGGACCTGCTCGAAGCGGCGCAGGTCGTGATCGATGCCGTCCACGGTGGTGCGCGCGGCGGTGAGGGTCTGTTCGGTGATGACGCGCTGTTCGAGCGCGACCTGGCGCTGCTCTTCCAGCGTGTTGACCGGTTCGTCGCCGTCGGACAGCTGTGCCGACAGTTCGCCCAGTCGTGAATCGAGCTGGCCACGCTGTCCGCCCATGCGGTCCAGGGCCTGCGCCAGCGCGGTGATCTGGGTGCGCTGCGATTCCAGCGTCAGCGCCAGCGCGTGCGCAGTGTCGCGCGACTCGCGGGCGACATTGCGGGCCTGGTCGCGGGCATCGCCCAGGCTGCGGCGTTCGGACTCGAGCGACTGGCGCGTGTCCTCCAGCTCGCTCATGCGCATCACCGCCTCTTCCTGGCGCATGCGCGAATCGCGTGACTGCTCGCGGGCGCCTTCCAGCGCTTCGCCGAGCTGCGCCAGTTCGGCGTCGATCTTCTCGATGCGGCCGCGCGCCGAATCCAGACGACCCTGCTGGCTCTGCAGCTGGCCGGCCAGTTCGGAGACGCTGCGGTGCGCCATGTACAACGTGCGCTGTGCGTCCTCGCGCTGCTGCTCGGCAGCGAGCAGGCGGTCGCGCAGCTGCACCAGCAATGACTCAAGCTCGCGCTCGCGCGACTGCAGGGTTTCGATCTCGGCGCGCAGCGACTGGATCTCGCGTTCGCGCAGCAGCGCGCCCTGCTTGGCCGCGCCGGAGCGCAGGATCCGCACCCAGCCGGCGCCGAGCCGCTCGCCATTGCGGGTGATGATCGACTCGCCCTCGCCCAGGATCGGCAGCATCGAGCGGGCCTGGTTGAGGTCTTCGGCCGCATGCAGCTTGGCGAGGATGCGACGGATGGCGATCGGCCCGCGCACCTTCGATGCCAGCGAGGTCGGCGCGAATTCGACGGAATCATTGTGCGGATCGACCAGGACCAGGCGGCCCTCGCCGAGCTCGCCGAGCGCTTCGACCAGCGCCTCCGGCGCCTCGACCAGCACGCCCTCGATCATCTGACCGAGCGCACCTTCGACGGCATTTTCCCAGCCGGCTTCAACCTGCAGTGCCTCGCCGACGCGCGTCGCCGAATCCAGGCCACGTGCCTTCAGCCAGCTCAGCGCGGCGCCCTGCTCCTGGCCCAGCGCGGCGTGCTGCAGCGTCTCCAGCGACGACAGGCGACCGCGCGCGCCCTGTACCTGCTTGCGTGCCTCGGCCAGTTCGGTCTGGGTGCCGCGCTGCTGGTCCTGCAGTTCGCCGAGCGCGCCCTTGCGCGTCTCCAGCTCCTCGCTGAGGCTGTCAATCGAGAATTTCTGGGTCTCGTGCTGCTCCTGCAAGACAGCGAACGATTCCGACAGCGCGCCCAGGTCGAGCCCGGCGCGTTCGTTGTTGAGTGCCTCGCGGCGACGGTCGGCGTCCAGCACCTGGCGGTCGAGGTGCTCGATGCGGGTGCGCTCGACGTCGGCCGCGCGCGTGGCTTCGGCCTGGGCACGGCTATGCTCGTCCCAACGCTGCTGCCATTCGATCAGGCGGGTCTCGGCATCGCGCAAGGCTTCCTGGCGCATGCCGTCTTCGTCGCGCAACTGCTCCAGGCGCGGTTCGGACTCGGCCACGGCAGCACGCAGCACGTCGAGCCGGGTCTGGTCGCTGCCGATGTGCTCGCCGAGTTCGGCCAGTGCAGCCAGCGCCTCATCGCGCGCCTTCTGCAGGCGCGTCGACATCTCGCGCTGGTGCTGGATCTGCTGCTCGATGCGGGCGAGCGTGCCGCCGACCTCGTAGCTGGCGGCCTGCGCCTTGTTCAGGGACTCGGCGGCTTCTTCGCGACGAACGCGGCCGGTCTCGAGCTCGCGTTCGGCTTCACGCTGTTCGGCGATCAGCTGCTGCAGACGGGTTTCCTGCTGGCTCAGCTTCTCGCGCTGGCCCTGCAGCTTCTGGTCGAGGGCGCGGTGCTCGAGCGCCTTCCACTCGGCATCCTTGACCCGGCGCTCGGCCTGGATCGCCTGGTACTGCTCGGCCTGGCGGGCCTGGCGCTTGAGGTGCTCAAGCTGCTTGCCGACTTCCTCGCGAAGATCGCTGAGGCGATCGAGGTTCTCGCGGGTGTGGCGGATGCGGGTCTCGGTTTCCTTGCGCCGTTCCTTGTACTTGGAGATGCCGGCGGCTTCTTCCAGGTAGACGCGCAACTCTTCGGGCTTTGCCTCGATGATGTTGCTGATCATGCCCTGCTCGATGATCGAGTAGCTGCGCGGGCCCAGGCCGGTGCCGAGAAACAGGTCGGTGATGTCGCGACGGCGGCACTTGGCGCCGTTGAGGTAGTACTGGCTGGTGGCGTCGCGG
>DATDBK010000154.1:0-30416 GCA_036524935.1 Lysobacter sp. | reverse complement strand
ACGAAGGTCGGATAATAGCAGCCCCTGCGCGGCAGCCCTGAATCCTTCCCCTCCGATGAACACCCCCGCCACGCCCCTGCATGCCACCGTCCCGGACAGCGCCGCCGGGCGCCGCTTCGACGCGGTCCTGGCCGAGCTTTTCCCCGACTTTTCGCGCTCCCGCCTGGCTGCCTGGATCAAATCCGGCGACGCCCGCCTGGACGGTCGCGAGGTCCGCCCGCGCGATCCGGTGCGGGGCGGGGAGGCGGTCACCCTCACCGCCGCCCTCGAGGTCCAGACCCGTTCCGAGCCCGAGGACATCGCCCTGGACGTCCTTTATGAGGACGAGCACGTCATCGTCATCAACAAGCCGGCGGGGCTGGTGGTCCACCCCGGCGCGGGCAATCCGGCCGGCACCCTGGTCAACGCCCTGCTGCACCGCGACCCCTCGCTCAACACCCTGGCCCGGGCCGGTATCGTCCACCGCCTCGACAAGGACACCTCCGGGGTGATGGTGGTCGCACGCACCCTGCCGGCGCACACCGCGCTGATCGAGCAGCTCTCCTCGCGCCAGGTCCACCGCCAGTACCTGGCCGTGGTGCTGGGTTCGCTGGTGTCGGGCGGTACCGCCGATGCGCCGATCGATCGCCACCCGCGCGACCGCATCCGCATGGCCGTGCGCGATGACGGCCGCGATGCCGTCACCCATTTCCGCCTGCGCGAGCGCTTTCGCGCGCACACGCTGCTGGAATGCCGCCTGGAAACGGGCCGCACCCACCAGATCCGCGTACACATGGCGCACCTCAAGCACCCCATCGTCGGCGACCCGCTGTACGGCGGTCCGCTGAAGCTGCCCAAGGGCGCGACCGAGGACCTGATCGCAACATTGCGCGGCTTCAAGCGCCAGGCGCTGCATGCCGAGACGCTGGAGTTCGCCCACCCGCTCACCGGCGAACCGGTGCGTTGCACTGCGCCGGTGCCCGATGACCTGCGCGATCTGGTGCGCGCGCTGCACGACGACACCGTGGCGGCGGCCGAGAAGGAGCGCTGAGGGTGACGTCCCCCTGGCTGGAGGCGCAATGGCCGCTGCCGGAATCCATCCGGGCCTTCACCACCCTGCGCCACGGGCTGGGCGTGTCGCAGGCGCCATTCGATCTTCTGAACCTGGGTTTGCGCGCCGGCGACGAGACCGAGGCGGTGCTGCGCAATCGCGCGCTGCTGAGCGAAGCAGCGCGGCTGCCGTCGCAGCCTGGCTGGCTGCGGCAGGTGCACGGAGTGGAGGTGGTCCGGTTCGACGGCGGCATTGACGACAACGAACCCGAAGCGGACGCCGCGGTGACGGCAACCCCCGGCACCGTCCTGGCCATCCTCACTGCCGACTGCATGCCCGTGCTGTTCTGCGCGGACGACGCCAGCGAAGTCGGTGCCGCGCATGCGGGTTGGCGCGGCCTTGTCGGCGGCGTGCTGGAGAACACCGTCGCCGCTTTGCGCACCGCGCCGCAGCGCCTGCACGCCTGGCTCGGTCCTGCCGCAGGGCCGAAGCATTACGAGATCGGTGAAGAGGTCTACGACGCCTTCGTTTCGCGCGACTGGAGCGCCGGCAGTGCGTTCACCAGCACCCGCCCGCACCATTGGCGCGTGGACCTGTACGCCCTGGCGCGGCTGCGGCTCGAAGCTGCTGGCATCGATGGCACCCGGATCCACGGCGGCGGCCTGTGTACGATCGGCGAACCCGAGCGTTTCTTCTCGCACCGCCGTGACCAGCGCACCGGTCGCATGGCCTCCCTGATCTGGATCGAGCCCAGGCAATGACCACAGCCACGCCGCAGTCGTTGTACCGACAACTTCTTGCGGCGCGGTTCGACCAGCTGCCGCCGACCCTGCGCGCGCTGCACGACCGCCACGGCTGCCGGCGATACCACGGCAAGGTCGAGGTGGATCGCGGTGCCGGAGTGTTGTCGCGGTTGTGCGCCTGGGCAGCGCGCTTGCCTGCCCAGGGGCGCGGCACGATCAAGGTCGAGATCGACGCCGATGCCAAGGGCGAACGCTGGGCGCGCGTGTTCGCCGGCCGGGCGATGCGATCGCGGCTGTGGGCCCACGACGCGCTGCTGCGCGAACGGCTGGGGCTGCTCGTGTTCGCCTTCCGCCTCGACGTCGAACACCTGCCGGGGGCCGGTTCCGCGGTGGTCTGGCACGTGGCCAGCGTCAGCGCACTCGGGCTGCCGCTGCCGCGTCGCTGGTTCACCGCGGTGACTGCACGCGAGTACGAGCGCGATCACCGCTATCGCTTCGATGTCGCGGCCAGGCTGCCGTGGATCGGGCTGCTGGTGCACTACCGGGGATGGCTGGATGTCGACTGACGGTCTTCGCATGAGCGGCGTCATGTCCGTCGCGATGCTGGTCGCGGCGCTGGCGCTGACCGGCTGCGCGGGCGTCGGCACCGCCACGTCCTCGATGCAGGGCGATGCCGCGCGACCGGCGCAGGCCGCCGGCTGGATCCGCAGCGAGCTGTACTTCTCCGTCGGCAACGAGGACGGCAGCGACGCGATCGACGAGGCGAAGTGGCGCGCATTCCTGGACAGGGAAGTGACGCCGCGCTTTCCCGATGGGCTGACCGTGCTCGACGGCTACGGGCAGTGGCGCTTCAAAGATCAGGGACGCATCGTGCGCCAGCGCTGCAAAGTGCTGGTGGTGTTGCACGAGGACAACGCAGCGCGACGCAACGACATCGAGGCAATACGGCTTGCATGGAAACAGGCGAGCGGCCATGAGTCGGTGCTGTGGGCGCGGCAGGCGGTTGACGTCTCGTTCTGAGCTGCGGTTCACTCCCGGGAACAACAAGGAGGTGACCAGAACGAAAGGTCATGCCAGCCCGCGCCGCCGCTCGGCTAGGATGTCCCGATCCCACTGGAGCCATCGCCTTGGCCACTGCGAATACTGCCTCCCGCCGCTGGTTCGTCGCTGGCGACCTCAACGGCTTCTTCGGCCTGGTCGTCGACAACCTCTCGATCCTGGGGTTCATTTCCGCGGCGCTGATCGGAATCTTCGGCTTCCCCGCCGAGGTGGTGTTCGCGCGCATGTTCCCGGGCACGGCATTCGGCGTGCTGGTGGGCAACCTCATCTATACCGCGATGGCGCGCCGGCTGGCCGCCAGGACCGGGCGCGATGACGTCACCGCGATGCCGCTCGGCCTGGATGCGCCGACCAGCATCGGCATGGCGCTGCTGGTGCTGGGCCCGGCCTTCGTCACCTTCAAGCAGCAGGGCATGGACGAGCACGCCGCGGCGATCGCCACCTGGCAACTGGGCATGGCGTCGCTGGTGGTGATGGGCGTGCTCAAGTTCATCCTGTCGTTCGCCGGCGATGCGGTGACTCGCCTCATCCCGCGCGCCGGTCTGCTCGGCTCGATCGCCGGCATCGCGCTGGTGCTGATGGGCTTCCTGCCGCTGGTGGAGGCGCTGCGCTCGCCGGTGGTCGGCTTCGTCACGCTCGGCCTGCTGTTGTACGTGCTGATCGCCAAGGGTCGCCTGCCAGTCCGCCTGCCCGGCGTGTTCGTCGCCTTCGTGTTCGGCACCGTCCTCTATTACTCGCTGGGCGCGGCCGGACTGGCGCCGGGCTTCCACTGGCCCGAGCCGATGCCGCTGCGGCTGGTGCTGCCGTGGCCGACGCTGGGTTTCCTCGAAGGTCTGCCGTCGACCGTGCCCTACCTGCCTCTGCTGTTGCCGTTCGGGCTGCTGATGGTGGTCGGTGGCATCAACGTCAGCGAGAGCGCACGCGCCGCCGGCGACGACTACCGCACCCGCGACATCCTGCTGGCCGAAGCCTTCTCGACGCTGGTCGCCGGCTTCTGCGGCGGCGTCGCGCAGACCACGCCGTACATCGGCCAACCCGCGTACAAGCACATGGGCGCGCGCAGTGGCTACACGCTGCTGACGGGACTGTTCATCGGCCTGGGCGGCATGCTCGGCCTGGTCTCCGGCCTGGTGCAGTGGCTGCCACTGGCGGTGCTGGCGCCGATCATTGTCTACGTGGCCCTCGACATCACCACGCAGGCGTTCCAGGCGACGCCACGGCGACATGCCACTGCGATGGTGCTGGGCTTCCTCCCGTCGGTGGCGTACATGCTGGCGATCAAGGTCGGCAATCCCGGTTGGATCGCGCCGGAGAATTTTGCCCGGCTGATGACGACCAGCGACGGCCATGGCCTGCCGGAAATGGCGGTGATCATCACCCTCGGCAACGGTTTCATCATCACCGCGATGATCTGGACATCAGCAGTGGCGGCGATGGTCGACGGGCGCCTGCTGCGCGCGAGCGCCTTCCTGCTGGCGGGTGCGGCGCTGACCCTGTTCGGGCTGATCCACTCGGTCCATCCGCAGGGCGGCATCTACTGGCCCTGGGCACTGGAAGGCCTGCCGCGCGTGTTGTCATGGCAGTTTGCCGGTGCCTATGTCGCGCTTGCGACGCTGCTGGCGCTGTTGTCGCTGCAACGCGATGCGGTGCCGGTTGATGCGGCAGTGGATACGGTGCAGTGAGTCGGCGGTGCATTGAGCCAATGCTCATCGATGCCTGACTACAATCTCCATCCCCACGTCCAGCGAGTCCCCCGAATGTCCCTGCAAGACGAGCTCAATGCCATCCCCGGCATCAGCGCACAGCGCGATGACGCCACCCGCAACTTCGTGTTCAACCACACCATGCTGCGCGTCAAGGACATTGCCAGGTCGCTGGATTTCTACACGCGCGTGCTCGGCTTCACCCTGGTGCGCCGGCGTGAGTTCTTAGAGGCGAAGTTCAGTCTGTACTTCCTGGTGCTGGTCGAGGATGTCGCGCAGATCCCGGCCGAGGAACCGGCGCGCGGGCAATGGCTGTTGAGCCAGCGAGGCGTGCTCGAGCTGACCCACAACCACGGCAGTGAGGATGACGCCGCGGTCGTGTACCACGACGGCAACAGCGAGCCGCGCGGGTTCGGTCACATCTGCGTGTCGGTGCCGGACGTCGAAGTCGCCTGTTCCCGCTTCGAGCAGTTGGGCGTCGCCTTCCAGAAGGGCCTCACCGATGGGCGCATGAAGGACATCGCCTTCATCAAGGATCCGGACGGTTACTGGGTCGAGATCCTGCAGCCGACGGCGCGGGTGTGATCGCGTTGTAGCGAAGAATTCCGATGGGCCGGAGATTGCTGCAGTCCTAGACTGCGGGCTCCTTCAACACCCAGGGAAAGACCATGACCGCAAGGATTGCGAGTTCACCCCTCCTCCGGAACCTGCTGACGGCCGTCCTCCTCGCCATGGCCACGCAGGCCGTCGCGCATGAGGACGGCGCCTACCGCCACGAAACCAGCAACCTGCCCGCGATGCCGTCGTGGATGGGCCATCTCGGGGACGATCGCACCATCCGTTCCCTCAGCCTGCCTGGCACGCATGGATCGGCCGCCCTGCACGGCGGCCACATCGTCGCCAACCAGACACTGTCGATCCCCCAGCAGCTCAACGGCGGCATCCGCGTCCTCGACCTGCGGCTGCGGCACATCGACAACGTGTTCGCACTGCACCATGGCCCGGTGTACCAGCAGGCGTTCTTCGGCGACGCGCTCAACGATATCAAGGCGTTCCTCGCCGCCAACCCGCGCGAGACGGTATTCATGCGCGTGAAGGAAGAGCACCAGGCCGAGAACACCACGCGCAGTTTCGAAGACACCTTCGCGGCCTACTTCGATCAGTACGAACCGATGATCGTGGTGCCCGCGAACGGGCAGCTGACTCCGCTGTCGGAGCTCCGCGGCAAGCTGGTGTTCCTGGTCGACTTCGATGCAAAACGGAGTTTCGGCCTCGCCTACAGCAGCTTCCTCATCCAGGACGACTACAGCGTCCGCAGCAACTGGGACGTGTACCGGAAGTGGGAGCGGGTCAAGGAGCAGCTGGTCGGCGCCGAGGCGGAGCCGACCCGGGGTGCGGCACGGATGAACTACCTGTCGGCGTCCGGTGGCGCCTTTCCCTATTTCGTCGCCAGCGGGCATGTGTCGGCCAAAACCAATGCCAGCCGCCTGTCGACGGGTCGCGTCGTGCGCAAGGGCAACCGTTCCGTCTACCCGGATTTTCCGCGCGTGAATTGCCTGCCGCGCCGCTGCACGATCGCGTTCGAGGGCACCAACACACTGGCCCGGGACTACATCCAGCGGCGTCGCCCCCGCTATGTCGGCTTCGTCCTCGCCGACTTCCCGGGCCCTGGCCTGATCCGCGCGATCGTCGATGCGAATCTGTAGGCGCCCTGGGATGGGTGGCGCTGCACGGCCAGCGCCATTCGTCCGGCCCTGCTTCAACCTTCGCGCAATGCCCTGAGGTAGTCGCGTCGCCATGATGTGACGTCATGCGACCTGAGCAGCGTCATCATCGCCTGCCAGCGCTCGCGGCGTTCTTCCAGCGGCATCGCCATGGCGGCAGCGATGGCATCGGCGACGCCGTCGAGGTCGTAGGGGTTCACCAGCAAAGCGGTATCGAGTTCGCGCGCGGCGCCGGCAAAGGTCGACAGCACCAGCACGCCGGGATCCTCGGCGTTCTGCGCGGCCACGAACTCCTTGGCCACCAGGTTCATGCCATCGCGCAACGGCGTGACCAGCCCGACCCGGGCGAGGCGGTAGAACCCGGTCAACGACGGGTGCGGATAGTTGCGATTGACGTAGCGCACCGGGGTCCAGTCCGCATCGGCATGGGCGCCATTGATGTGGCCGGCCAGCTGCTCGAGCTCGCTGCGCAATTGCTGGTATTCGACGACCTCCCCGCGCGAAACCGGGGCGATCTGCAAGTAGGTCAGCTTGCCTCGGTGCTCGGGATGGCGCTTGAGGAAGCAGCCGAACGCGCGGAAGCGCTCCGGCAGGCCCTTGGAGTAGTCGAGGCGATCGACGCCGATCGCCAGCGCCCGCCCGGACAGGCTTGCCGACAGCCGCCGCACCGCCGGCTTGCTCACCGCGACCGCGGCCTGGCTGGCGATGTGCGCGGTATCGATGCTGATCGGGAATGCGCCCGCGCGCAGGCGGCGGCCGCGCTCGGTCTCGAGCACGCCGTTCTCGATCACGCGGCCGCGACCGAACAGGCGCACGTAATCCTGGAACCGCTCGAGGTCGCGCCCGGTCTGGAAGCCGATCAGGTCGTACGACGACAGTCCTTCGAACAAGCGCTGATGCTGCGGCAGCGCCGCGAGCAGGTCGGATGACGGCATAGGCACATGCAGGAAGAAGCCGAGCTTGCAGCGCACGCCCAGTTCGCGCAGCAGCTTGGCCATCGGGATCAGGTGGTAGTCATGCACCCAGACCAGGTCGTCATCGCGCAACAGCGGGGCCAGCTTTTCGGCGAAGAGGGCGTTGACGCGGCGATAGGCGGCGTAGGTGACGCGGCTGTAATCGACCAGGTCGACGCGGAAATGCAGCAGCGGCCACAGCGTGCGGTTGGCGAATCCGTTGTAGTAGTCGTCATGGTCGCGCCTGGACAGGTCGACGGTGACGTAGCGGATGTTGCCGTGCTCGGTCTCTTGGACCTTTCCCGACTCCTCCGGGTCGATCTTGCCACTCCAGCCGAACCAGAGCCCGCCGGTCTCTTCCAGCGCCGCCTGTAGCGCCACCGCCAGGCCGCCGGCGCTGTCGACGCCAGGCAGGGCAACTCGGTTGGAGACGACGACCAGACGGCTCATGACGCGGCCCCGTGCATCCTGGCCAACCTCATGCCGCGTCCTGCCAGGGCCTGGACAGTCGCATCGCGGCGTTGATCAGTCCGACGTGCGAGTACGTCTGCGGGAAGTTGCCCCACGCCTCGCCACCACCGAACTCCAGGTCTTCCGAGAGCAGGCCGAGCGGGTTGCGGCGCGCCAGGATCCGTTCGAACAGGGTCCGCGCCTCTTCGACGCGGCCGATCGATGCCAGCGCGTCGATGTACCAGAACGTGCAGATCGTGAAGCTGGTCTCGGGCGAGCCGAAGTCGTCCGGCGCGACGTAGCGGAACAGGGCATCGCCGCGCCGCAGTCCCTTGCCGATCGCCTCCACCGTGCGCACGAAGCGGGGATCGTCGGACTTGACGAAGCCCAGGTCGGCGAGCAGCAGCAAGGACGCGTCCAGGCGGTTGCCGTCGAGCGCCTCGACGAAATGGCCAAGTTCGGTGTTGTAGGCGTGCTCGGTGATGCGCGCGTGCATCTCGTCCGCTCGCTGGCGCCAGTACTTGCACTGCGGCGCAAGGTTCAGGTGCACCGCGATCCTGGCAAGGCGATCGCACGCGGCCCAGCACATCACGCTGGAATAGGTGTGCACTTCGGCACGGCCGCGGAACTCCCACAGGCCGGCATCGGGCTGGTCGTGGAGCGAGTACGCCAGTTCGCCAAGAGGCTCGATGCGAGCGAAGGTCGCCGCATCGCCGACCCGGGTCAGGCGCTGGTCGAAGAACAGCTGCGTGGCTGCCAGCACGACGCTGCCATACACATCATGCTGCGCCTGCAGCCAGGCCAGGTTGCCGCACCGCACCGGACCCATGCCGCGATAGCCGGCAAGCGACTCGACTTCCGATTCGGCCAGTTCGCGCTCGAAACCGATGCCGTACAACGGTTGCAGGCCGCCGTCGCTGGAGGCGACATTGGCAACGTAGCGCAGATAGTCCTCCATGCTGCGCGTCGCGCCGAGGCGGTTGAGCGCACGCACCACGAACGCCGAATCGCGCAGCCAGCAGTAGCGGTAGTCCCAGTTGCGAACGGTATTGGCCGCTTCCGGGATGGAGGTCGTCATCGCGGCCACGATCGCCCCGGTTTCCTCGTACTGGCACAGCTTCAGGGTGATGGCGCTGCGGATCACCGCGTCCTGCCATTCCAGCGGGATCGACAGATACCGCACCCAGTCGCGCCAGTAGGCGCTGGTCTTTTCCTCGGACTGGCGGACGAAGGCCGCGACCGGCTGCGTCAGCGTTTCATCCGGGCCCAGCACCAGGTGCAGGTCGCGGTCGAGCACGAACGGCAGGCAATCGCGGATCAGGCGTACCGGGACGTCGCTGGTCAGGCGCAACGTGAAGCCGGGAATGAGGTACCGGATGTGGTTGCTGCCCCACGTCGTATCGGGTTTGCTGGCGCCGTAGTCGGCGAGCGGGCGCAGCCGGATGCGGATGCGTGGCATGCCCGACAGCGGTCGCACGTGACGCAGCAGCATCACCGGCCGATAGAAGCGTTCGTTCTGGTGCCAGCGCGGGGCGAAGTCGATGACCTCGACCGCGCCGCCGTTGGAATCGCGAAGTACGGTTCGGATGACCGCGGTGTTGAGCAGATACTCCTGCTCGGACGAGACGAAGTCCTCCAGTTCGACTGCGTAGTCGCCACCTTCGTGATGGCGTGGCGACAGCAACGCGCAAAAGGTCGGGTCGCCGTCGAAGGCGGGCACGCAGCCCCAGACGATGCGCGCGCGGGCGTCGATGAGGGCGGCGATGCTGCCGTTGCCGATCAGGCCCAGGTCGAGGCTGGACTGTAGCTCTGCAGGTGAAGTCATCCGTACTCCGTGGTAGGTGAAGTGTTCGCCGTGAGCAAGGCGCCAACGACTCGGCCAACTCAGGCGATCGAGTCCTCCAGCCAGGCACGCACCGCGGCCGGGTCATGCAGCCCGTAGCGCGCGGCGCTCGGCTGGCGCGCGCCAACCAGCACGGCGAAACCGCCGTGGCAATTCACCGCGCTGAAGCCGTGCTCGTCGGTGAGGTCATCGCCGACGAACACAGGCCGGCGTCCGTGGAAGGGCGGCAGGGCCAGCAAGTCGATCACCGCGGCCCCCTTGTTGGCGCCATCAGGCCGCAACTCGATGACGCGGTTGCCCGGCTGCAGGTGATAACCGGGCAGCTCGATCAGGGCCGAGGTCGCGAATTCGTGCAGCGGTTCCTCGGCGGCCGGTGCGCCACGCCAGTGCAGCGCCAGGCCGATGCCCTTGTCCTCGACGCTGGCGCCGGGGTACTTCGCCGCCAGCGCCCGCGCCGACGCGAGTACCGCGTCGAGCGCCGGTGCGCGCGCATGCTGCTGCAGGTGGCCGTCATCGCGTCGTTCGAGACCGTGCAGACCCACGGCAGGCAAGTGCAGCGGTGCGAACAGCGCGTCGAGCTGGGCGAGGTTGCGGCCGCTGACCAGCGCCAGAGCGCCGTCGAGGCGCCCGTGCAGGATCGCCAGGGTGTCGATCAGGCCGGGCTCGACCGCGACGTCACCGGGGCTGTCGGCGAAATCGAGCAGGGTGCCGTCGACGTCGAGGAACAAGGCCCAATCGGGCGCGACCGCCGGCGGCAGCGGCAGGTGGGGGCGCTGCGAAGACATACACGCCATTGTGAACAAGGCCATGTAAGCATCAGGTGGACGCGCGGCTTCGTGCTTGAATCGCCCCGGATCGGCCCGCATCTGATGGCCATTGCGGCCTGCAGGTTGTGCGGCCGCCCCAGAATCGAGAGGGAAACCATCCATGCGAATGGACAAGCTCACATCGCGCTTCCAGCAAGCACTGGCCGACGCGCAATCGCTGGCAGTCGGCCGCGACCACAGCGTGATTGAACCCGTGCACCTGCTGACCGCGCTGCTCGACCAGGGCGGTGGCAGCACGCGTCCGTTGCTGGCGCAGGCCGGCGTCAACGTGCCGTTGTTGCGCGGGCGGCTGGGCGAGGCCCTGGAGAAGCTGCCGAAGGTCAGCGGCCAGGCCGGCAACATCAGCGTCGGCAACGACCTGGCGCGCCTGCTCAACGTCACCGACAAGCTGGCCCAGCAGCGCGGCGATGCCTTCATCGCCAGCGAGCTGTTCCTGCTCGCCGCGCTCGATGAAAGCGCTGAATCCGGCCGTGCGCTCAAGGCCGCCGGCGCCAGCAAGCCGAAACTCGAAGCGGCGATCGAAAAACTGCGTGGAGGCGAAACCGTGCAATCCGAGAACGCCGAGGACCAGCGCCAGGCGCTGGAGAAATACACGATCGACCTGACGGCGCGCGCCGAAAGCGGCAAGCTCGATCCGGTCATCGGCCGCGATGAAGAGATCCGCCGCACCGTGCAGGTGCTGCAGCGCCGGACCAAGAACAACCCGGTGCTGATCGGCGAGCCCGGCGTCGGCAAGACCGCGATCGTGGAAGGGCTGGCCCAGCGCATCATCAACGGCGAGGTGCCCGAGGGCCTGCGCGGCAAGCGCGTGCTGAGCCTGGACATGGGCGCACTGATCGCCGGCGCGAAGTTCCGTGGCGAGTTCGAGGAGCGGCTCAAGGCCGTGCTCAACGATCTGTCCAAGAACGAAGGCCAGATCATCCTCTTCATCGATGAGCTGCACACCGTGGTCGGTGCCGGCAAGGCCGAGGGCGCGATGGATGCGGGCAACATGCTCAAGCCCGCGCTCGCACGCGGCGAGCTGCACTGCATTGGCGCGACCACGCTCAACGAGTACCGCCAGTTCATCGAGAAGGACGCCGCCCTGGAGCGCCGCTTCCAGAAGGTGTTCGTCGGCGAGCCCACGGTCGAGGACACCATCGCGATCCTGCGCGGGCTGAAGGAGCGCTATGCAGTGCATCACGGCGTGGAGATCACCGACCCGGCGATCGTCGCCGCCGCCACGCTCTCGAACCGCTACATCAGCGACCGCCAGCTGCCGGACAAGGCCATCGACCTGATGGACGAGGCCGCCTCGAGGATCCGCATGGAGATCGACTCCAAGCCCGAGGAGCTCGATCGCAAGGAACGCAGGCTGATCCAGCTCAAGATCCAGCGCGAAGCCTTGAAGAAGGAAAAGGACGCCGAGTCGAAGAAGCGACTGTCGGACCTCGAGGAGGAAATTGGCCGGCTCGAGCGCGAGTTCAACGACCTGGAAGAAGTCTGGAAGGCCGAGAAGGCCATGCTGCAGGGCGCGACGCGCATCAAGGAGCAGATCGAGCAGGCCAAGCTCGAGCTGGAGGCCGCGCAGCGCCGCCAGGATTTCACCGCGATGAGCGAGATCCAGTACGGCCGCCTGCCCGAGCTGGACAAGCAGCTCAAGGCCGCGCAGGAAGCCGAGACCAAGGGCTTCACGTTGCTGCAGGACAAGGTCACCGCCGAGGAGATCGCGCAGGTGGTCTCGCGCTGGACCGGCATCCCGGTGGCGAAGATGCTCGAAGGCGAGCGCGAGAAGCTGTTGCGCATGGAAGAGCACCTGCACACGCGCGTGGTCGGCCAGGACGAGGCGATCAAGGTCGTGTCCGATGCCGTGCGGCGTTCACGCGCGGGGCTGTCCGATCCCAACCGTCCCAGTGGCTCGTTCCTGTTCCTGGGTCCGACCGGTGTCGGCAAGACCGAGCTGTGCAAGGCGCTGGCCGAGTTCCTGTTCGACTCCAGCGATGCGATGGTTCGCATCGACATGAGCGAGTTCATGGAGAAGCACTCCGTGAGCCGCCTGGTCGGCGCGCCCCCGGGTTACGTCGGCTATGAAGAGGGCGGCTATCTCACCGAAGCGGTGCGCCGCCGTCCGTACAGCGTGATCCTGCTCGACGAGGTCGAGAAGGCGCATCCGGACGTGTTCAACATCCTGCTGCAGGTGCTCGACGACGGTCGCCTCACCGACGGCCAGGGCCGCACGGTCGACTTCCGCAACACGGTGATCGTGATGACCTCCAACCTCGGATCGCACCAGATCCAGGAGCTGGCCGGTGACGGTTCGGCCGAGGCCTACACGCAGATGAAGGCAGCGGTGATGGGCGTGGTGCAGGCGCACTTCCGCCCGGAGTTCATCAACCGCCTCGACGACATCGTCGTGTTCCATCCGCTCGACAAGGCGCAGATCCGCCAGATCGCGCGCTTCCAGATCAGCGGGCTGGAGAAGCGCATGGGCGAGCGCGGTCTCGGCCTGGAGCTCACCGACGACGCGCTGAATCTGCTCGGCAACGTCGGATTCGATCCGGTCTACGGCGCGCGGCCGCTGAAGCGCGCGATCCAGCAGCAGCTGGAGAATCCGCTGGCGCAGCGGATCCTCTCCGGCGAGTTCGTCAGCGGCGATACCGTGAAGGTGGATGCCGCGGGTGCACAGCTGACCTTCGCGAAGGCCTGAGGATCTTCAAGCCTCTCTCCCGCATCCGGGAGAGGGGTTGCGGTGAGGGCCGGCCCAGCAGCGCCTGCCAGAAGAATCCACTCTGGAAGGCGATCAGCAGGCACACCAGCGTCGCCGTCTCGCTGTTGAGGGTGAAGTCGCCGATCAGCAGCACGGTCACGATCGCGAGCGGGCCGGCGATCAACGCCCGCCTGCAGGCATCCAGGCGCAGCCGGTCGCGCAGCGGTACCGGCGCTCTGCCGCCGAACACCTGTCGCGTGGCGATGCCGAGTATCACGAAGCCGACCGAAAGCATCAGCACCCAGCCACGCCCGTACCAGGGCAGTCCGTCGTCAGGACGCGACGTATCGGGCCGGTCGCGTGCGATGGCCTCCGCGATCAACGAGAAGCCGCCGGTCGCGCCTCGCGTCGTCGCCATGTCGGTCGTGCCCAGGTAGACCCATCCGCTGATGCCGCCATCGAACTGGATGCGCAGCCAGTCGCGCATGCCGATGCCGAACTGCCCGATCCTGCGTGCCTGGCAGACGTGGACTTCGGCGCCGCGGGGCAGGGTGGCGATGTCTTCGCCAGGACGCCATCCGGCGCGCGTGGACAGCGTGGGCACGCCGGCATGGACCGTGGTCTCGGCGGCCGTATGGGCGACCAGGCCGCATTGCGCGCGGGACAGTGACGGCAGGCAGGCAAGCGCGAGCATGAGCAGGAGTGCCCAGAGACTCGCGTGAAGCCTGTTCATGCCGGTCACACCCGTCACCGCAAATGCCACGGCATCCGTTGTAATGAGCTACGCATTACGCCGGATGCGTCGGCCAAACCGCTGCCCCAGATCAGGCGTGATCAGGGGTGATCAGCGTGATCAGGCCGGAGCGGCCGGCGGCAGCTGGCGCTCGCCGCGATATTGCGGCGTCGCCAGCACCATCTCGGCGAGGCTGTGCGCCAGCTCGCGTTCGGCCATCACCGCGCCATCGGCACCGTGGTCGAGCAGGTGCTTGACCTCGGCATCGCTGTGCGCGCGGGCGACGATGGTGAGCGCCGGGTTGATCGTGCGCAGCTTGGCGATGATCTCGCCGGCCTCGAGCGCGTTCGGGATCGCCATCATCACCATGCTCGCGCGGTCAGGCGCCGCCTCGCGCAGCACGCGCTCATTGGCGGCATTGCCGCGGATCGCCGGCAGGCCGGCAACGCGCGCCTTGATGACCAGGTCTTCCTCGTCGTCGATGACGACGATCTCGACGCCGCGTTCGGTCAGCAGCCGGGCAAGTTCGCTGCCGACGCGGCCATAGCCGATCTGGATGACATGGTTGCTCAGGCCCGGGCGGATCGGCGGTGAAATGTGCTCTTCCGGTTCCGGGGCACGATTGGCCGCCTCGCGCGCTTCGCGCCGGTCGAGCCAGGCGAACAGCAGCGGGTTGACGATGATCGACAGCAAGGCGCCCGCCAGGACCAGGTCCTGGCCCGCCTTCGGCAGGATCTCCAGCTGCAGCCCGAGGCCGGCGAGGATGAAGGAGAACTCGCCGATCTGCGCCAGGCTGGCCGAGATCAGCAGCGCCGTCGAATTGGGTTTGCCGAAGGCGCGGACGATCGCATAGGCCGCCAGCGACTTGCCGAACACGATGATCAGGAACGTCGCGATGACTTCGAGCGGGCGCTCGACCAGGATCATCGGGTCGAACAGCATGCCGACCGAGACGAAGAACAGCACCGCGAACGCGTCGCGCAGCGGCAGCGTTTCGGTGGCGGCCTGGTGGCTGAACTCGGATTCGTTGAGCAGCATGCCGGCGAAGAACGCACCCAGCGCGAACGACACGCCAAACATCGCCGCCGAACCGAATGCGACGCCCAGTGCGATCGCCAGCACGCACAGCGTGAACAACTCGCGCGAGCCGGTGCCGGCCACGCGTTCGAGGATCCACGGGATCACCCGGCGGCCGACGATCAGCATCACCGCCACGAACGCGCCGACCTTGGCGAGGGTCTTGAACAGGGCAGACCAGACCTGCACCGGGTCGCCGGTTTCGCCCTTGATCACGCCGGCCAGCGCCGGCAGCAGCACCAGTGCGAGCACCATCGCCAGGTCTTCGACGATCAGCCAGCCGACCGCGATGCGGCCCCGGCCGGTCTCCACCAGACGCCGTTCTTCAAGCGCCCGCAGCAGCACCACGGTGCTGGCCACCGACAGTGACAGGCCGAACACGATGCCGGCGCCATTCGACCAGCCCAGGAACCGCGCCAAGCCCCAGCCGAGCGCCGTCGCCAGTGCGATCTGGGCGATCGCGCCAGGCAGGGCGATCGCCTTGACCGACATCAGTTCGCGCATCGAGAAGTGCAGGCCGACGCCGAACATCAGCAGGATCACGCCGATCTCGGCCAGCTGCGGAGCCAACGTCTGATCGCCAACGAATCCGGGTGTGAAGGGTCCGGCGATGACGCCGGCCAGCAGATAGCCCACCAGAGGCGACAGCCGCAGGCGGTTTGCCAGCGAGCCAAAGATGAACGCCAGCACGAAGCCGGCCACCAGGATTGCGATCAGGGACGTGTGATGCATCGAGTATCCGTTTGCGGTCTGCCGTTCAGGATGTGGGCCCGGGACGGGTGATGCAACCCGAGGTCAGCACGGACAGGCCCGGCCGCCAGATTGCGCCAAAGCGTGTCAAACGAGGGTCAGGGCTCGCTTTTTGACCATGGCCGGGGTGGGAGCTGGTCGTGCGGCACCAATCAGGCGAGGCCCCCGGTCGCCAAACCGCTAGACTAGTGGGGTTTCGAGCATCCTTCTGGTCCCCCCGTGATTTCCCTTCGTAATTTCGCCCTCCGCCGGGGTGAGCGCCTGCTGCTGTCCAACGTCGACCTGACCCTGCATGCCGGCTGGCGCGTGGGCGTGATCGGCCGCAACGGCACCGGCAAGTCGTCGTTGTTCGCCGCGGTCCAGGGCGAGGTTGAAGCCGACAAGGGCGACCTCGACATTCCCACGCGCGTGCGCATTGCCAGCGTCGCCCAGGAAACGCCGGCACTGGACGATCCCGCTCTCGATTTCGTCCTGTCCGGCGATGCCCTCGTGCACGCCGCGATCGTGGCGGAGCGCGAAGCGGTCGAGCGCGAGGACTGGGAAGCGGTGGCCGAGGCGCATCACCGCCTGGAAGAACTCAACGGCTACGACGCCACCGCGCGCGCCGGCAAGCTGTTGCATGGCCTGGGTTTCTCACCCGACACCCACGAGCGCGCGGTCAAGGAATTCTCCGGCGGCTGGCGCGTGCGCCTGAACCTGGCGCGCGCGCTGATGACGCCATCGGACCTGCTGCTGCTCGACGAACCGACCAACCACCTCGACCTCGACGCGGTGCTGTGGCTGGAACAGTGGTTGCTCAAGTACCCGGGCACGTTGCTGCTGATCTCGCACGACCGCGAGTTCCTTGACGAGATCACCACCCACACGCTGCATCTGCACGATGGCAAGGCCAAGCTCTACACCGGCGACTACACCTCGTTCGAGCGCCAGCGCGCCGAGCACCTGCGCCTGCAGCAGATCACCCACGAGAAGGTGCAGGCCGAGCGCGCCCACCTGCAGAGCTTCATCGATCGCTTCAGCGCCAGCGCGGCCAAGGCCAAGCAGGCACAGTCGCGCGTCAAGCGCCTGGCCAAGATGGCCGACACCGAGGCGGTGCGCGTGGAGCGCGCGCTGCGGATCGAGTTCCCGGCGCCGGCCAAGCTGCCGCACGCGCTGCTGCGCGTGACCCACGCCGATTGCGGTTACGGCGAACACACGGTGCTGCACCAGATCGGCTTCATCCTCGAAGCCGGCGACCGCGTTGCACTGCTCGGCCCCAACGGCGCCGGCAAGTCGACGCTGGTGAAATCGCTGGTCGGCGAACTGCCCCTGCTCAGCGGCGAGCGCGGCGGCCATCCGGACCTGCGCATCGGCTACTTCGCCCAGCACACGGTGGAATCGCTGCGTGAGGGCACCACCGCGATCGACCATCTGGCAGACATCGCGCCGGGTGTGGCCACGCAGCAACTGCGCGACTTCCTCGGCAAATGGAACTTCCCGGGCGACCGTGCATTCGAGAAGGTCGACGTGTTTTCCGGCGGCGAGCGCGCGCGCCTGGCGCTGGCACTGATCGCCTGGCGCAAGCCGAACGTGTTGCTGCTCGACGAACCGACCAATCACCTCGACCTCGACATGCGCGAGGCCCTCGCCGAAGCGCTGAGCATCTTCGACGGCGCGATCGTGCTGGTCAGCCATGACCGCCATCTGATCGGCCTGGTTTGCGACACGTTCTGGCGTGTCGCCGACGGTGTCGCCCAGCCGTTCGACGGCGACCTCGATGCCTATGCATCGTGGCTGCGCACGCGCGACAGCAGCGGCGACGGCAAGGTGCCGGCCAAGGTGGCGGCAGTGGCGCCAGTCGCGGCCGCCAAACCCGCCGTCAAGGCAGTCAAGGCCAACGCGCACAAGCTGGCGCAGGCCGAGGCGCGCGTGGCCGAGCTGGAGTCGAAGCTGCATACGCTCGACATGGACCTGGCCGATCCGGACCAGTACGCCGGCGGCGGTACCGATGCTGTCGAGCTGGCGCGCCGCCGCGAGCAGATGGCGGCGCAGCTGGCGGAAGCGGAAGAGGCGTTGCTGGGGTTGTACGAGGGCTGAAAGCTGCCCTCACCCCAACCCTCTCCCGGAATCGGGAGAGGGGCAGTCATTCCCTTACCGCACCCGCTCGCCCAGCACCGCCAGCCCCTCGATCGCCACCGCCACCGGCTGGCCCGACTCGACCTGCACGCTGACGTCGACGAATCCGCCGCGTCCCGCGCCGGTCTGCTGCCGGCCGCGAAAGCGCACTTGGTCGCCGTCGACAGCGATCAGCCCGTGCCGCACCAGATACGCCCCGAGCGGGCCATTGGCGTTGCCGGTGACCGGGTCCTCGTCGATGCCGATTCCCGGCGCGAACATGCGGCCATGGCTGTAGCCATCATCACCGGCTTCGGTGTCGAGGGTGAAGACGAAATAACCCTTGCTGCCGACGCGCTCGTCCAGCGCGGCCAGCCGCGCCATGTCCGGCCGCAGCTCGCGCAACCGCTGCAGGCTCCGGATCGGGATCAGCAGCTTGCCGTGGCCGGTGCTGACGAACTGCACCGGGCCGCGGCTGTCGAGTTCACCGTCGCGCAGGCCAAGCGCATTCGAAACGTCCCGCACCAGATCCGCTGACAGCGGCGCGGCGAACGTCGGCGCGTTCTGCTGGATGCGCACGGCCGTGTTGCCGTCATCGCGCCGCAGCGTTTCCACAGTCTGCACTCCGGCACCGGTGAGTTGACGGCGCACGCCCGGCGCGGCGCCTTCCAGCGCCAGTGCGAAGTGCGCGCCGACGGTGGCGTGGCCGCACACCGGCACTTCGGTGGTCGGGGTGAAATAGCGGATGTGGAGGTCGTGGTCGTCGCCTTGCGGCGGCAGCACGAAGGCGGTTTCGGAGTGCCCGAGTTCGTGCGAGATCGCCTGCATCCGCGCCTCGTCGAGGCCTTGCGCGTTGGTGACGACGCCGGCCGCGTTGCCCTGGCCGCGCTGCGTCGTGAAGGCGTCGATTCGATAGATGCGCAATGCGTCCATGGTCGGCCAAAACGGGTGGGGGAGGCGGAGTGTACGACCGGCGCACGGGCTTGCGGATGCCCGCGGCGCCTTGGATCATCCAGCCGTGGCCGATCACAAGGAGCGGGAATGAGTCACGAGCTGGTCTACCTGCTGCTGATCTGCGCCCTGCTGATCGTGCCACGCGCTCTGCAGCGCTATCGGATGCCCGCACCGTTGACCTGCTTCGCCTTCGGCATCGCGCTGATGCTGGCCTGGCCGGATGCGCACCGGCACAACGATGCGATCCACCTGCTGGCATCGCTGGGCATTTCCACCTTGTTCCTCCATGCCGGCCTCGAGGTCGACCTGAACAAGCTGCGCCGGGGCGTCGGCCAGCTGGTGACCTACCTCGGCCTGCGCTGCCTGACGCTGGCCGCGGTGGCTTGGCTGGCATGGCGGTTCCTGGGCCTGCCGTGGCAGCCGGCGATGCTGCTGGCGCTGGCGCTGCTGACCTCGTCCACCGGCTTCATCGTCGACTCGCTCGATCGTTTCCAGATGCGCGAGGAAGACCGCTTCTGGGTCACCAACAAGGCCATCGCCGGCGAACTGCTGGCGCTGGCGCTGATGTTCTTCGTGCTCAAGGCATCCGACCCGGTCGAGCTGGGCGCGTCGTCGATGGCGCTGCTGGCGTTGATCGCGGTGATCCCGGTGGCCTACGTCGCGCTCGGGCGCTGGGTGGTGCCGCACGCGCCGGGCTCGGAGTTCTCGCTGCTGGTGATGGTCGGATTCGTCGCCGCGTATGTCACCGACAGCCTTGGCGTCGAATACCTGCTGGGTGCGTTCATCGCAGGCCTGATCGCGCGCGCGCTGCGTCCGCGCGTGCCGGCGCTGGCGTCGGAGGACATCATGCACGGGGTCAAGCTGTTCTCCTCGTTCTTCGTGCCGTTCTACTTCTTCGCCAACGGTGCGCGCGTGCCGACCGGGGCACTGACCTGGGAGGCATTGCTGGTGGGCCTGGGGCTCACCGCGGTGATCCTGCCCGGGCGCTTCGGCGTGATCTGGATCCAGCGGCGCTGGCTGTTCCGCGACAGCCCCGGCAGCAGCCTGCGGGTGTCGATGGCACTGATGCCGACGCTGATCTTCACCCTGGTGCTGGCGACGATCCTGCACGAGCACTTCGCAATTCCCGACGCGCTGTACGGCGGCCTGCTGCTGTATGCCTTCCTCAACACGCTGCTGCCGTCGCTGGTCCTGCGCACCCCGTTCGACGTCGCCCCGCTGCCGGTGGCGGCCGCGCCGGCGGAGCCTTTTCCAGCCGCCGGGGGGGCCGGCGAGGCCGTCCAGGCCACCTCGCGGCCACCGGATGCTTGAAAAGCCTGCGGTTGCCTCCAGAATGCCGGCCTGTCTTCGCGATGCGTCGTGCCATGCCGATCTATGCCTTCGAGTGCGCCGCCTGCGGCCACGCCTTTGACCGCCTGCAGAAGTTGTCCGAGGCCGATCCAACGCAGTGCCCGGTCTGCGGCGAGCCGCATGTGCGCCGCCAGCTGACCGCGCCGCAATTCCGGCTCGCCGGCGGCGGCTGGTACGAAACCGACTTCAAGAAGGACGGCGACAAGAAACGCAACCTCGCCGGGGACAGTTCGGCTCCCCCGGCCAGCGGCGACAGCAAGCCGGCCGAGTCCAAACCGGCCGAGAAGAAGCCCGACCCGGCGCCGTCGGGCAAGGCCTGAGACCGGGGTCGCGAGGTGCGCGGTCGGCCGCTCCGGCGACCCGGGCTGCCGTCCACGGGCAACTGACCCGCGGCTGCCGCTAAAATGCCGCTTTCTCCGGCCTCGGCCGGAATGTCCTGCCTTCCGGCCTGGCCGGAGTGACCAGTTTTTCCGGCCCTGGCCGGAGTGACCAATTTTCCGGCCCTGGCCGGATGCGTACCCCCGGAGCCCCCATGCGTACCCATTACTGTGGCCTCATCGATGAGGCCCTGATCGGACAGACCGTCACTTTGTGCGGCTGGGCCGACGTTGCCCGTAACCTCGGCGGCTTGTGCTTCATCGACCTGCGCGACCACGAGGGCATCGTCCAGATCGTGGCCGAGCCGACCCAGGATCCGGCGCTGGGCGCTGGCCAGGTCAACGCCGCAGTGATCGCAGCCGCGGCGCAGGTGGGTTACGAGGACTGCCTGCGCATCACCGGCGTCGTGCGCAAGCGCGAGGCCGTCAACGCCAAGATCCGTACCGGCCAGGTCGAAGTGGTGGCGACGAAGATCGAACTGCTCAACAAGGCCGAGCCGCTGCCGTTCCACGCCCATGAGAACCCGGGCGAGGACATCCGCCTTCAGTACCGCTACCTCGACCTGCGCACGCCGCAGATGCAGCGCAAGATGCGCACCCGCATCAAGCTGGTGCAGGCGCTGCGCCGCTACCTCGACGAGCGCGGTTTCCAGGACATCGAAACGCCGATCCTGACCAAGGCCACGCCGGAAGGTGCGCGCGACTTCCTGGTGCCGGCACGCATGCACCACGGCGAGTTCTACGCACTGCCGCAGTCGCCGCAGCTGTTCAAGCAGATCCTGATGATGGCCGGCTTCGACCGCTACTACCAGATCGCGCGCTGCTTCCGCGATGAGGCCCTGCGCGCCGACCGCCAGCTCGAGTTCACCCAGCTCGACATGGAGTTCGCGTGGGTGTCCGAGCGCGACGTGCAGGACCTCACCGAGGAGATGATCCGTTCGGTGTTCCGCGAAGTGATGTCGGTGGAGCTTGCCGCGCAGTTCCCGCGCATGACCTACGCCGAGGCGATGCGTCGCTACGGTTCGGACAAGCCCGACCTGCGCATCGCCCTGGAATTCACCGACATTGCCGAGCTGGTGAAGAACTGCGAGTTCAAAGTCTTCACCGACTGGGCCAATCATGAGGACGGTCGCGTGGTTGCGCTGCGCGTGCCCGGCGCTGCAACGCTCAGCCGCAAGCAGATCGACGATTACGGCGCTCACGCCGCCAAGTACGGCGCCAAGGGCCTGGCGTGGATGAAGGTCGAGGACGCCGGCAAGGGGCGCGAAGGCGTCAACTCGCCGATCGCCAAGTTCCTCGACGACGCCACGCTGGCCGCGATCCTCGACGCCACCGGCGCGCAGAGCGGTGACGCGATCTTCTTTGGCGCGGCCACGTACAAGTCCGCCAGCGACTTCATGGGCGCACTGCGCCTGAAGCTGGGCAAGGACCTGGGCATGGTCGCCGACACCTGGGCGCCGCTGTGGGTGACCGACTTCCCGATGTTCGAGTGGGACGAGGAAGAGAACCGCTACGTCGCCCTGCATCACCCGTTCACCGCACCAGCGGTCGACTCGATCGACGACCTGCGCACGAACGCGAAGACGGCGGTGTCGCGCGGTTACGACATGGTGCTCAACGGCAACGAAATTGGCGGTGGCTCGATCCGCATCCACAACTCGGCGATGCAGTCGGCGGTGTTCGAGCTGCTCGGCATCGGCGCCGAGGAAGCGGAAGGCAAGTTCGGCTTCCTGCTCGACGCACTCAAGTACGGCGCGCCGCCGCACGGTGGCATCGCGTTCGGCATCGACCGCATCGCCGCGCTGATGGCCGGCACCGAGTCGATCCGCGACGTCATCGCGTTCCCGAAGACCACCACCGCGCAGTGTCTGATGACCGGTGCGCCGTCGCCGGTGCCGGATGCGCAGCTGGCGGAAGTGCACATTCAAGTTCGTCCGAAGAAGGAAGGGAAGTAAGCGCATGACGGAAGTTGCTTTGGATCAAGCTGTTTTGGAGCTCGAATGGGAAGCGTTGGGTGAGACCGGTTCGGCCGCGGGTGCCGGCCTGGTGACCGAGCGCGCGCAGGTGTTCGGCGGCTGGCTGGTGCGCACGCGCGCCGCCGGCGGGCCGATGGCGATGACGTTCGTCGCCGATGGCCAGTTCCGCTGGGACGGTGAGGACTTCGGCGACGAGGACTACGAGGAAGAAGAGGACGAGGACGGCGAGGAAGGCGACGAGGACGAGGACGCCGAAGAAGACGAGGAAGAAGAGGCGGACGAGGAAGCCTGATCGTGGCGACCATCCGGCGCGCCACCGTGGCCGACGCGGAAACCGTGTCGGCCCTGGCGGCGAAAACCTTCACCGAGACGTTCGGGCACCAGTACCCGGATGCCGACCTGCAGGCCTTCCTGCGCGACAGCTACGCGGTCGACAAGCAGAAGGTCATCCTCGGCCACCCGGACTATGCCGTGTGGCTGTTGGAAGTCGAGGGCAAGGCCGTCGGCCATGCAGCGGCCGGCCCATGTGGCCTGCCGCACGACGAGGTCGCCGACGGCGATGGCGAGCTCAAGCGCCTGTACGTGTTGCGCGACCACCAGAACGGCGGCTGGGGCGCACGTCTGTTCGAGACGGCGCAGGAATGGCTGCTGCGCGACGGGCCCAGGACGTTGTGGATCGGCGTGTGGAGCGAGAACCTGGGGGCGCAGCGGTTCTATGCGCGTTACGGGTTTGAGCGCGTCGGCGACTACGACTTCGTGGTCGGCGATACGCGTGACCATGAGTTCATCCTGCGCCGCAAGGCATAGCGTTTTTGCGGTTGCTTTTCTGCCGACCGCCACCATCCATTCCCGATGACGACCAACCGGGTAGTCCTCCTTCACGGCCTGTGGATGCCGCGCCTGTCGATGCACTGGCTGGCGCAGCGCCTGCGCGAGGCCGGCTTCGCCCCCGAGTTTTTTGGCTACGCCACGGTCGGTGGCGGCCCGGACGCGGCGATCCCGCGCCTGGCCGGGTTGCTGCAGCGGTCTCCCGCGCACGTCGTCGCCCATAGCCTGGGCGGACTGGTCACCCTCAGGACACTGGATCGCCATCCCTCGGTGCTGGCCGAGCGCGTCGTCTGCCTGGGCTCGCCGCTGTGCGGGAGCGCCGCCGCCAGCGGCCTGGCCGGTTACGCCTGGACCGCGCCGACGCTGGGCCGCAGTGCCTCCTTGCTGCGCGAGGGCTGCTCGCCGTGGACGGGCAAGGCCGAGGTCGGGGTGGTCGCCGGCCGCACGTCGCTGGGACTGGGCAAGTATTTCGGCCGCTTCCAGGAAGAGAACGACGGCACCGTGGCCGTCGCCGAGACGCGCCTGCAGGGGCTGGCCGACCATACCGTGGTCAGCTCCAGCCACACCGGGCTGGTGTATTCGCGCGAAGTGGCGGGACTGGTCGCCGGGTTCCTGCACAGCGGCCACTTCGGGCGCTGAGCCCCGGGTGGGGCGAGTGGATGGTGACCGGCGGCACATCCTGCCCAATCGAGTAAAATCGCCGCTTCGCCAAAGCACACAGCCTGGAACAGTTCATGGGTAGAGGTCCCTCGATCGAGGCCCGCAAGAACGCGGTAGACGCGCAGCGCGGCAAGATCTTCACCAAGATCATCCGGGAAATCGGCGTGGCCGCCCGTGCCGGCGGCGGTGACCCGTCGGGCAATCCGCGCCTGCGCGTGGCCGTCGACAAGGGTCTGTCGATGAACATGACCAAGGACGTGATCGAGCGCGCCATCAAGAAGGCCACCGGCGAACTCGAGGGCGTCGTCTACGAGGAGATCCGCTACGAGGGCTATGCCCCCGGCGGCGTCGCCGTGATCGTCGACTGCCTCACCGACAACAAGGTCCGCACCGTCGCCGACGTGCGCCACGCATTCGGTAAGTTCGGCGGCAACCTGGGCACCGATGGTTCGGTGTCCTTCATGTTCAAGAAGCACGGCGTGCTGTCCTTCGCGGCAGGCGTCGACGAGGACAAGGTGACCGAGCTCGCGATCGATGCCGGCGCCGACGACGTGGTCGTCTATGACGACGGCGCGATCGACGTCCTGACCGCGCCCGATGCATTCCCGGCCGTCAAGGCGGCGATGGACGCGGCCGGTCTCAAGGCCGACATCGCCGAAGTCACCATGCGCGCCGACAACGACATCGCCGTCAGCGGCGAGACCGCCCAGCAGGTGGTCAAGCTGCTGCGCTGGCTCGAGGACATGGACGATGTCCAGAGCGTCTACTCCAATGCCGACCTCGGCGAGGATGCCTACGCCTGACGGCGTAAGCTGACGACGTGATCAGAATCCTCGGGATAGACCCCGGTTCCCAGCGCACCGGTGTCGGCGTTGTCGATGTCGCCGCCGATGGCCGCTGCACGTACGTGCATGCGCGCGCGCTGGTCCTGCTCGATGCCGAGGACTTTCCGTCGCGGCTGGGCCTGCTGTGCGAGGGGCTGGAGGCGCTGCTCGATGAGTGGCAGCCGCAGCAGGTTGCGATCGAGACCGTGTTCATGGCCAAGTCGGCGACCTCGGCGCTGAAGCTCGGCCACGCCCGTGGCGCGGCGCTGGCGACGGTGGTGCGCCGGCGCATCCCGATCAGCGAGTACGCACCGCGCGTGATCAAGCAGTCGCTGGTCGGTCGCGGCGCGGCCGACAAGGAACAGGTCCAGCACATGGTCCGATTGTTGCTGAACCTGCCGGACACGAAACTTCAGGCCGACGCCGCCGATGCACTGGCGGTGGCCCTGACCCACGCGCACATGAGTGCGACTGCGGCGCGGACCGGCCTGGCCACCCACCTGTTGCGGAGACGCGGCGCATGATCGGTCGTCTAAAAGGCATCCTCGTCCACAAGCAGCCGCCGTGGCTGGTGGTGGACGTGCACGGCGTGGGCTACGAGCTGGAAGCGCCGATGAGCACGTTCTACGACCTGCCCGACGTCGGTCGCGAGGTCGCCCTGTTCACCCATTACGCGCAGAAGGAAGACAGCGTCTCGCTGTACGGCTTCCTGCATGAAGGCGAGCGCCGGCTGTTCCGCGACGTGCAGAAGGTGTCCGGCATTGGCGCGAAGATCGCCCTGGCGGTGCTGTCGGGCGTGTCGGTGGACGAATTCGCGCGCCTGGTCCAGGTCGGCGACATCACCGCGCTGACCCGCATTCCCGGCATCGGCAAGAAGACCGCCGAGCGCATGGTGGTCGAGCTGCGCGACCGTGCCGCCGACCTGGCCGGCGTGGGCGCCACGCTGTCCGGCAATGGCGCCGCCGCCGACCCCCAGAGCGAAGCGGCGATCGCCTTGCAGCAGCTGGGCTACAAGCCCGCCGAGGCCGTCCGCATGGCGCGCGAGGCCACCGCGGCCGGCGATGACGCCGCCACCATCATCCGCAAAGCGCTAAAGTCCGCGCTTCGTTGACGCCATGGCGGCCTTGCCGCCCCGAGCAACCGACTCAATGTCCTCTTCCGTTCCCCATTCGACCTCCGCCAATGGCGCGCAGCACGGCCACGGCAAGCAGGGGCTGGGCGGCCTTGTCATTGGTGCGATCGGCGTCGTCTTCGGCGACATCGGTACCAGCCCGCTGTACACGCTGAAGGAAGCGTTCTCGCCGCACTTCGGCCTGATCGGCAACCACGACACCGTGCTGGGCATCCTGTCGCTGGTGTTCTGGGCGCTGATGATCACGGTGACGCTGAAGTACGTGACCATCATCATGCGTGCCGACAACGAAGGCGAGGGCGGCATCATGGCGTTGATGACGCTCGCCCAGCGGACCCTGCCCAAGGGCTCGCGCTCGGCCTATGTCATCGGCATCCTCGGCATCTTCGGCGCCTCGCTGTTCTTCGGCGACAGCGTCATCACCCCGGCCATCACCGTGCTCGGCGCGGTCGAGGGCCTGGAGGTTGCCGCACCCGGGCTGCACCGTTTCATCGTGCCGATAGCGGTCGTCATCCTGGTGATGGTGTTCTTCGCCCAGCGCTTTGGCACCGAGAAGGTCGGCCGGGTGTTCGGGCCGATCACCACGGTCTGGTTCCTGGCGCTGGCCGCGATCGGCATCCACAACATCATCGAAGCGCCGGAAGTGCTGAAGGCACTGAACCCGATGTGGGGCGCGCGCTTCTTCATCGAGCACGGCTCGCATTCGGTCCTGATCCTGGGCGTGGTGGTGCTGGCGGTGACCGGCGGCGAGGCGCTGTACGCCGACATGGGCCACTTCGGCCCGCGGCCGATCCGCTACGCCTGGTACACGCTGGTGCTGCCGTGCCTGATGCTCAACTACCTGGGGCAGGGCGCGTTCGTGCTCGGCCATCCGGACGCGGTCAAGAACCCGTTCTTCGAGGCCGTGCCGGCGTGGGCGCTGTATCCGATGATCGTGCTGGCGACGATGGCGGCGGTGATCGCCTGCCAGGCGGTCATCACCGGTGCCTATTCCGTCGCCCGCCAGGCCATGCAGCTGGGCTATGTCCCGCGCATGCAGGTCAAGCACACCTCGCAGTCGACGATCGGCCAGATCTACGTGCCGTACATCAACTGGCTGCTGATGATCGCGGTGCTGGCGGTGGTGCTGATGTTCCGCAGCTCGACCGCCCTGGCCACCGCCTACGGCATCTCGGTGTCGGCGACCATGCTGATCGACACCCTGCTGCTGGCGCTGGTCGCACGCGCGCTATGGCCGCGCTGGCGCACCTGGGTGCTGCCGCTGTGCCTGTTGTTCTTCGTGGTCGACGTCGGTTTTGTCATCGCCAACGGCGCCCAGTTCTTCGACGGCGCCTGGTTCCCGCTGCTGCTGGGCCTGGTCGTGTTCACCCTGCTGCGCACCTGGCGCCGCGGTCGTGAGCTGCTGCATGACGAAGTGCGCAAGGAAGGCATCTCGCTCGACAGCTTCCTGCCCGGCCTGATGCTGGCGCCGCCGGTGCGCGTGCCCGGCACGGCGATCTTCATGACCGCCGACAAGGGCGTGGTGCCGCACGCGCTGCTGCACAACCTCAAGCACAACAAGGTGCTGCACGAGCGCAACGTGTTCCTGACGGTGGAGACGCTCAACGTGCCGTACGCGCCGCGCGACAAGCGCCTGAAGATCCAGGCGATCGGCGACGACTTCTACCGCGTGCTGATCCGCTTCGGGTTCATGGAAGTGCCCGACGTGCCGCTGGCGCTGATGCGCTCGTGCGATGCCGGCGGCACCTATTTCGACCCGATGGACACCACGTATTTCGCCAGCCGCGAGACCGTGGTGGCCAGCCGCCACCGCGGCATGCCGATCTGGCGCGACCGCCTGTTCGCCTTCATGCACCGCAATGCCGCGCCAGCGACCGGCTTCTTCCGCATCCCGGGCAACCGCCTGGTGGAGCTGGGCGCACAGGTCGAGATCTGACCGATGGCGTAGCCCGGGTAAGCGCAGCGCACCCGGGGTCGAGACGCCGGTCCCCCGGGTGCGCTTCGCTTACCCGGGCTACGCGGTTTCGCGACTCGTTGCCATGCCTGCGGGCCGCGCCCATGCGAACATACGGGCATGAATGACTCCCGCATCATCGCCGCCGGCGCCACCCGCGAGGACGAGGCCATCGAGTCCTCGATCCGGCCCAAGCGGCTGGACGAGTACCTCGGCCAGCAGCCGGTGCGCGAGCAGATGAAAATCTACATCGAGGCCGCCAAGGCACGCGGCGAGGCCCTCGACCACGTCCTGATCTTCGGCCCGCCCGGCCTGGGCAAGACCACCCTCAGCCATGTCATCGCCAACGAGCTCGGCGTCGGCCTGCGCCAGACCTCCGGCCCGGTGATCGAGAAGGCCGGCGACCTGGCCGCGCTGCTGACCAACCTGCAGCCGCACGACGTGCTGTTCGTCGACGAGATCCATCGTCTGTCGCCGGCGATCGAGGAAGTCCTCTATCCGGCGATGGAGGACTACCAGATCGACATCATGATCGGCGAGGGCCCCGCGGCGCGCTCGATCAAGCTCGACCTGCCCCCGTTCACCCTGATCGGCGCGACCACGCGCGCGGGCCTGCTGACCGCGCCGCTGCGCGACCGCTTCGGCATCGTCCAGCGCCTGGAGTTCTACAGCGCCGAAGAGCTGACCCGGATCGTGCGCCGCTCGGCGCAGATCCTCGGCATCGCCTGCGAGCCCGAAGGCGCGGCCGAGATCGCCCGCCGTTCGCGCGGCACCCCGCGCATCGCCAACCGCCTGCTGCGGCGCGTGCGTGACTTCGCCCAGGTGCGTGCCGGTGGCGACATCACCCGCGACGTCGCCGATGCGGCGATGGCGATGCTCAAGGTCGACCCGGAGGGTTTCGACGAGCTCGACCGGCGCATGCTGAAGATAATCATCGAGTCCTTCGACGGCGGCCCGGTCGGCGTCGAATCGCTGGCGGCGGCGCTGAGCGAAGAGCGCGGCACGCTCGAGGACGTCATCGAGCCATACCTGATCCAGCAGGGTTACCTGATCCGCACCGCGCGCGGCCGCATGGCCAGCGCGAAGGCCTACCGCCACATCGGCCTGAAGCCGAAAGCCGGCAGCGGCGGGCTGTTCGAGGAGCCCGGCAGTGACGGTTGAAGTGGCGTTCAGTTGGCCGACACGGGTCTACTGGGAAGATACCGACGCTGGCGGGGTGGTCTATCACGCGCAGTACCTGGCGTTCCTCGAACGTGCGCGGACCGAGTGGATGCGCGCGCAGGGCTACGGCCAGGAATTGCTGCGGCTCGACTACGGGCTGGTATTCGCGGTCCGTGCCATGCAGCTGGACTTCCTCAAGCCTGCCCGGCTCGACGATGCGCTGGCGGTATCGGTGGGACTGCAGGAATGCCGCCGCGCCAGCGCGATCTTCACCCAGGCGATCCGCCGCGGTGACGAACTGCTGCTGACCGCGCAGGTGCGGGTGGCGGCGCTGGAAGCCGATGGCTTCCGCCCGCGGCCGATTCCGCAGCCGCTGTACGACCAGCTCAAGGCACTCGAGCAACCGCTGTAACCCCGATTAGAGCTTCAAGCGTTTTTCGATCAGGCATTCCCCCAAGTTGCACACAGTCCCGCGCGACGGGCACGGAGAACCGAGCATGACCCCATTGTTGACAGCGTTGCAGGCCACCGCGGTCGAGCCCCTGCCGGAAGAGGCCGCCAACGCCGCAAGCACCGCCGCCCAGGCGCTGTCGGCCGGAGCCGTCGACAACAACAGCCTCAACCTGCTGCAGCTGGTGCTGCACGCCAGCATCCCGGTGCAACTGGTCATGCTGCTGCTGTTGTTCGGTTCGATCGCCTCGTGGGTGATCATCTTCCGCAAGAAGCGCGTGCTCGACCGCGCCGCGCGCGAGGCCGACCAGTTCGAAGAGCGCTTCTGGTCCGGCGCCGAGCTGTCCAAGCTCTATGCCGGCAGCACCGAGCGCAACCGCGACATCGGCGGCCTGGAAGCGATCTTCGAAGCCGGTTTCCGCGAGTTCGGCCGCCTGCGCCAGCGCCGCGGCGCCGACAGCCGCATGCAGCTCGAAGGCGCCCAGCGCGCCATGCGCGCCACCGGTTCGCGCGAGATCGACGGCCTCGAGCACAACCTCGAGTTCCTCGCCAACGTCGGTTCGATCAGCCCGTACGTCGGCCTGTTCGGCACGGTGTGGGGCATCATGATTTCGTTCCAGGGCCTGGCCAACATGAAGGAAGCGACCATCGCCACGGTCGCGCCGGGCATCTCCGAAGCGCTGATCGCCACGGCGATGGGCCTGTTCGCCGCGATCCCGGCGGTGTGGGCCTACAACCGCTTCGCGACCAAGGTCGAACGCATGTCGGTGCGCTACGACGCGTTCTCCGAAGAGTTCTCCTCGATCCTGCAGCGCCAGGCCAACCTCGACGAAACCTGAGGCGACTTCCTCGCAACGTCCCGCACGTCCGCGTGCGGACTTCACGCCGATGTCTGGCGGGCCCGTTCCGGGCTTTGAACCACCGGTTTTGAACCGTTAGCAACGAGAGGAAGGCCATGGCCGGTATCACCGCGCGCCGCCATCGCAAGCGCAAGCTCAAGGCAGAGATCAACGTCGTTCCCTACATCGACGTGATGCTGGTGCTGCTGATCATCTTCATGGTCACCGCGCCGCTGCTC